>NZ_CP029331.1:0-305932 GCF_003345255.1 Pseudothauera hydrothermalis | reverse complement strand
TGCGCATGCTTGACCTCAGTGGCCGTGAAGTCAATGCGCAGTGCCGCATAGCAGCCGATCCTAAGAGCACCAGAACGATGAGCAAACCCACCACGCCCCCCCGTCATACCCTGCGCGCCGAAGAGGCGCGTCACGCCATGCTCGATGCACTGACGCCGATTCGCGGTGTCGAGCGGGTCGCAATACGGGCCGCGCTCAACCGGGTGCTGGCCGAGGCGGTGATCGCCCCCTTCGATGTGCCGGCCCATGACAATTCGGCGATGGACGGCTACGCGGTACGCGCGGCCGATCTCGCGCCGGATGCCGAGACCCGGCTCGAGGTGGTCGGCACCGCGTTCGCCGGCAAGGCGTTTTCCGGGCTGGTCGGGCCGGGGCAGGCGGTGCGGATCATGACCGGGGCAGTCATGCCGCATGGCGCCGACACCGTCGTGGTGCAAGAGGAGGTCCGCGTCGAGGGCGCACAGGTGGTGGTGCCGCCCGGCCAGCGTGCCGGCCAGAACCTGCGCCGCGCCGGCGAGGATCTGGCCGCCGGCCGGCCGGCGATTCCCGCCGGCAAACGCATCGGCCCGGCCGAACTGGGCCTGATCGCCTCACTGGGCATTGCCGAAGTCGCGGTGGTGCGCCGGCTGCGGGTGGCGTTCTTCTCCACCGGGGACGAGATCGCCAGCATCGGCCAGCCGCTGGCGCCCGGCCAGATCTACGACAGCAACCGTTACACGCTCTTTGGCCTGTTGAGCCAGCTCGGTTGCGAGCTGATCGACATGGGGGTGGTGCGCGACACCCCCGACGCGGTCGAAGCCGCATTTACCGAGGCCGCGGCCTGTGCCGATGTGATCCTGACCAGCGGTGGGGTGTCGGTGGGCGAGGCCGATTTCATCCGCGAAATCACAGGCCGGCTGGGCGAGGTCAGTTTCTGGAAGCTCGAGATCAAGCCCGGCCGGCCGATGGCTTTCGGGCGGATCGGGTCGGCCTGGCTCTTTGGCCTGCCCGGCAATCCGGTCGCGGTGATGGTGACCTTCCTGGAGTTCGTGCAGGACGCGCTGCAAAAACTGATGGGCGTGGCGCCTTTGCCCGAGTTGCCGCTATTCGAGGCGGTATGCCGCGACCCGATCCAAAAGAAGCCCGGCCGGCGTGAGTTCGTGCGCGCGATTCTCGAAGGCGGCCAGGTGCGCTTAGCCGGCGCTCAGGGTTCGGGTGTGCTGCGCTCGATGTCCGAAGCCAACTGCTTCATCGTGCTCGACGAAGCACAAGGCGCGGTGGCAGCCGGCGACAAGGTGATGGTGCGCCCCTTCCGCGGCCGGCTGTAAGCGCCTGCGACCCGCAGGTCTCAGGCGGCTCACGGCCTTGGACCTGCAGACAAGGTCCGCCGCAGGGCACTCAGATAGCGCAGCCCGGCCACCGCCCGGCTACCGTACCAGGAGGTCATTTCGCCGTCGATCAGGCTGACCGGCAGACCGCCGGACAGGGCGCGGATTTCAGCCAGATGGCGCTCGCCGAAGCGATAGGGTTCGGTGGACGCGAACACCCGCACGGCCGCCTGCATACCTGGCGCCTGCCAGTCGATCTGCGGATAACGCACCTGACTTGCCGCCGGCAGGGTGAGCCAGCCCACCGCGGCCAGGGTGGCGGCAATGTAGGTGTCGCGCGCCACGCCCATCCACGGCTCGCGCCAGATCAGATAGATCACCTGCTCCGGCGGCAGGCCGGCGGCCACGCTGTGGGCCGCAGCCAAGGCCGCAGCCAATTCGGCGGACAAGCGCTCGGCTTCGGCGCGACGGTCGAACACTGCGCCAAACAGCCGGTAGAGCGCAAAATTGTCTTGTGGGGTGCACGGGTGGGTGACGATCACATGCGGGACGAAGGCCGCCAGTGCCTCCACCGTTTCACGCCGATTCTCGTCGATATTGACAATCAAATGCGTCGGCGCGAGCGCGCGCACACGGTCGATTTTCACATCCTTGGTGCCGCCCACCTTGGACACCGTGCGCAGCGTCTGACGCGGATGAATGCAAAAGCCGGTGCGTCCGACAAGGTGCGCAGCCAGCCCCAGATCGCAGATCAACTCGGTCAACGACGGCACCAGTGAGACGATGCGTACCTCGCCCTTGGCGGGGCGATGCACGGTGCCGAGCGCATCGGTGAATTCATCGACCGGTTCCGTCATGGCGGCAAAAATGCTGAAGTGGGTTGCAGGCGGAATTGTAAGCAGCCAGGTTTGCGGCAGGACAGCGCCGGCCGTCGACACGTTCAACCTTCCCCACCGACAGCGCGCAAATTCAGCGCCTCGCTGGCCAGCCGCGCCTTTAAGCGGCTGGCCGACAGCGCTGCTGCCTGCACCAGACAGTCGCATAGCCGGCCCAGCAGCACCGATGGGGCGGCGCCGACCGAGCTCATCCTGCTCAGGCTGAAGCCGATCGGCGGATCGGTGCGCAGCAGCACCACCCGCGCCGGTGTCAGCGTAGCGGCGGTGAAACTGTCCAAAAAGGCGTAACCCAGGCCGCGTTCGACCAGGGTGCCAGCCAGCGCATAAGTTTGTACCCGCAGAACCTGAGCGGGCGACCATTCGGCCGCCGACAGCCGGGCCGACAGGCGCTCGCCCAGCGATGTAGCCTCGGCCAGCGCGATGAACGGCCGCCCGGCGAGCCAGGCGCGCTCCCCAAGGCGCAGCACGCCGGCCGTCCACTCGCGCGGGGCGGCCAGCACCATCTCGCCCTGACACAAGGGTGTGAGTGCCACCGCTGCCTGCTCGGGCGGTTCGATGGCAAACCCGGCGTCGACCTCCCATGCCAGCAAATGCGCCTCGATTTCGCGCGTGTGGCTGGCCCACAAATCGCAAACCACTCCGGGATGGGCGGCACGCATCGCTGCCAGCGCCTCGGGCAGCAAGGCGGTAGCCAGTGAAGGCGTCGCCGCCACGCGCAGCAGGCCGCTGGCTCCGCGCCTGAGATTGGCCGCTAGCGCCTCGATGCGCTCGATCTCGCCCCAGGCGCGCTGCACCTGGGCAAACAGTGCGCGGGCCTCGGGCGTGGGCACCAGCCGCCCGTGGCGGCGCTCGAACAGCGCAAAACCCAGGCCGAGCTCGGCATGGCTCAACACCCTCGATACCACCGGCTGGGACACGCCCAGCAAGCGGGCGGCCGCGCTGCCCGAACCGGTCAGCATGACCGCGCGGAAGACTTCGATCTGACGCAGACGCATGGCAATCCAATGTCTTTCAAACATACCCATGCCCATGATCTGCATGATTGGTATCTTGCGCAACGGCTATCGTTTGCAGTTATTCAGTCAGCAGGAACATCGTCATGGACATCGTGGTCATCGGCGCCGGCATCGTCGGGCTTACCACCGCCTGGGCTTTGCGCGAAGACGGTCATCGCGTCACCGTGATCGAACGCGCCCCGGTGGTGGGCAGCGGCACCAGCCAAGGCAATGGCGGGCAGTTGAGTTACCGCTACATCGCGCCGTTGGCCGATCCGGACGTCCTGGCCAAGATTCCCGCCTGGATGCTCAGTCGCGACGCCCCGGTGCGGTTTTTGCCGCGCTTCGACCCCGCCCAATGGCGCTGGATCGCCGATTTCCTGCGCGCCTGCAATGCCCACGACAAACTGCGCTCGGTGGCTGCGCTGCTGCCGCTGGCGCTCTATAGCCAGCGCCTGGTTCACGATCTGGTCGAGCGCCACGGTCTGGCCTTCGACTACCGGCGCAACGGCAAGCTGGTGGTCTATCGCGATGCCAAAAGCTTCGCTTCGGCGCGTGCGCTACTTGCCAGCCAGCCGGAGTTGGCCAGCGAACAGACAGCGCTGGATGCCGCCGGCTGCGTGGATGCCGAGCCGGCACTTGCCGGTGTGCGCGAACAAATCGTCGGCGGCATCCTCACCCGCAGCGAAGAAGCCGGCGACTGCCACAAGCTCTGCCTGGCGCTGGCCGAGCGCCTGCAACAGGGCGACAACCCCGCCCAACTGATGCTCGGCCACGCGGTGGAGGAGCTGGTGTTACGAGACGGCACACTGGCCGCTTTGAGCTTACGCACCCCGGAAGGCCACGCGGCGGAACTGCCCGCTTCGGCCTGTGTGCTAACCAACGGCGTCGGCGCGCGCGCACTGGCCGCAGGCTGCGGCATCGATCTGCCGATCTACCCGCTCAAGGGCTACAGCATCAGCGCGCCGGTACGCGACCCCGCGGCGGTGCCGACCCTGAGCGTGACCGACTTTCAGCGCAAAATCGTCTATGCGCGCCTGGGCGAGCAACTGCGGGTAGCCGGCATGGCCGACATCGTCGGTTACGATGACAATCTGTCCGCTGAGCGGATCGCCACCTTGGTGCGCGAAACCCGTCAGACCTTCGGCGCCGGCGTCGATTTGGCGCATATCCAGCCCTGGGCCGGCCTGCGCCCGGCCACACCGACCGGCCGTCCCATCCTCGGCGCCAGCGGGGTGCCGGGGTTGTGGCTCAACGTCGGACACGGCGCACTGGGCTTCACCCTGGCCTGCGGCAGCGCCCGCATCATCGCCGATCGCATCGGCGGGCGCACACCGGCGGTGCCGGACGACGAGTTCGCGCTTCCCGCTGCCGGTCCGCAGGGCGCCCGGCGCCCGTGGCGGGTGACGAATACACTTGCGCCACACGGCACAGACCGATAACTTCGGGCAATCCCTAGCTGACAGCTGGGGAGCTGGCATGCCAAGCTGAACCACTTTCCGTCCCCCGCCAGTGGGGGCGGGCTCCAAAAGAGCCCGCACCGAACGGGATCGTCCAATCGTGTGATGACACATCATCAGGAGGAAAGCATGAAGAAGAAGCTCACCGCACTGGCCGCCGCATTCGCGCTTGTCGGCGCCCTGGGCACCGCCCCGGCCCAGGCCCAGCAGAAGTTCGTCACCATCGGCACCGGCGGGGTCACCGGCGTGTATTACGCCGCCGGTGGCGCGATTTGCCGGCTGATCAACAAAGACCGCGCCCAGCATGGCATCCGCTGCTCGGTGGAAAGCACCGGCGGCTCGGTCTATAACCTGAACACCATCCGTGCCGGGGAGCTGGACTTTGGCGTGGCTCAATCCGACTGGCAATACCATGCCTACAACGGCACCAGCAGCTTCAAGGACGCAGGCCCCAACAAAGACTTGCGTGCGGTGTTCTCCATCCATCCCGAGCCATTTACCGTGCTCACCCGCAAAGAGGCGAACATCAAGACCTTCGACGATCTGAAGGGCAAGCGCTTCAACGTCGGCAACCCGGGCTCCGGCACCCGCGCCTCGATGGAGGAGCTGCTCAACGCCATGGGTTGGAAACTCTCGGACTTCTCCCTGGCTTCCGAGTTGAAGGCCGACGAACACGGCGCGGCGCTGTGCGACAACAAGATCGACGGCTTCTTCTACGGCGTCGGCCACCCCTCGGCCAACATCCAGGACCCGACCACCACCTGCGGCGCCAAGCTGGTGTCGCTGACCGGCCCGGCCGTGGAAAAACTGATAGCCGAACGCCCGTACTACGCGGTGGCCACCATCCCGGGCGGGCTCTATGCCAACAACCCGGAACCGACCACCACCTACGGCGTGCTGGCCACCTTCGTCACCTCGACCAAGGTGCCCAGCGATGTGGTCTATACCATGGTCAAGGCGGTGTTCGAGAATTTCGATGAATTCAAGCGCCTGCATCCGGCCTTTGCCAACCTCAAGGCCGAGGAGATGATCAAGAACGGTCTGTCCGCCCCGCTGCATGATGGCGCGGTGAAGTACTACAAAGAAAAGGGCTGGATGTAAGCCTTTCCCTCACCCACCGGGGCGGCCAGGAGCCGCCCCGGTGCATTCTGGCACGCCTGCGCGGCAACTGGCCAAAAGCCAGGCCGCGAATTATTCGTTTTGCGTTACAACCGGGAGGTGCGGTGCATGGCCCGCTCTGACTCTGGCTCCATCGATCGAAACAAAACCCCTTCCCCACACCATGAACTGAGCGACGAAGAGCTCAAGCGCATCGTCGCCGAAGCCGATACCGGCGGACGTCAGCCGACCGGGCTGGCAGCCAAATTCCTGCTTGCGGCAGCCATCGTCTGGTCATTGTTCCAGTTGTGGATCGCCTCGCCGCTGCCGTTTTCGCTCGGCGTTTTCATCCTCAACGATACCGAGTCGCGTGCCATCCATCTGGCCTTTGCGGTGTTTCTGGCCTTTGCCGCTTACCCGGCCATGAAGTCCTCGCCGCGCCATTACGTGCCCCTGCTCGACTGGCTACTGGCGCTTGCTGCCGCCTTCTGTACCGGCTATCTCTTCCTGTTTTATTCCGAATTGGCCAACCGGCCGGGTTTGCCGACCACGCTCGATCTGGCAGTGGCCGTATGCGGCCTGGCACTGTTGCTGGAAGCGGCCCACCGCGCCCTGGGCCTGCCGATGGTGATCCTCGCCGCAGCGTTCCTGATCTACATTTTCTTCGGGCCATACATGCCCGAGATCATCGCCCACCGCGGCGCTTCACTGGCCAAAGGCATGAGCCATCTGTGGCTGTCCACCGAAGGGGTGTTCGGCGTGGCGCTGGGCGTGTCGGCCGGTTTCATCTTCCTGTTCGTGCTCTTTGGTGCCCTGCTCGAGACTGCGGGTGCGGGCAATTACTTCATCAAATCGGCCATCGCCTTGCTTGGCCACTTGCGCGGCGGCCCGGCCAAGGCGGCGGTGGTGGCCTCGGCCTCCACCGGGCTGATCTCCGGCTCATCGATCGCCAACGTGGTCACCACCGGCACCTTCACCATCCCGCTGATCAAGCGCGTCGGCTACCGCCCGGACAAAGCGGCGGCGGTGGAAGTAGCCTCGTCGGTCAACGGCCAACTGATGCCGCCAGTCATGGGCGCGGCGGCCTTCCTGATGGTCGAATATGTCGGCATCTCCTATGTGCAGGTGCTCAAACACGCCATCCTGCCGGCGCTGATTTCCTACATCGCGCTGTTCTACATCGTGCACCTGGAAGCGATGAAGATGAACCTGCAGGGCATCCCGCGGCGCGAACCGCTGCCCTGGCAGCGGACGATGGTGAGCACCACGATGACGGTCTCCGGCCTGATCATTCTCGCTGCCATCGTCTACTTCGGCTTCGGCTGGATCAAGACGCTCGCGGGTGAGGCCTCCTTCGTCATCATCGGCGGCTTGATGTTCCTCGCCTACGTCGGCCTGATCGCCTACAGCGCCCGCTATCCCGAACTGCACATGGACGACCCCAAGGAGCCGATGGAGTACCTGCCCGAGATCGGTCCCACGCTGAAATCCGGCCTGCACTTCCTGCTGCCGGTGGTGGCGCTGATCTGGAACCTGATGGTGGAGCAGCTCTCGCCGGCGCTCTCAGCCTTCTGGGCCACCATGTTCCTGATCTTCATCCTGGTCACCCAGCGGCCGCTATTTGCCTTCTTCCGCAAAACCGGCCACTACGGCGCGGCCGCCCGCCAAGGCTTCCAGGATCTGATCACCGGCCTGGCTACCGGCGCGCGCAACATGATCGCCATCGGGATTGCCACCGCCACCGCCGGCATCATCGTCGGCACGGTCACGCTGACCGGTGTCGGGCTGGTGATGACCGAACTGGTGGAAATCATCTCCGGCGGCAACCTGATGGTGATGCTGATCATGGTGGCGGTGATCTGCCTGATCCTTGGCATGGGTTTGCCGACCACCGCCAACTACATCGTGGTGTCCACACTGATGGCGCCGGTGGTAGTGGAACTGGGCGCGCAGTCCGGCTTGCTGGTGCCGCTCATTGCGGTGCATATGTTCGTGTTCTATTTTGGGCTGATGGCCGATGTCACCCCGCCGGTCGGCCTGGCGTCCTATGCGGCCGCCGGCATCGCCAATAGCGACCCGATCCGCACCGGTCTGACCGCCTTCGGCTACAGCGCCCGCACCGCGATTCTGCCCTTCATGTTCATCTTCAACACGCAGCTGCTGTTGATCGGCATCGACAACCTGTGGGAGCTGGCGCTGACCGTGGGCAGTGCGATACTCGCCAGCCTCACCTTTGCCGCCGCCACGCAAGGCTGGTTCCTGACCCGCAACCGCTTCCATGAAGCGTTGCTGTTGATCCTGGTGACCTTCTGCCTGTTCCGTCCCGGCTTTTTCATGGACATGATTTTCCCGCCTTATGAGGATGTACACGGCGGACGACTGATCGAACTGGCGGAAAAAGCGCGCGCCAATGACCGGCTGCGTATCTGGATCGAAGGCACCAACATCGACGGCAAGGCCGTCTCCAAGGGCGTGCTGCTGCCGCTGGGCCCCGCCACCAATGCCCAGGGCGAGCCGCTCAACGGACGTCAACGCCTGGCCTTTTCGGGCCTGACCGTGATGCCGATCGGCGAAGACTTGCAAATATCCGGTGTGCAATTCGGCTCCCAAGCCGAGCGCTTGGGCATCGAATTCGGCTTTGTAGTGACCGCTGTGGAACTGCCGGCCGAGCGTCCCGCCAAGGAATGGGTCTTTATTCCTGCCCTGCTGGTGCTCGGGCTGGTGATCTGGATGCAGCGACGGCGCATGCCGCGCACCCCCGCGGCCAGCCCGGCCTGATCGGCGCCGTGCGATCGTTGCCGGCGGGTCAGATCAACGATCCGCCGGCAACGATCGTCCGTGCATCCTGCTCGGTGATGCGCACCGTAGCATTGGCCAGCACATGGGCAATCAACCAGTCCTCCAGACGCTCCGCACCGTCTGCAGCCAACTGAATGAAGCGGCAGCCGGCCTGCCCACCGTCGGCACTGTGGACAAAGTTCACCACCTGGGCCTGCCCGCGGATCTCGTCGGGCACGCCGCGTCGCAGCAGCACAAAATCAAAGCTTTGCCCGGACACCGGCGGCGTGGTGCACGGATAGGCAAAGCCTTCCAGGGACAAGTCATTGAGCGCGAGCTTTTGACCGGCGATCAGCACCCAAAAGCAAACCTCGCCGCGACGGGTGGCCAAAAACCGCTGCCGTCGCCGTTTTTCTGTGGTTTCTCCGTCCATCCCGCATCCTGTCCGAGTCAGTTCCGTTCGTGATCCTCGAGCGTGCCGACCGCCGATGGCGACACTCAAGCTTTGCCGCGTTCCCGCCGCGCCCGCGCAACCAGCTGATCGAGCACACGAATCGCGCCCTCATGGCCGCCGGCCATTGAACTGGAGGTCAGGTATTTGCCCTCGACCACCAGCGTGGGCACACCGTTGATCTTCATCGCCGCCGCCAACTGGTTGCCGCGTTGGAGCATCGATTGCACACCGAATGACTGATAAACCTTCATAAAGCCGCCCACGTCGGCGACTTTGCCGGCCAGCCACTCGCGCACGCCGCTTTCGGTATGCAGCGGACGCTTCTGCTTCTGAACTGCATCGAAAATTTGCGGATGCAAGGTCTCCAGCACACCGCTGACCTCGGCGGTGTAATACAAGCGCGCCAGCCCCTGCAATTGGGCGCTGTTCCAGATCACCGGCACATGGCGGAACCGCACATCCTGTGGCTGCGCCTTGGCCCATTCATGGATCAAGGGCGCCAGTGCGGCGCAATGCGGGCAACCGTAATGGAAGAACTTGATCACCTCGATACGCGCAGGATCGTCGGTCGGCTGGGCCGGATCGAGCACGGTGAAACTTCCTTCTTGCTGCGCCAAGACGCTGGCAAGCGGGGAGGCGAAAGCACCCAGCGCAACGAGTTGCTTGAGGACGGTACGACGGTTCATGCGGTTCTCCGTATCACTTGGAAAGCAGAAGGAGGCAAATAGACGCAGCCCGGCCGGCGATGTTCCCAAAAGAGGCGCGGAGTCGGCGCTAAGGCGCAGCACGCACCACGGTGGCGGTAAAGCCGCCTTCGGCCAGACGCGAGCGCATGGGTGCCATCTCCTCGGGGCTGCTGAACGGGCCGATGCGTACCCGATGCACAGTGCGTCCGTCGGCGCTGCGGCCGCGTTGGGCGCTGGCGTCGATACCGGCCAGTGCCAGACGCGCCTTCAGGTTGTCCGCTTCGGCCGGATCTTCGAAAGCTCCCACTTGCAGATACAGGCGTTCGACCGTTGCCGGCGCCGGCGGCGTTGCCGGCGGTGCCGATTCGGTCTGCGCGCCTTCGCCTTGCGGCAAAATCTTGTAGAACTGGAAATCCTGCTTCACCACCGGGCGGTCGCCGGGCTTGCCGGGCAAAGCCACCGGCGGCCGCTCTGCGTCCGGCACACGCGGACTGGTCGGCGGCGCCTGAAAGGGATTGGCCCGGGTGAAATACCAGGCTGCGCCGGCCGCGAACACCGCACCGAGCACCAGACCGATGAACAAACCAATGACCGTGCCGCCGCCACTGCGGGCCGGCCGGTTTGTCGATTGCTTCACGGGTTTGCGCGGGCGACTCACGTTTGCCTCCAATGCCTACATCGACGCCGGGGCCGAGACGCCGAGCACCTTCAAGCCGCTGGCCAGCACCTGACGTACCGCAGCGGCCAGCGCCAGGCGGGCGAGCTTGAGCGCTTCATCGTCCACCAACATGCGCTCGGCGTTGTACCAGCCGTGGAATTCGGCGGCCAGATCCTTGAGATAGAAGGCGATCTGATGCGGCGCATAGTCAGCTGCGGCGCTTTGCACCAATTCCGGGTAGCTCGCCAGACGGGCGCACAGCGCCAGCTCGCGCGCATTTTGCAAGCGCCCGAGATCGGCCTCGCAGAGCTCGGCCACTTCGCCGCCCCATTGCGCCAGCACCGAGCACACCCGCGCATGGGCATATTGCACGTAGTACACCGGATTTTCGTTGCTCTGGCTTTTGGCCAGGTCCAGATCGAAGTCCAGGTGCTGATCGCTTTTACGCAGCACATAGAAAAAGCGGCAGGCATCGTTACCGACTTCGCGGCGCAACTGGCGCAGGGTGACGAATTCGCCAGCGCGGGTCGACATCGAGGTTTTTTGCCCGTTGCGGTACAGCACCGCAAACTGCACCAAGGCCACCTCCAGCTTTTCCGGTGGCAGGCCGAGCGCGGCAATCGCGCCGCGCACCCGCGGGATATAGCCGTGGTGATCGGCGCCCCAGATATCGATGATGCGGTCAAAGCCGCGCTCGTACTTGTTCAGATGGTAGGCGATGTCCGAGGCGAAGTAGGTGAATAAGCCGTTTTCGCGCTGCACCACACGATCTTTCTCATCGCCGAATTCGGTCGAACGGAACCACTTGGCGCCATCTTGCACATAGATGTGGCCGGCTTGTTCCAATTGCCCGATGGCGCGCTCGACCAGCCCGGTGTCGAACAGGCTTTGTTCGGAAAACCACTTATCGAAGCGCACCCCGAACTCGGCCAAATCCTCGCGGCAGTCACTGAGTTGCTCATTGAGCGCAAAGCCATGCACCCAGGCATAGTCCTCGCCCAGCAGGCGCTTGGCATTGGCGATCAGCGCATCCAGATGCGCCTCGCGCTGCTGCACCGCCGCCTCATCCTTGCGCTCGGCCGGGGGCAGGCCGGGCGTGCCGGCCAGCACCTGCTCCAGCGTGACCTTGGCAAAGCGGTCCTGGTGCGCATTGCTGAGCTCGCGCGCCATGTCGATCACGTAGTCGCCCTGATAGGCGTTGGGCGGAAACTCCACCTGGATGCCAAAAAAAGCCAGATAACGCAGCCAGGTCGACAGTGCCAGAATGTCCATTTGCCGGCCGGCATCATTGACGTAGTACTCGCGGACGACCTCATAGCCGGCCAGTTCGAGCAGATCGGACAGCGAAGCACCATAGGCCGCACCGCGCCCGTGGCCCACATGCAGCGGCCCGGTGGGGTTGGCGGAAACGAACTCGACCTGCACCTTGACACCCTTGTGCGCGCCGCGCCCGTAATCGGCCCCGCGGGTGAGCACTTCGCGCACCACCGCGGTCTTGGCCTGCGCAGCCAGGGTGAAATTGATGAATCCCGCGCCGGCCACCTCGGCCTTGGCCACCAGAGGAGAAGCCGGCAGTTCGGCCAAAAGCAGGGCGGCCAGCTCGCGCGGGTTACGGCGCAAGGGCTTGGCCAGTTGCAAGGCCAAATTGGTGGCGAAATCGCCGTGGCTGGCCTGCTTGGGACGTTCCAGCACGATAGTGGCATCGGCCTGCGCGGGCGCGACGCTCTTCAATGCGGCACGTAACAGGTCGGTGAGGAGAACTTTCGGATCGGCGCTCATGGCACTCGCAAGAACAAAAAAGCGCTCAATTATAACGGATCGCGCACCCCGCCCCGGCGCGGCACACGCAACAGCGCGTAAGCGTGCGCGCCGCGGCTCTCGACGGCGCACGACACTCTCCGATAAAGTCCGTCCTTTGCATCGTTCGCCTCGTCCCAGTGCGCCTGTTCCGCCTCGTCAAGATCGTCACCGTCGGCCTGCGCTTCGGCCTGGACCGCATCGTGCTGGACGCCGACAGCAGCGGACGCCTGGCACGCCTGTGGCAAGTGCTGTTTTTCTGGCGGCGCTTTGAAGAGCCGCGTGCGGTGCGACTGCGCCGGGCGCTGGAGTCGCTCGGTCCGATCTTCGTCAAATTCGGCCAAATGCTATCGACCCGGCGCGACCTGCTGCCGCCGGATCTGGCCGACGAGCTGGCGCTATTGCAAGACCGCGTACCGCCTTTTCCCACCGCGCAGGCGATCGCGGTGCTGGAAGATTTCTACGGCAAACCGGTCGATGAAGTATTCCTGGACTTCGACCGCACGCCGGTGGCCTCTGCCTCGGTGGCGCAGGTCCATTTCGCCCGCTTGCCCGACGGCACCGAAGTTGCGGTGAAGGTGTTGCGCCCCGGTATCGAGCGGGTCATCGCCCACGATTTGGCGCTGATGGAGGCCGCCGCCATCGTCCTGGAGAAGGTATGGCCCGAGGGCCGGCGCTTGAAGCCGCGCGAAGTGGTCGGCGAGTTTGCCAAATACCTCGCCGACGAACTCGACCTGATGCGCGAAGCGGCCAACTGCTCGCAACTGCGGCGCAACTTCAGCGGTTCGGAACTGCTGATCGTGCCCGAAGTGTACTGGGACTGGTGCGGCAAGTCGGTGATGGTGATGGAGCGTATGCACGGCGTGCCGATCTCGCAGACCGCGACGCTCGTCGCACAAGGCATCGATCTGTCGCGGCTGTCACGCGCCGGCGTGGAGATTTTTTTCACCCAGGTGTTCCGCGACGGTTTTTTCCACGCCGACATGCACCCCGGCAACATCTTCGTGCATGCCGACGGGCGCTATATCGCGCTCGACTTCGGCATCATGGGCACACTGACCGACACCGACAAAAACTACCTGGCAACCAATTTCTTGGCCTTTTTCAAGCGCGATTACAAGCGTGTGGCTCAGGCCCACATCGACGCCGGCTGGGTGCCGGCCAAGACCAGGGTGGACGAGTTCGAGAGCGCCATCCGCGCGGTGTGCGAGCCGATCTTCGACAAGCCGCTCAAAGACATCTCCTTCGGCAAAACGCTGCTGCGCCTGTTCCAAACCGCCCGTCGCTTCGAGATGGAGGTGCAGCCCCAACTGGTCATGCTGCAAAAAACCCTGCTCAATATCGAAGGGTTGGGCCGCCAGCTCGACCCGGAACTGGATTTGTGGAAAACCGCCAAGCCCTTCCTGGAGCGCTGGATGGACGAACAGGTGGGCTGGCGCGCGCTCTACCGCGGCATCCGTGAAGAAGCTCCGAACTGGGTCGGCACCCTGCCACAACTGCCGCGTCTGGTGCATCAGGCGCTGGCCGAGCCCGCCCGTCAGCAAACAGCGGTCCGCGACGACATTGCCCGCCTGGCCATCACCCAGCGCCGGCAAGGGCGGTTGATCGCCGTGCTCACCCTGTTGCTCGCAGTACTGATCGGTTTTGAACTGGCGCGCCTGATGGGCTGAACGATTCCGCCTGCCGGTCATCAAACGGGCATGACGGGCGCTTGCGGCGCACGCCGGCGCCCGGCCCGGTGTTCATCGGACCTGAGGCAGGCGATCATGACCCCACCCGCTCCGCTCCCCCACGGCCCACGCCCCACCATCCGGATAATCGGCGCCGCCACGGCGCTCGGCGCTCCCGCACCCGGCCCGGCGCAGGCCCCCGACGCGCTGCTGGCCGCCGGCCTGCTTCACGCGCTACAGGTTCGCGGCTGCGCCGCAGCGCTCGACACGGTGCTGCAGCCAGCTCAGACCCACCTGCCTGCGGGCGCGCCTGCCGCCGAACGGCTCGCCGCGGCAGGCGCCTATGCCCGCCGGCTGGCCGATCATATCGCCGCGCTGCCCGACGACAGCCTGCCGCTGGTGCTCGGCGGCGACCATTCGGTTGCCGTGGGCACCTGGCGCGGCATGGCACGCCGTCTTCAGACGCGCGGCCCGCTCGGTCTGATCTGGATCGATGCCCATCTGGACAGCCACACCGACACCAGCACCCACTCCGGCAACATCCATGGCATGCCGCTGGCCGCACTGCTGGGCGAAGGGGCCGAGGCGCTCACCGAGGTGCCCGGCCCGCGCCTGGACCCCGCCCATGTATGTGTGATCGGCGCGCGCGACTGGGAGGCCGAGGAACTCGAACGCCTTACCCGCCTGGGGGTACGGATTTTCGGCATGGCCGAGGTGCGCCGCCGCGGTCTGGATGCGGTTTTTTGCGATGCGCTCACCATAGCGCGCAGCGCAACCGCGGGTTTTGGCGTCAGCATCGATCTGGACGCGGTCGATCCGGCGGAGCTGCCCGCAGTGCTGTGCCCGGCCCCCGGCGGTTTGTCGGCGCGCGCGCTGGGCGATGTGTTGCACGTCTTGCGCAGTTGTGGCGATCTGGTGGCGCTGGAGATCGTCGAATATCTGCCCGAGCGCGACCCGCAGGGCGTAGCCGCGGGCTGGGTCAAAACGTTTGCCGAAGCCGCGCTGGGCCCCAACACCTATCTGCTGCGTGCCCGCGAACGCGAATTCGGCGCCCACAACTACGCCCCGCTGCCGGTGGTGTTTCAGCGCGGCGAGGGCGTGTGGCTGTGGGACGTGGAAGGACGCCGCTATCTGGACATGATGAGCGCCTATTCCGCGGCGAGCTTCGGCCATGCTCACCCACGCTTGGTGCAGGCGCTCACCGAACAGGCCAGCCGCCTGGCGCTGACTTCGCGCGCGTATTCCAACGATCGCCTGCCGCTACTGCTCGAACGCCTGTGTGTCTTGTTTGGCTATGAGCGCGCCCTGCCGGTCAATACCGGCCTGGAGGCGGTGGAGACCGCACTCAAGGCAGCGCGCAAATGGGCCTACCAGGTCAAAGGCGTGCCTACCGACGCGGCAGAAATCATCGCCTGTCACGGCAATTTCCATGGCCGCTCGATCGCAATCGTCGGTTTGTCCTCGGTGGCCCAATATCGTCAAGGCTTCGGCCCCTTCCCCCCGGGTCTGCGGCGCATCCCCTACGGCGACCCGCAGGCACTGGAGGAGGCGATCACGCCCAACACCGCGGCGTTTCTGGTCGAACCCATCCAGGCCGAAGGCGGCGTGCTAGTGCCGCCAGCGGGCTATCTTGCGCGCTGCGCGCAAATTTGCCGGCGCCACAATGTGCTGCTGATCGCCGATGAGGTGCAGACCGGGCTGGGACGTACCGGCCGCCTGCTCGGTTGCGACCATGACGGCGTGCGCCCGGACGGGCTCATTCTTGGCAAAGCGCTCGGCGGCGGTCTGCTGCCGGTCTCCGCCTTTCTGGCCGACCGCGCGGTGATGGATGTGTTTACCCCTGGCGACCACGGCTCCACCTTCGGCGGCAACCCACTGGGGGCGGCCGTGGCGCTGGAAGTGCTCGATCTGCTGTGGGAAACCCGTATCTGGGAACACGCCGAGCGTGTGGGACAGCGCCTGCGCGAGCGCTTACGCGCCGACTGCCCGTCCTGCGTACGCGAGATCCGCGGCCGCGGCCTGCTGACCGGCGTCGAGCTGCACCCCGAGGGCGCTTCGGCCGGACTGGCGGCAGAACTGCTGCTCGCCCGCGGCATCGCCACCCGCGACACCCACCGCAGCGTGCTGCGCCTGTCGCCACCGCTGATCATCGACGCCGAGCTGGCCGAGCAGGCCGCCGCCACGGTGTGCGAGGTGCTCGCCAGCTTACCTGCGGCAGCGCGCAACCGCGGCTGACCGGCGGTCCGGCAGCGCGCACCTTTTTTGTGCGCAACTTGCTGCAAGTTCAGCGGCATTGGCTGCCTTTGCCTCAAACATCGGCGAAAAAATCCGCGCCCCTGGCCGTGATCGTTGCTACACTTCGCCCCGCTGACAACCACGCCCAACCCTGCGGAGAGGCCGCCCATGCTGCTCTGGCTCGTCGTCGCCTACCTGGTCATTTCCATTGGCATCGGCCTGGTGGCCGCCACCCGGGTGCACAACGCCCGTGACTATATCGTCGCCGGCCGCAATCTGCCGATGTACATCGTACTGGCCATGGTGTTTGCCACCTGGTTCGGTGCCGAAACCGTGCTGGGCATCTCGGCCACATTTCTCGACGAGGGCTTTCGCGGACTGATCTCCGATCCGCTGGGCGCTTCGCTATGCCTGGTGCTGTTCGGGCTGATCTTTGCCCGCCCGCTGTACCGCATGAACCTGCTCACCTTGGGCGATTTTTTCCGCGTACGCTATAACCGCAGCACCGAATTGGTACTGTCGCTGTGCATCGTGGCCTCCTACCTGGGCTGGGTGGCCGCGCAGGTGACCGCGCTCGGCCTGGTGTTCAACGTGCTCTCCGACGGCGCGGTGTCGATGAATGAGGGCATGATGATCGGCTCTTCGGTGGTGCTGCTCTACACCTTGTTCGGCGGCATGTGGTCGGTGGCCATTACCACCTTCGTGCAGATGATCGTCATCGTCATCGGCCTGCTCTATGTCACTTGGCTGGCCGGCGACATGGCCGGCGGCTTCGACACCGTGATTTCCAAGGCCGCTGCCGAAGGCAAGTTCGAGTGGCTGCCCACCTTGGAACCGCTCGACATGCTGGCCTGGGTTGCCGCGCTGCTCACCATGGCGCTGGGCTCGATTCCGCAGCAGGACGTGTTCCAGCGGGTCAATTCCTCCAAGAACGAACGCATTGCGGTATGGGGCACCACGCTGGGCGGGGTGAGCTATTTCTTCTTCGCCGCGGTGCCACTGTTTTTGGCCTATTGCGCCACACTGATCGACGCCGACATGGTCGCCCGGCTGATGGAGGAAGACACGCAGTTGATTCTGCCGCACCTGATCATCCATTACATGCCGTTTACCGCCCAGGTGGTGTTTTTCGGCGCACTGCTGTCGGTGATCATGAGCACCGCCTCGGGTACCCTGCTGGCACCTTCGGTGACCTTCTCGGAGAACGTGCTGCGCGGCTTTTTCCCCAATATGAGCGACCGCGGCCTGTTGTGGAGCACCCGCATCACCGTAGCGGCCTTCACCGGCTTGGTCACACTCTATGCCACCGCCACCGAAGCGACCATTCACCATATGGTCGAAAACGCCTACCGGGTCACCCTGGCCGGCGCCTTCGTGCCGCTGGCCGCCGGGCTATTCTGGAAACGCGCCAACAGCCTGGGGGCTGCGCTGGCCATCACCTTTGGCCTGGCAACCTGGCTGTTGCTGGAATTCACCATGCCGGAAGGCGTAGTCGAACCGCAACTCATCGGTTTGGTGGCCAGCGCCATAGGCATGGTCATCGGCGGCTACCTCGGCCGCCCCACTCACCACCGTCCGCGGGCCGGCCATCACCGCGCGGCCGCCGCCACCCATCACGCGCGCTAAAGATGGGCAGAACCTTCACCCGGCGGGCGCAACCCTTGACCCCAATCAAAGCATCGGCACCGGGTTGACACTATGGTTGCGGGGCTTTTTTGCCCCTGCAACCGCATGAACCCATTGCCTCGTATCGAACTGGTCTGCCCGGCCGGCAGTCTGCCGGCGCTCAAAACCGCCATCGACCATGGCGCCGACTGCGTCTATCTCGGCTTCAAAGACGCCACCAATGCACGCAACTTCACCGGACTGAACTTCGATCCGGCCACCATGCGCGAAGGCGTGCGCTACGCCCACCAGCACGGCCGTAAAGTGCTGCTGGCGCTCAACACCTACCCTCAGGCCCACAACTGGGCGGATTGGACCGCCGCGGTGGACCGCGCCGCCGACATGGGGCTGGACGCGGTCATCCTGGCCGACCCCGGACTGATGGCTTACGCCGCCAAAACCCATCCACAGCTGCGCCTGCATCTGTCGGTACAGGGCTCGGCCACCAGCTACGAGGCGATCAACTTCTACCATGAGCGCTTCGGCATCCAGCGCGCGGTGCTGCCGCGGGTGCTATCGCTCGCTCAGGTGGAGCAGGTCATCGGCAAGACGCCAGTGGAGATCGAGGTGTTCGGCTTTGGCGGCCTGTGCGTGATGGTCGAGGGGCGCTGCGCGCTGTCGGCCTATGCCACCGGCGAGTCGCCCAACTGCAACGGCGCCTGCTCGCCCGGCAAACATGTGCGCTGGGAAAAAACCCCGCAGGGCATGGAAACACGGCTCAACGGCATCCTCATCGACCGTTTTGCCGACAATGAGCGTGCCGGCTACCCGACACTGTGCAAGGGCCGCTTCGAGGTCAATGGAGAAACCTATTACGCCATCGAAGAGCCCACCAGTCTCAACACCCTGGAACTGCTGCCGGCGCTCGCCCGCGCCGGGGTGCGGGCGATCAAGGTCGAGGGCCGCCAGCGCAGCCCCGCCTATGTCGCCCAGGTCACCCAGGTGTGGCGCGCCGCGCTCGACCGGCTGATGGCCGATGCCGATAGCTTTACCGTCCAGCCTGCCTGGATGGCCGCGCTCAACAAGGTATCCGAAGGCCAAAGCCACACGCTGGGCGCCTACTACCGGCCCTGGAAATGAGCGCCCCAATGAGCGCCGCGCGCCCTGCCACCACGACGAACACGCCATGAAACTTGCCCTTGGACCTTTGCTTTACTACTGGCCGCGCCAAGCCACGCTGGATTTCTACGCCGAGATCGCCGACAGCCCGGCCGACATCGTCTATCTGGGCGAAACGGTGTGCGCGCGCCGCCATGAACTGCGCCTGGACGACTGGCTGGAAGTGGCCGGCATGCTCGCTGCCGCCGGCAAAGAGGTGCTGCTCAGCACCCAAACGCTGATCGAATCCGAATCCGACCTCAAGACCTTGCGTCGCATCGTCGCGCAGCGCGAGTTCAGTGTCGAAGCCAATGACATGGGCGCGGTACGCTTGCTGGCCGAAGCCGGCCGCAACGACTGGGTGGCTGGCCCCACGCTCAATGTGTTCAACCCCGCCACGCTGGCCCTGCTACAGGAGGCCGGCGCGCGACGCTGGGTGATGCCGCCGGAAATGTCCCACAAGGCCCTGAGCGCGCTGTTGGACGGCATCGACCCGGCGCCAGAGACCGAAATCTTTGCCTGGGGACGCCTGCCGCTGGCGCACTCGGCGCGCTGTTTCACCGCACGCCACTTCAATCTGCAAAAAGACACCTGCGAGTTCCGCTGCCTGGGGTTGGCCGACGGCATCGTGCTGCGCACCCGTGAAGGCGAGCCCTTTCTCACCCTCAACGGCGTGCAGACGCAGTCGTCGCGCATCTACAACTTGCTCGGCGACCTGTCTGCGGTGCGCGAACGCGCCGGGGTGCTGCGCATCAGCCCGCAAGGCGAACACACCGCTGCGGTGCTCGCCACCTTCCGCGCCGCGCTCGCCGGCGAACTCGACCCGCAGGCGGCGCTGGTCGCCAGCCGCCAGTGGATGAGCGAGGAACCATGCAACGGCTTCTGGCATGGCCGCGCCGGCGTCGAACAGTACGTCGCCTCCTGAACCAGAACGCCCACAGGATCGCCCCATGCCGAACCTTCCCGCCCTATCCCGCTTTGCCCGCTTGCAGGCCGCTGCGCGCCGTCTGCCGGCGTTTACCCTGCCCCCGGCGCTCGGCCGCCTGCTCGCCCGTCTGCCGCAGCAGCCGCCTGCGCTGGCGCTGTGCCTGGCGCTCAACCTTGCGCTCGGCCGCGTTCTGCCTCGCGAAGCGCTCGCACCGCTTGCCGGCCGCCACTTGCGCCTGTGTGTCACCGATGCCGGCCTGACCCTGGACTTTGGCCTGGGCGCGCGCGGCTTCCGCCCTTGGCCGGCGGGCAGTGACGCGGATCTGACGCTGTCGGCCACGGTACGCGATTACCTCGCCCTGGCTTTGCGCGAGGAAGACGCCGACACGCTGTTCTTTTGCCGCCGACTGACCATGGAAGGCGACACCGAGCTGGGTTTGCTGGTCAAAAACACCCTGGATGCGGTGGATTGGGAGGCACTCGCCACCGCCTGCTCGCCCGCCGCGCTGCTCGCCCGCCTGCCGCTGCCCGGCCGCTGACGGCCGCTGCGCCCACGCTTTGGCAGCCGGCCTGCGGTTAGAATCGGACCTCCCGCTCCCCGGACCGACCCGATGGCGCGCCATGCCTCCAACCTGCCGCTAAAGCTGACGCTCGTTTATGCGGCGCTGGTCATCTATGCCTGCCTGCATCCTTTCACCGGCTGGCAGGCGAGCGGTCTGCCGATGTTCGACTACTTGCTGGCGCCCTGGCCGCGTTATTACCGCAGCGAGGATCTGGTACTCAACGTCGCCGGCTATCTCCCACTCGGTTTTCTGGGCGCGGCCGCGCTGTTCCCGCGGCTGGGTGGCCCCGGCAGCATTCTGGCCGCCACACTGGGCGCCGGCATCCTCAGCCTGAGCCTGGAAACGGCGCAGAACTTTTTACCCAGCCGGGTGGCCTCCAACCTGGATTTGGGCTGCAACCTGCTGGGCGCGCTGGCCGGGGCGCTGGCCGGCGCAGTCTGGGGGCCGGCGTTGTTCGACCCCCAGGGCGGACTGCAGCGCTGGCGCAGCCGGCACATCATCGGCGGCCACACCGGCGAGCTGGGCTTGCTGCTCGTCGGATTATGGCTGCTGACCCAATTGAGCGCCGACGGTCTGCTGTTTGGCAGCGGGGATCTGCGCCACTGGCTGGCGCTGCCCAGCCCGGTCGCTTTCGCGCCGGAACGCTTCATCCGCCTGGAAGCCGCGCATGTGGCCACTACCGTGCTGGGCGTGGGGCTGTTCGCACGCTGCATCATGCGCGCCGCCGGGCTGTGGTCGATTCCCCTGCTGTTCATACTGGCCTTTGCGCTGACCACGCTGGCCACCTTCAGCTTCTATTCGCCCGACATGCCACTGGCCTGGCTGACGCCCGGCGCACGCCTCGGTTTGCTCGTCGGGTTACCGCTTCTGGCCGCCTGCCTGTTGCTGCCGCGGGTACTGCAGCACGCCTTGGCCGGCATGGCCATGCTGGCGGCGACCGCGCTGGTCAATCTGATGCCGGAAAACCCCTATCTGCCGTTTCGCACCAGTGCAGCGGCGGCCGGGCACTTTCTCAATTTTCATGGTCTGACCGCAGTCACCGCGGCAGCCTGGCCCTATCTGGCGCTGGCTTACTTGTCGGCCCTGGGCCTGTGGCGCGGCGAGCATCTGGCCGCCGAGCGGCGACTATAATCGGCCCATCGAACAGGAGCGCTCATGAGCTACTTCAAGCACCACGTCTTTTTCTGCTGCAACCAGCGCCAGCCCGGTGAGAGCTGTTGCAATAACCACCAGGCGGCCGCGCTGCAGACCTACGCCAAAGACCGCATCGCCGCGCTGGGCCTGAAGGGCCGCGGCAAAATCCGCATCAACAAGGCCGGCTGCCTGGACCGCTGCGACGACGGTCCGGTGCTGGTGGTGTACCCGGACAACGTCTGGTACACCTACGTGGATCGGGAGGACATCGACGAAATCATCGACAGCCATCTGGTGCACGGGCGCATCGTGGAGCGCCTGCGCCTGCCGGACGAGGCGGCCGCCTCATGAGCCGCCCCGCCCCCACCGAAAGCGTGCTGTTGCGCGGCGCGGCCGGCGCAATCGACGCGCTGATCGACACCCCGGCCGAGGTGCGCGGGCTGGCGGTGGTCTGCCACCCGCATCCGCTCTATGGCGGCGCCAATACCAACAAGGTGGCGCATACCGTGGCGCGCGCCTTCCGCGATCTGGGCTATGCGGTGGTGCGCCCCAACTTCCGCGGCGTGGGCAAAAGCGAAGGCACGCACGACCATGGTAACGGTGAAACCGAGGACATCCTCAGCGTGATCGGCTGGGCGCAGTCGCGCTGGGGCAGCCTGCCGCTGGCGCTGGGCGGATTTTCATTTGGCGCTTATGTGCAATGCCGGGTGGCCTGCCGCCTGGCCGACGGCCTCACCCCGGTCGAGCGCCTGGTGCTGGTCGGCATGGCCGCCGGCCGCGCCGCGGACGGCGCCCGTCAGTACGACACCCCGCCGCTGCCCGACAAACTCTCCAGCCTCATCGTGCATGGCGAGCTAGACGACACCGTGCCGCTCACCAACGTGCTCGACTGGGCCCGTCCACAGGAATTGCCGGTGGTCGTCGTACCCGGTGCCGATCATTTTTTCCACGGCAAGCTGCATCTGATCCGCAACCTCATCGCCCACACCTGGGCGCCGCTCTGACCCTCACCCACTTGGAGCCCTGCGATGAAGCTCTTTGCCTCGCTCACCAGTCCATACGCCCGCAAAATCCGCATTCTGCTGGCCGAAAAAGGCTTGCCCTTCGAACTCGTGGTGGACTCCCCCTGGGAGGCCAATACCCGCATTCCCGCGCTCAATCCGCTTGGCAAGGTGCCGGTCCTGATCACCGACGACGGTGAGGCTTTTTTCGACTCTCCGGTGATCGCCGGCTATTTGGAAACTTTGCGCGCCGAGCCCGCCATGCTGCCAGCCGACGCGCTGGAGGCGGTGCGGGTGCGCCAGCTCGAAGCGCTGGCCGACGGCATCACCGATGCTGCCGTGGCGGCCTTGCTCGAATCCCGCCGCCCGGACGGTCAGCGCAGCGAGGCCGAAATCGTCCGCCAGAAGGACAAAATCGCCCGCGGCTTGGTCGAACTGGCCAAGCGCGCGGACGGACACGACTGGCTGCATGGCGGACGCTTCAGTCTGGCCGATGTGGCCGCCGCGGTGGCGCTGGCCTATCTCGACCTGCGTCACCCCGATCTCGACTGGCGCAGCAGCCACCCGGCGCTTGGCTCCTTTGCCGAGAAAATGTTTGCGCGCCAGAGCTTTGCCGACACCAAACCGCCTACCTGCTGACACGCCAGCGACCCCGCAGACGGTTACGGCAGGCGGCACCACCTTGTTTCGCCGCGGAGGCCTTGTGATGTCCGATGAAACCATCCTGCTGGTCTTGACCAACGCCCCTAGCGCCGAAAGCGCCCGCCAGATCGCGCGCAGCTTGGTCGATGCACGCTTGGCGGCCTGCGTCAATATTCTGCCGGCGTGCCAATCGGTGTATCGCTGGCAGGGCGACGTGGAAGAGGCTGCCGAACTGCCGTTACTCATCAAAACCACCGCGGCGCATTACCAGGCGGTGGAGGCGGCCATCCGTGTGGCCCACCCTTACGAACTTCCGGAGATCATCGCAGTCCCTGTGACGCAGGGTTTGCCGGATTACCTTGCCTGGGTAGCCCAAGAAACCCGGCGCCCGGCTTCCGCCCCGCCGGCATCCTGACCCTTTAGCGAACCGCCTGCCCCGTCATGTTCCGACCCCAGTCGCTCGTTGTCTTTCTGCTCGGCCTGCTGGCCCTCCTGAACCTGCCCGCTCGCGCCCTGGATGGGCCGATCGAACCGGAAAAAGCGTTCGCGATCTCGGCGCGCGCACTCGATGCGCGCACCGTGGAAGTCGTCTTTCGGGTGCACAAGGATTACTACCTTTACGGCGACAAGTTCCGCTTCGAAGCCGACCCGCCCAGCGTCCAGCTCGGCTCCCCTGAGCGCGCGCCGGGCCAGATGAAGGAAGACGAATTTTTCGGCACCGTCGAGACCCTGCGCGGCACGGTCAACATCTTGCTGCCCGTGGTGGCTGCCCCGCAGGACGTCGGCCGCTTTCGCCTGACGGTCACCAGTCAAGGTTGCTGGGATGGCGGCATCTGCTATCCACCGACGCCGCAAAGCGTCGATATCGATCTACTGGCCAGCCCGGCACCGGCCACCGGCGGCCTGTTGGATCGGGTACTCGCCGCCGATGCGCCCACCGCCATCGCCCCCGCGACCGCCGGTCCGGCTAATGATGAAAGCGGGCGCATTGCGCGCCTGCTCGGTGACGCCAGCGTGCCGCTGGTGCTGGCCAGCTTCTTCGGCTTCGGCCTTCTGCTCGCCTTCACGCCGTGCACTTTCCCGATGATTCCCATTCTGTCAGGCATCATCGTCGGCCACGGTCACCAGATCTCGCGCACCCGCGCCCTCGGCCTGTCGCTCGCCTACGTGCTGGGCATGGCGGTCATGTACGCGATCGCCGGCGTCGCCGCAGGGCTGTCCGGTACCCTGCTGTCGGCCGCGCTGCAAAACGTCTGGGTGTTGGGTGCCTTTGCGCTGCTGTTCGTCGCCTTGGCGTTGTCGATGTTCGGCTTCTATGAGCTGCAACTGCCCACCGCCCTGCAAAGTCGCCTGGCCGACACCGCGGCGCAGCGCAAAGGCGGCAACCTGGGCGGGGTAGCGATCATGGGTGCGCTCTCAGCCCTGATCGTCGGCCCCTGTGTCGCCGCACCGCTGGCCGGCGCCCTGCTCTACATCGCCCAAAGCGGTGATGCGGCACTGGGCGGTGCGGCGCTGTTCGCGATGGCGCTGGGCATGGGGGCGCCGCTCATTGCCGTAGGCGTGGCCGCGCGTAGCGTGCTGCCCAAAGCGGGTCCGTGGATGGAAGGGGTCAAGAAAGCCTTTGGCGTCATGCTGCTGGCGGTTGCGGTGTGGCTGCTCACCCCGGTGATGCCGGCGCTATTGACCATGCTGGCCTGGGCTGCGCTGCTGTTGTTTTCCGGTATTTTCCTGCGCGCGCTCGATCCGTTGCCGCCGCACGCCAAGGGTTGGCTGCGCTTTTGGAAGGGCGTCGGCGTGATGCTGTTGCTGGGCGGCGCCGCGATGCTGGTCGGCGCGCTGGCCGGTTCCCGCGACCCCCTGCAGCCGCTGGCCGTACTGCGCGCCGAAGCCAGCGCCGGCACACGCGCTGCACCGGTGTTCGAGCGCATCGGATCGGAGGCCGAACTGGACGCCCGCCTGGCCACCGCCGACCGTCCGGTAATGCTGGATTTTTACGCGGACTGGTGTGTGTCCTGCAAGGAGATGGAACGCTATACCTTTTCCGACCCGGCAGTGGCCGCGCGCATGGCGCGCATGCACTTGCTCAAGGCCGACGTCACCGCCAACAGCGCGGAGCACAAGGCGTTGCTGCGTCGCTTCCAACTGTTCGGTCCGCCGGGCATTGTCTTCTTCGATGCCGCCGGCCGGGAACGCGCCGACCTGCGGGTGGTGGGTTTCATGCCCGCTGCAGATTTTGGTGAGATCCTCGACCGAGCCTTACGCTGAAGCGTTTTCCTTGCGCCAACGCCGTCCGGCCCGCCCAACGCCCCGGCGTTTGGCCTACAATTGCGCCTTCCCCAATCCGCACAGTTCCCCCATGTTTTCTGGAATCGTGGCCGCCTGTGGCCGTATCGAAGAGGTTACGCCGCGCACTGACGGCGTGCGCCTGACGGTGGATGTCGGCGGACTGGATCTGACCGATGTCACCATCGGAGACAGCATTGCCAACAACGGCGTGTGCCTGACCGTGGTGGCGATCGCCGGAAACCGGGTGCAATTCGACGTCTCGCGCGCGACGCTCGATTGCACGGTCGGTCTGGAGACGCCCGGTGCCGCGGTCAACCTGGAAAAAGCCCTGCGTCTATCCGATCGGCTTGGCGGACACCTGGTCACCGGCCATGTGGACGGCGTCGGCGAGGTGCTGCGCTTCGCCCCGGTAGGCGATAGCCACGAACTGGTGATTCGCGCGCCTGCGGCCATTGCCGGCTATATCGCGCGCAAGGGTTCGATCACCGTCAATGGCGTCAGCCTCACCGTCAACCGCGTCGTGGGCACGGATTTTTCCATCAACCTGATTCCGCACACCGTAGCGGTGACCAATCTCAAGCATCTGACGGCCAGCAGCCGGGTGAACCTGGAAATCGACCTGATCGCCCGTTATGTCGAACGGCTCGCCGCTTGGCGGGAGGAGTCCGCACAATGACCGCGTTGTCGCCGATCACCGAGATCATCGAGGACATCCGCGCCGGACGCATGGTCATCCTGGTCGACGAGGAAGACCGCGAAAACGAGGGCGACCTGGTCATGGCGGCGGAATTCGTCACCCCCGAGGCGATCAACTTCATGGCCAAGTTCGGCCGTGGGCTGATCTGCCTGACGCTGACCGAGCAGCGCTGCCGCCAACTGGGGCTGCAGCAGATGGTGCGCGACAACCGTACCCCGCACGGCACCGCGTTTACCGTCTCGATCGAAGCGGCAACTGGCGTGACCACCGGCATATCGGCGCATGACCGCGCACGCACCGTGCAGGTTGCCGTCGCCCGTCACGCCAAGCCGGAAGACATCGTCACCCCCGGTCACATTTTCCCGCTGACCGCGCAAAAGGGCGGTGTGCTGATCCGCGCCGGTCACACCGAAGCGGGCTGCGATCTGGCGCAACTGGCCGGGCTGGAACCGGCCGCGGTGATCTGCGAGATTCTCAAAGACGACGGCACCATGGCCCGCCTGCCCGACCTGATCGAGTTTGGCCAAACACATGGGCTGAAAATCGGCGCCATCCGCGACCTGATCCAATACCGTGCGGCCACCGAGAACCTGGTCGAGCAAGTAGCCGAAAAAGAAGTCGACACCCCGCACGGGCCCTTTCGCCTGTACGCGTTCGAAGACAAAACATCGGGCGATGTGCATTTTGCGCTGTCGCGCGGCAACATCTGCCCCGAGCGCGAGACCCTGGTGCGGGTGCACGAGCCGATCTCGGTGGTCGATTTCCTCGACCCGGAAAGCGGCCGGCACAGTTTTCCGGTCCATCGCGCGCTGGCCGCGCTGGCCCGTGCTGAAGCGGGCGTAATGGTTTTGCTCTACCGCCCGCAAAGCGGCCGCGAATTGCTGGCCAGCCTGAGCGGCCACGCCCAGCGGCCGGTCAAATGGGACCCCCGCCTGTTCGGCGTCGGCGCACAGATTCTGCGTGCGCTCAAGGTTGGCCGCATGCGGCTGATGTCCAATCCACAAAAAATCCCCAGCATGACCGGCTTTGGCCTGGAAATCACCGGGTTTGTGGCTCCCGACGCCTGAGCGCGGCGTACTTTTTTAACCCTTTCATCCAAACCTCATGTCCCGCTTCGAGCACATCACCGAATACGACATCGATCTCACCGGCCTGGGTTTGCGCGTCGGCATCGTCATGAGCCGCTTCAACCAGGACGTGTGCGAAGGTCTGCTGTCGGCCTGCGTGGCCGAACTGCAGCGCCTGGGGGTGTCCCCCGAACTCACCCGCATTGCCACGGTACCGGGCGCGCTGGAGATTCCGCTGACCCTGCAGACCATGGCGCGCAGCGGCCGCTTCGACGCGCTGATCGCGCTCGGCGCGGTGATCCGCGGCGACACCTACCACTTTGAACTGGTGGCCAACGAAATGGGCGCGGGCATCACCCGAGTGGCGCTCGACACCGGCATCCCGGTCGCCAATGGTGTTTTGACCACAGAAGACGACGATCAGGCGCTCGCCCGTATGCAGGATAAAGGGCGCGATTGCGCCCGCGCAGCGGTCGAAATGGCCAATTTGCTGAAGGCGCTGAAATGACCCTGGCCCCGACCCCCCGTTTCCTTGCCCGCAAGGGGGCGCACTCCACAGTTGACGCAGCGCTGGGGATCGTTCGATGAGCAGCAAATCCTCCCGTCGTCGGGCGCGCGAATTCGCCTTACAAGGCATTTATCAGTGGCTGCTGTCCGGCAATGGCGTTGCGCTGATCGAAGAACATCTCGAACAGGCCAGCGGCTTCGACAAAGCGGACCGCGAACTTTTCGTGTCACTGCTGCGCGGCACCTTGGACAATGTTGCCGAGCTGCAAAACGTGTTCACCCCTTTTATCGACCGTCCGCTCTCGGAACTCTCGCCGGTCGAGCGCAGCATCCTGCTGCTGGCCACTCATGAGCTGATGCGCTGCCCACAAACGCCCTACCGGGTAATCATCAATGAGGCCATCGAGTTGGCCAAAGGCTATGGCGCCACCGACGGCCACCGGTTTGTCAACGGCGTGCTGGACAAGCTCGCCGCGCAGTTGCGCGCCGCCGAGATCGCCGCGCTGATGCGCGAGCGCCAGGGCTGAAAACCGCTTGCACTGATCGTCAAGAACCCCATAGCCGCCTTGCGGCGGTTGTGGGGTGTGACCGATTTATCGGCAAAAACGGCGAGGCGCCTGATTGGAGTCGCTGCGCCGGCCGCCATCGCCACGCGGGGCCACGCTCACGCCGCCAGGTGCCCACCGATCGGCCGGAGGCTGCGCGCTCATGCGGCCACGCCCGCCAAAGCGCGGCGGATTGGTCGCACGCGGACTGGGTTCCAAGCCGGCGATGGTGTGCACGGCCAGACGGTCGCCGGTGTAGCGCTCGATGGCGCGGATGAGGCCGGCCTCACGCGGCCCAGACAGGGTGATCGCCACCCCGGTGCGCCCGGCGCGGCCGGTTCGACCGATACGGTGCACATAGTCTTCGGCCTGGCGGGGCAGATCGAAATTGACCACATGGCTGATGCCGGCCACATCGATGCCGCGCGCGGCCACATCGGTGGCCACCAAAATCGCGAGCCGCCCGGTGCGCAACTGCTGCAAGGTACGGTTGCGCGCGCCTTGGTTCATGTCGCCGTGCAGGGCAGCCGCAGAAAAGCCTTTTTCCTGCAATTGCAAGGCAAGCTCCTCAGCGCCGCGCTTGGTGGCGGTAAAGACCACCGCCTGGTTTACCGTGTGGCAGCCGAGCACCGCTGCCAGCAACCTGTTTTTGTGGCTTAGCCCGTCGGCAAACAACAGGCGCTGCTCGATCTGCCCGTGCGCCCGGTCGTCGCCGGCAATTTCAATACGTTGCGGGTTGCGGGTCAGTCCAGCCGCCAGCTTGCCAACCACACCATCCAGCGTGGCCGAAAACAACAGGGTCTGGCGACTGGCTGGGGTGGCGCGCACGATGGCTTCGATGTCTTCCTGAAAACCCATGTCCAGCATACGGTCGGCTTCGTCCAGCACCAGGATTTCGATGTCGGACAACTTAAGCTTTCGGCGCGCCAGGTGATCGACCAGGCGGCCGGGAGTGGCCACGATCACATCTGGATGGCGGGCCAGTTGCTTCGCCTGCGCAGAAAAAGGGGCGCCGCCCACCAAGCACGCGGTGTTCAACCAGCGCAACCCGCGACCGTAGGTGTGGACTGCTTGCGCCACTTGCAAGGCAAGCTCACGGGTCGGCGCCAGCATCAGCACTCGCGGGCCGCTGCCCTGCGGCGGACGGCGACCGCTCAGGCGCTGCAAACAAGGCAGGGTGAAGGCCGCGGTTTTGCCGCTGCCGGTCTGCGAGGACACCAGCAAATCGCCTCCGGCGATTGCGGCCGGAATGGCTTGCTGCTGAACCGCGGTGGGGGTGGTGTAACCGGTGGCCTGGATGGCTTTGAGCAATTCTTCGCTCAGACCAAGTCGATCGAATGTCATGAAGTCGTCTTCCTTGTGTGGCGGGCGGCAAAAAGGCCGCCCGGCGGATTTCGGCCCGCCATGGCACGGGGGCCGCAAATATATCGCGCGGGTTAGGTCACCAGGATGTGCTCGCGCACACTGGGGGCCGTGCCACCGGATTCGGCGGCGCACGATGAACATAGCCGGTCGTCGCGCTCGCCATAGAGGCGAAGGCGGGCACGACCGCGCATCGGCACCAACCGGTTATCGCGATGCCAGACGATCGGAAGAACGAATGGGGTTCGACTGAAAGGAGGTCGGGGGCGATGGGGCTGTGGATACAGTCCCTCGGGCCGGGTCACGGCCAGCGAGCATCGTATGAAAGACGCCAGCCTGCCGCCACAGCCCGGTTGCTGCATTGCACAACACGCAGCATTCTAGCTCAGCCGCGAACAAAAAAGGGGGGCGAGACGAAAAAACCCGGCGCCTGCACGGCGCCGGGCGATGAGGATGTATCAAAACGTCGGCTTACTTGCCGTTGACCGCCGCTTTCAAGGTTGCACCGGCGGTGAACTTGGGCACGCTGGAGGCGGCAATCTTGATGGTGGCGCCGGTCTGCGGATTGCGACCGGTGCGCTCGGCGCGCTTGGAAACCTCGAAGGAGCCAAAACCGGTAAAGGCCACCTTTTCGCCTTTGGCCAGTTGCTCAGCGATGAGTTCGAGCACGCCCGACAGGGCGCGGTCGGCTTGAGCGCGGGAAACATCCAGGCGGTCAGCCAAGGCTTCGACGAATTCACCTTTGTTCATGCTTAATCCTCGATTGGTGTAAGTAAGGAAGCGGAGTCGGATTCTACGCGCCGGATTCTAGCACCGTCGCGCCCCGCAGGGCATCGCGCATTGCACCAGGCGTGGCGTAGAGCATACAGAGTTTGCGCGCCTGTGGCACAGTGCATCGGCATGTAGCGCCGCGCCGGATCAGGGCACGTGTACGGGTGCCGCCCGGCGAGCGCCGACCTGCAGTCAATGGCGCCTCGCGCAGCCAACGGCTCAATCGTCCCGATAGGGCCCCGCGCCCAGGCCGATAGGCGGCGGCGCGGCGGCTACTAGCCTGGAGAAGATGCGCTGGAAGTCCTCGGTATCGCGGGTGCCGCCCATCGGGTCATTGTTTTCACGAAAGCCTGCTGCGACCGCCTCCCAGTCCTCGTCGGTGAAATACTTTCGGCACAAGGGCAGGATCTCGCGTTCTTCCAAAAGCATGTGGCTGCGATAAAAATCGGCGAAGTTTTCGAAGGCACGGGTAAAGGTATCAAAGCCGTCCTTGTCGCCGCTGGCGTACTGGTGCAGCGCAGTTTCCAGCGCCTTGATGCGCGTCTGGCCGCCGGCGTGCTCCTGCTCCAGGCGGGCCATGGCCTCGGCGCCCTCGTCAGTGCGCAGTTTCAAGCGGGCGAACAGGTACTGATCTTCCTTGGGGTGGTGGCGCTGTTCGGGATAAGCGTCCAGGTAGTGCACCATGGCGCGCAGCAGACGGAAGTCGGGGGCGAGCGTGCCTTTGCCGATCTCCTTCAGCATGTAGCGCACCGCGTGCAGAATGGCGGCAAGCGACTGGTGCTCGTCCTCGATGATGCGTAGGGCTTCCATGTGTTGTCTTCCTCGTGGGATGGATCGCCGGCTTCTGGCTGTGGCTCGGTTGCCTAGCCAGCGAGCTTGTCTTGATGTTTTCCGCCAAGGCCCAGATAGGCTTCGATGACGCGCGGGTCGTCGGCCAGCTTGTGGGCCGGACCTTCCATGGCGATCTCGCCAGTCTCCAGCACATAGGCATAATCGGCCACCTGCAGCGCGGCGCGCGCGTTCTGCTCCACCAGCAGGATGGACACCCCGCGCCGGCGCAGTTCCGCGATGATGCGAAAGATCTCGCGCACAATCAGTGGCGCCAGCCCCAGGCTGGGCTCGTCCAGCATCAGAAGCTTCGGTTTCGCCATCAGCGCGCGGCCCACCGCCAGCATCTGGCGCTCGCCGCCCGACAACGTGCCGGCCAGCTGGCTGCGACGCTCCTTCAGGCGCGGGAAGATGTCGTAGACCTCCTCCAAAGTTTGAGCATGGTCACGTAAGCCCATCCGGTAACGCTGGAAAGCACCCAGCACCAGGTTATCCTCCACGCTCATCTCGCCGAACAGCTCGCGCTTTTCGGGCACCAGGTTCATGCCGCGGGCGACCATGCGCTCGACCTCCGGCACGCCCTCGATGCGGCCGTCAAAGGTAATCTGCCCGCGCGAGCCCAATACCCCCATGATCGCCGACAGCATGGTGGTCTTGCCGGCACCGTTGGGGCCGATGACGGTGACGATCTGCCCCTCGCCGACGCAGATGTTGGCGTTGTGCAGCGCCTCGACCTTGCCATAGGCCACGCACAGGTCGCGCACTTCCAGAACGTTGTTGACGGTCGCGGCGCTCATTCCACCCCTCCCAGATAGGCTTCCAGCACCGCCGGATTCTGTTGCACTTCCTCGGGCAGACCTTCGGCGATCTTCTCGCCGAATTCCATCACCACCACCCGGTCGACCAAGCCCATGACAAAATCCATGTCATGCTCGACCAGCAAAATGCCCATGCCTTCCGCGCGCAGTTTCTTCAGCAGGTTGGCGAGCGCCTCCTTTTCCTTCAGTCGCAGACCGGCAGCTGGCTCATCGAGCAACAGCAGGCAGGGGTCGGCGCACAGCGCACGGGCGATCTCCAGAATACGCTGCTGGCCCAGCGCCAAGGCACCCGCTTCATCGAACATATGCTCGGCCAGGCCGACACGTTCGATCTGCCGCGCTGCTTCGGCCAAAAGGCGCGCTTCCTCGGCACGATCGAAGCGCCAGGCCGCGCTCAGCACGCCCTTGGTGCCGCGCAGATGGGCACCGATGGCCACATTTTCCAGCACGCTCATCGTAGGCAGCAGTTTCACATGCTGAAAAGTGCGGCTCATGCCCAGTTTGGCAATCGCCCGCGAACCCAGCCCCACCACCGACTGGCCGCGGAACAGCACATCGCCCGAAGTCGGCGTATCCACGCCAGAGATCTGGTTGAACATCGTGCTTTTACCGGCTCCGTTGGGGCCGATCAGCGCCAGAATCTCGCCCGCGCGCACGGTGAGGCTCATGTTGTTGTTGGCCACTAGGCCACCGAAACGGCGGGTGACATTCTTGGCCTCGAGCAGTACTTCGCCCGCTTGCGGCAGCGTGCGCCGCGGCAGCGGCTCGGCGCCGGCGTCGATGCGCCGCTGGGCGGCTTGTACCGGCACCACCCGCCCGACCAGGTTCACCAGGATCGGCCACAAGCCGCCGCGGGCTTTATGCAGGATCAGCACCAGCAGCAGGCCGAAAAAAATCACCTCGAAATTGCCGCTCTGGCCAAACAACTTGGGCAGCACATCCTGCAGCCATTGTTTGAGCACGGTAATCACCCCGGCGCCCACCAACGCCCCCCACACCTGGGCCGCGCCGCCGACCACGGCCATGAACAAATACTCGATGCCGATGTGCAGGCCGAAGGGAGTGGGGTTGACGAAGCGCTGCATATGGGCATACAGCCAGCCCGACGCACAGGCCAAAAGCGCAGCGATGACGAAGATCACCATGCGCGAGCGCGCGGTATCCACCCCCATCGCCTCGGCCATCACCATGCCGCCCTTGAGCGCGCGGATGGCGCGCCCTTCGCGCGAATCCAACAGATTGCTGGTGGTATAGAGGCCGATCAGCAAAAACAGCCAGATCAGATAGTAAATCTGATGCCCCTGTGAAAGCTCATAGCCAAAAACGGCAATCGGCGGAATACCGGTCAGACCGGTATGCCCGCCCAGGGAGGCGAGGTTGCCGAACAGAAAATACAGGCTGATCCCCCAGGCAATGGTACCCAAAGGCAAATAGTGACCGGAGAGTTTGAGTGTAAGCGAGCCGAGCACGATGGCCACCGCCGCGGTCAGCACCAGACCGGCCAGCAAGCTCAACCAGGGCGAACCGCTCAGCCAAGCCAGCCAGCCGGGCAGGTCGGACGCAGTGGTCAGCACCGCGGTGGTGTAGGCGCCAAGGCCAACGAAGGCCGCCTGCCCGAAGCTGGTCAGCCCGCCGACGCCGGTCAGCAGCACCAGGCCGAGCGCCACCATGGCGTACAGACCGATGTAATTGAGCAAGGTGACATAGAAGGCCGACAGCAGAAGCGGCGCGAGCAGCACGGCGGCGAGGAAGGCGCCTAGCACCACGCGCGCAGAGAGCGTGAACTTCATTCTTCCTCCTCCAGGTGATGGCTCTTCAGCGAACGCCACAGCAGCACCGGAATGATGAGAGTAAAGACGATGACTTCCTTGTAGGCGCTCGCCCAGAAGGAACTGAACGCCTCCAGCAAACCGACCAGCACCGCACCGGCGGCGGCGATCGGGTAACTCGCCAGCCCACCGATGATGGCGCCGACAAAGCCTTTCAGACCGATCAGAAAGCCGGTGTCGTAATAGATGGTGGTAATCGGCGAAATCAGCACGCCTGAGAGCACCCCGATCAGCGCGGCCAGAAAGAAGGTCAGCTTGCCGGCCAGCGCCGGCGAAATCCCCATCAGCCGCGCACCGGTGCGGTTGATCGCGGTGGCGCGCAGCGCCTTGCCGTACAAGGTGCGGCCAAAGAACAGCGCCAGGGCAAAGATCAACACCAGCGAAGCGAGTACCACCCAGATAGTCTGACCGCTGATCATCATCGGGCCCAGCTCGAAGCGCGCCTCGGAAAACGGCGGGGTGCGGTAGCCTTCGGCGCCGAAGAACACCAGCCCCAGCCCCACCATGGCCACATGCGCCGCCACCGAGACGATCAGCAACACCAGCACGGGTGCCTCGGCGATAGGTTGATACACCAGGCGGTACATCATCGGCCCCATCGGCACCACCACCAACAGCGTGGCGAGCACCTGCAGCGCCAGCGGCATCTCGGCCAGCGGCAGCATCTTCAGCGCGCCGAGGAGCACCAGCGGATAGGCAATATTGACACCGAAGATCGCCGGCAGCCGCCGGTTTTGTCCTGCTTTGAACGCCTCATAGCCATCGATCACGGCCACCGCCACGCCAGCCACGATCAATAGCCAAACGGTGGCTGGCACATTGCCATTGACCATCATCGCCAAGGTGAGCGCGCCATAGGCGACGAACTCCCCTTGCGGAATGAAGATCACCCGGGTGACCGCGAATACCAAGACCAGCGCCAGCGCCAGCAAGGCATATATCGACCCGTTGGTGATACCGTCCTGCCCCAGAATCAGGGCGATCTGCAAATCCATGGACGAACCCCCCCGCCCCACCCGAGGCCGCCGGCTGCGTGGTGCGGTATATGTATGCTTTGTATCGGTCTGGACAAGGGGCGCGGGCAGTGGCCCGCGCCCGCTCGGGAACGCTTACTTGGCGAGCTTCCAGGCGCCGTTTTGGATTTGCACCATCACACGCGCGCGCTGGTCCAGACCCAGGTGGTCGGTCGGGCTCATGCTGAAGATGCCATGCGCAGCGGGCACTTCCTTGACGTTTTCCAACGCATCGCGTAGCGCCGCGCGGAACTCCGCGGTACCCGGCTTGGCTTTTTTGAGCGCCTCAGGCACCGCGGCTTGCAGCAGCACGCCAGAATCCCAGGCATGAGCGCCAAAGGTGGACACGCTGCCCTTGCCATGGGCGGCCTCGTACTTGGCGATGTATTCCATTGCCGAATTCTTGACCGGATTGTCGTCCGGCAGCTGCTCGGCCACCAGCACCGGGCCGGCCGGCAGGAAAGTGCCTTCGCAATCCTTGCCACACACCCGCAGGAAGTCGTTGTTGGCCACGCCGTGGGTTTGATAGACCTTGCCCTTCCAGCCGCGCTCGACCAGCGCCTTTTGCGGCAGCGCCGCCGGGGTGCCGGAACCGGCGATGAACATCGCATCCGGGCGGGCGGCCATCAGCTTGAGCACTTGGCCCGTCACCGAGGTGTCGGTACGGTTGAAGCGCTCGTTGGCGACGATCTGGATACCGCGCGCCTCGGCGATGGTCTTGAACTGCTCGTACCAGCCTTCGCCGTAGGCGTCGGCAAAGCCGATGAAGCCGACCGTCTTGACGCCATGATTGGTCATGTGTTCGACGATGGCGGTGGACATCTGCGCATCGTTCTGCGGCGTCTTGAACACCCAGCGGCGCTTCTCATCCACCGGTTCGACGATGCGGCTGGAGGCGGCCCAGGAAATCATCGGGGTCTGGCTTTCTGCGGCCACGTCAATCATCGCCAGCGAGTTGGGCGAAGTCGTGGAGCCGAGCACCACATCCACTTTGTCTTCGGATACCAGTTTGCGTATGTTTTTCACTGCAGTGGTGGTATCGGAGGCGTCGTCGAGAACGATGTAGTTGATCTTTTGACCTGCGATTTCCTGCGGCATCAGGGCGACGGTGTTACGCTCCGGAATGCCGAGCGAGGCCGCCGGACCGGTCGCCGAGACGGTAACGCCCACTTTAATCTGGGCATGCGCTGCACTGGCGGCGAAAGCAAGGCCAAGGACGGCCAACAACGTATTTTTCAGCTTCATGGTGTCTCCTCCTCTTGGTTTGTATGAGTAAGCGGGCCTGAGGGCTTGCCCGATTACCGGTGGCGAAAAATTATCACATTACTAATTAGTTTGAACATAACGAATTGTGAAGACCAAAGGCGTTTCGTCACACCCGCTCGATGATCAGCGCAATGCCTTGCCCGACGCCGATGCACATGGTGCACAGGCCGTAGCGCCCGCCGCTGGCCTCCAACTGGCGCAGCGCGGTGAGCACCAGGCGGGCCCCGGAGGCGCCCAGCGGATGTCCGAGCGCGATCGCGCCGCCGTTCGGATTGACCTGCATGGCGTCATCCGGCAGGCCGAGCTGGCGTAGCACCGCCAGCGCCTGAGCGGCAAAAGCTTCGTTGAGCTCAATGACATCCATCTGCTCCAGGCTGAGCCCAGCGCGCGCCAGCACTTTGCGCGAGGCCGGCGCCGGGCCGATGCCCATGATGCGCGGCTCCACCCCGGCGGTGGCCATGGCAAGGATGCGCGCGCGCGGCGTCAGGCCGTGGCGCACAGCGGCCGCCTCGTTGGCGAGCAGCAGTGCCACCGCGCCATCATTGACGCCCGAGGCGTTACCCGCGGTCACGCTGCCGTCCGGGCGCACCACCCCCTTGAGCTTGGCCAGCGCTTCCAGCGTGGTGGCGCGCGGATGTTCGTCGGCGGAAACCACCACCGGGTCGCCCTTTTTCTGCGCAACACTCACCGGCACGATCTCGCCGACGAAGAACCCCCGCTCGGCGGCAGCGGCATAGCGTTGCTGGCTGCGCAGGGCAAAAGCATCCTGATCGGCGCGCGCGATGCCGAACTCGGCCGCCACGTTCTCGGCGGTCTCGGGCATCGAATCGATACCGTACTTGGCCTTCATCAGCGGATTGACGAAGCGCCAGCCGATGGTGGTGTCCTCGATCTTGGCGCTGCGCGAAAAAGCGGTATCCGCCTTGCCCATGACAAAGGGCGCGCGGCTCATCGATTCCACCCCGCCGGCGATCATCAGCGCAGCCTCACCGGCGCGAATCGCGCGCGCCGCGGTGCCGATGGCATCCATGCCGGAGCCGCAAAGGCGGTTGATCGTGGAACCGGGTACATCCACCGGCAGTCCAGCCAGCAAGCCGGCCATGCGGGCCACATCGCGGTTATCCTCCCCCGCCTGGTTGGCGCAGCCGTAGTAGATGTCGTCTACCGCCGCCCAATCCACGCCGGGATGGCGCTCGATCAGCGCGCGGATAGGAATGGCGGCCAAGTCGTCGGCACGCACCGCGGACAGCGCGCCGCCGTAACGGCCAATCGGCGTGCGGATGCCATCGCAGATGAATACATCGGTCAAACCCGCTCGATTCACGTCTTTCTCCTCCTTGGCGGACGCGCCGATCAGCCGACTACGCCCGGATGTTGTCATGCCCGCCGCTAGTGCGCCGGGCTTTTGGCCTTCGGTTTCGGGATATCCTGGTCCAACAGCCCCTTGACCCCATTGAGCACGATCCGGGTCACCACCGGTGCCAGATCCCGATGGGTAAAACGGCCATCGGCGCGCAGCCAGGTAAAGGTCCAGTTGATCATGCCAAACAGAATCATCGCCACCGGTTTGTCCAGGTGCTGCCGACGCAGCCCCGGCTCGATCCGCTCCAGGGCCTCGGCAAAAGCCGCGACCACCTGGCGCTGTTTGGCAATCACCTGTCCGGCCTGCTCGGCCTGAAGAAACTTCACGTCCTGCACCAGCACCCGGTGGCGGTTTTGGGAGTGTTCGTACTCTTCCAAAAAACAAGTCACCAGCTCGGCTAGATGCGCCTCGGGCGCCAGTTGCCGGGCCTCGACCGCGCGGATGATTGCCAGCAACTGGTCCATGTAACTGTCCGCGATATCAAACAGGATGTGTTCCTTGTCGCGGTAGTAGTGATAGAGCAGCGGTTTGGACACCCCGCACGCTTTGGCCAGTTCGGACATCGATGCATTGGGGAAGCTGCGTTCGGCAAACAGGCGCGCGGCTTCGGCCAGGATGGCGGCGCGCTGAAGTTCGAAGGTTGGGGCTTTTCCTCGGGCCATGGCTCAGTCGACTTTGGAGCGTTGTATCAAGGCGCACCCATCGGCGCGCCCGACGCGGCGGGATTGTCCGCCACGCCCGCGACCATACACGCTCACGACCCGCGGTGCCATGTTGGCCTTCCCGCTCAGCGCTCGTCGAAGCTGAGCACCACCCGCTCGGTGAGCGGATGCGCCTGACAGGTGAGCACATAGCCGGCCGCCACATCCGCCTGCTCCAGGGTGTAGTTTTTGTCCATGCGCACCTTACCCTCCAGCACCTTGGCGCGGCAGGTGCAGCACACCCCACCTTTGCAGGCATAGGGCAGATCGATGCCGGCGGCAAGCGCCACGTCGAGGATGGACGGGTCGTTGGCATGAAAAGCCACCTCGCGGCGCAGGCCATCGGCCACCACGACGATGGTGGCCTGCGGGGCGTCTCCGGCTTGCACAGCGTGCGTGGGTGAGGCATCCGGCACGCCGAAGCGCTCAAAATGGATGTGCTCTGCCGGCATCCCTGCGGCCAACAACGCGGATGCCACCTGGTCGATCATCGCGCCAGGGCCGCAGATGAACGCCTCGTCGATATCGGCCACCGGCAGCAGGGTATCCAAAAAGGCCGCCACCTTGGCCGCATCCAGGCGGCCATTGAACAGCGCTACCTCCTGCTCTTCGCGGGAAAACAGGTGGTACAAGGTCAAGCGCGCCAAATAACGGTTTTTGAGGTCCTCCAGGGCCTCGGCGAACATCACGCTGGCCTGGCTGCGATTGCCATAGATCAGGGTAAAGCGGCTTTGTGGTTCGGTCGCCAGCGTGGTCTTGATCAGCGAAAGAATCGGAGTGATGCCGCTGCCGGCGGCAAAGGCTACGTAATGCTTGGCCTGCGCCGGATCCAGCGGAGTGTGGAAACGCCCCTCCGGGGTCATCACCTCCAGCACATCGCCCACCTTGATGTGCTCATGCGCCCAGCAGGAAAAGCGCCCGCCGGGCAGCTTCTTGATGGCCACGCGCAACTCGCCATCGTCCACGCCGGCGCAAATGGAATAGGAACGGCGCAATTCTTCGCCGCCGACACGGGCCTTCAGGGTCAGATGCTGGCCCTGCACAAAGCGGTAAGACTCGGCCAGCTCCGCCGGCACTGCAAAGCGCAAGCTGAGCGCATCGGCGGTTTCGCGCCGCACTTCTGCCACTTTCAGGGGATGAAACTTGGGGGTCATGCAATCGTCTCCAGCAACCGTCTGAGGCGGTTTTGTCGCTCAAATGGGTTTGAAATACTCGAAGGGCTCGCGGCAGACGCGACAGCGGTACAGCGCTTTGCAGGCGGTGGCGCCGTATTCGGACAGGCGCTCGGTGTCGGCTGCCCCGCAGTGCGGACAGGGCGGCAGCCTGGGCACGAAACGGATCGGCCGCACGCCATCGACCGCCGCCGGGCCTTCCGGTGGGGCAATGCCGTAAGCGCGCAATTTGTCGCGCGTCGACGGACCGACCCAGTCGGTGGTCCATGCTGGATCCAGCCGGGTTTCGATGTCCACCTGACCGGCGCCGGCAGCAAGCAGCGCGCTGCGGATGCTCTTGGCGATCACCTCGGTGGCCGGGCAGCCCGAATAGGTGGGCGTGACCACTACCCGCAGGCCGCGCTCACTACGGACCAACTCACGCACGATGCCAAGCTCGACCACCGAGACCACTGGGATCTCGGGATCGGGCACGCCTTCGAGCACCTGCCAGGCCTGGGTTTCGTTCAGCATGGCGCTTACCAGGAGGCACCCGGATAGGTGCGCTGCATATACTGCATGGTGGCCAACAAATGGCCCATGTGCTCGGAGTGGCGGCCGAACTTGCCGTAACTTTTGAACGGCGTGCGCGCCGGCACGGTCAGCGTGGCTTCATGGAGCAGCGGCACCACCTGGGATTCCCATGCCGCCTCCAGGCTGCCCCATGCCGGGCCGATGCCAGCGGCAGCAGCCGCGTCGTCGGTCGGATTGGGGGCAAAGAACTCGGCGGTGTAGGGCCATAGCTCGTCGAGCGCAGCCTGTGCCTTGGCGTGTGAAACCTCGGTGCCGTCACCCAGGCGTAGCACCCATTCGCCCGCATGACGCATGTGGTAGCGCGCCTCTTTCAGGCTCTTGGCGGCGATGGCGGCAAGTTCCGCGTCGCTGCTGGTCGAAAGACGCTGGTAGAGCTGCACCTGGAAAGCGGCGAACAGAAAGTTACGCACCATGGTGCGTCCGAAGTCGCCATTGGGCAGTTCGGTGAGCGTCACATTGCGATAGTCGCGCTCGGTGCGCAAAAAGGCGAGCTGGTCTTCGTCGCGCCCGCGGCCTTCCAGCTTGCCGGCGTGAGTGAGCAGCAGACGGGCCTGGCCGATCAGATCCAGCGCGGTGTTAGTCAGCGCCATATCCTCTTCCAGCACCGGCGCATGGCCGCACCACTCGGCAAGACGTTGACCGAGGATGAGCGCGTTATCACCCATGCGCAGCACGTATTCAATGTGCGCCGGGATGGCGATGTTCTGTTGGGTCATTGGATTTTCCCCCACTTCACATGTGGTTGACTTCGTCGGGCAGGGTATAGAAGGTCGGATGGCGGTAGATCTTGTCCTCCGCCGGGTCGAACAGCTCGGGCTTGGCGTCCGGGTCCGAGGCGACGATGTCGCTGGCACGCACCACCCAAATCGACACACCTTCCTGACGGCGGGTATACACATCGCGCGCCACCTGCAGCGCCAGCCGGGCATCGGGCGCATGCACGCTGCCGCAATGTTTGTGGTCGAGGCCGTTTTTGCTGCGCACGAATACTTCCCACAGCGGCCATTCCTTGCGTTCCATATCGGTCTCCGTTGTCGGCCCAGAGGTGGCCCCCAGGCCGGTGTTTTTGGACGTGGTTCAGGCTGCCCGCTTGGCGCGCTCGGCGTCTTTGCGGGCGTAGGCCAGTGCCGCCTCACGCACCCAGGCGCCGTCTTCCCAGGCTTTGCGCCGCGCGGCCAAGCGATCTGCGTTGCACTGTCCGTAACCGTTGACCGTGGCCCAGAATTCCTCCCAGTCGATGGCGCCAAAGTCGTAATGGCCGCGCGCTGCATTCCACTTCAGTGCCGGGTCGGGCAGCGAAACACCCAGCACTTCGGCCTGCTTGACCGTGGCGTCAACGAACTTCTGCCGCAGGTCGTCGTTGGAAATGCGCTTGATGCCCCAACGCATCGAGGTTTCCGAATGCTGACTGTCCCGGTCATGCGGCCCGAACATCATCAGCGCCGGCCACCACCAGCGATTGACCGCGTCCTGCACCATCTCGCGCTGCTCAGGCGTGCCGCGCATCATTTGCAACAACAGGTCATAGCCCTGGCGCTGGTGGAAAGACTCTTCCTTGCAAATGCGTACCATGGCGCGGGCATACGGGCCGTAGCTGCATTTACACAACGGAATCTGGTTCATGATCGCCGCGCCATCGACCAGCCAGCCGATTACGCCGATATCCGCCCAGGTCAGGGTGGGATAGTTGAAAATCGAGCTGTACTTGGCGCGGCCGTCGAGCAGGGCCTCGTACAGTTCGTCGCGCGACACGCCCAGGGTTTCGGCCGCGGCATATAGGTACAGCCCGTGGCCGCCTTCGTCTTGCACCTTGGCAAGCAGAATGGCTTTGCGCTTCAAACTGGGCGCACGGGTGATCCAATTGCCTTCGGGCAACATGCCGACGATCTCCGAATGTGCATGCTGGCTGATCTGGCGGATCAGGGTTTTGCGGTAGGCCTCGGGCATCCAGTCCTTGGCCTCGATGAAGCCGCCGGCTGCGATCTTGGCGTCGAACTCGGCCTGGTAGTCGGCGTTTTCGATCACTCCAGGGCCGCTGCGCTCACCCTTGGGCTGCGGAATATCCAGCGCTTGTGTGTACATTGTGTGTGCTCCTTGTCTCTGTCGGGGTCTTGGCGCGGTTCAGCCTTTTGGTCGTCGGTCGATGACCCGCTTGGCCTTGCCGATGGTGACCCGCTCGATGGAAAACGGCTCACCCACCACCACTTTGGCCGACACTCCGATCAGGCTTTTGATGTGATGGGCAAGCTCACTGGCCAGCGCCTCTTTTTGCTCCGGATGGCGGCCTACGCCGGCCTCCGGGTTGATTTCCACTTTCACGGTGAGGGTGTCCATGTGGCCCTGCTTGTCGACTTCCAGCAAGTAATGCGGGGCCAGCTTGGGAATCTTGCAGATGAGTTCCTCGATCTGCGTCGGAAACACATTCACCCCGCGGATGATCAACATGTCGTCCGAACGCCCGGTGATTTTGGCCATGCGCCGCATGCTGCGCGCAGTCGGTGGCAGCAGCCGGGTGAGGTCGCGAGTGCGGTAGCGGATCACCGGCATGGCCTCCTTGGTGAGCGAAGTAAACACCAGCTCGCCCTCTTGGCCGTCGGGCAGCACTTCGCCGGTACTCGGATCGATGATTTCCGGGTAAAAATGGTCTTCCCAGATGGTCGGACCGTCCTTGGTTTCCACGCACTCGTTGGCCACCCCCGGCCCAATGACTTCGGATAGGCCATAGATATCCACCGCATCCATGCCGGAACGCTCTTCCATCGCCTGACGCATTGCCGGGGTCCACGGTTCGGCGCCGAAGATGCCGATCTTCAACGAAGTGCTCTTGGGGTCGATGCCCATGCGTTCCATCTCGTCGAGGATGGTGAGCATGTAAGAGGGCGTGACCATGATGATCTTGGGCTTGAAGTCCAGGATGATCTGGATTTGCTTTTCGGTCTGCCCACCGGACATCGGCACCACGGTACAGCCCAGCTTCTCGGCGCCGTAGTGCGCACCCAGGCCGCCGGTAAACAGGCCGTAGCCATAGGACACATGCACCATGTCGCCCGGCCGCCCGCCAGAAGCGCGGATCGAGCGCGCCACCACACCGGCCCAGGTGTCGATGTCCTTGAGCGTGTAACCGACCACGGTGGGCTTGCCGGTGGTGCCGGAGGAGGCATGCACCCGGGCAATCTTTTCCATCGGCACCGCGAACATGCCGAAGGGGTAGTTCTCACGCAGGTCGTGCTTGGTGGTGAAGGGGAACTTGGCCAAGTCCTCCAGCGATTTCAAATCGTCCGGATGTACGCCGTGGGCGTCGAACTTCTTGCGGTAGTGCGGCACGTTTTCATACGCGTGGCGCACACTCCATTGCAGGCGTTCGAGTTGCAGGGCGCGTAACTCGTCTTGGCTGGCTTTTTCGATCGGTTCGAGTTGCGGCGGGGCAAAGCTATTGATCGGCATCGTCGTTGTCTCCTCTACCTTGTCGGCAACCGGGGCGGATTCTGGCGCCCGCCACGCGGCCGGTTGATTGTTGTCGCTACAGGTCGACCACCGTTCGGCCTTTGAGCCGGTAGGACTTGCCGCGCATGACCGCGATCAGCTCGCCCTTCTGGTTGGTGACGGTAATGTCGTAGACGCCGGTGCGCCCGGCCACGAAAACTTCGCGCGCCTCGGCGGTGAGCAAATCGCCCGGCCGCCCAGGCGCCATGAAATCCACGCTGATGCCCGAAGCCACAGTTTGTTCGTTGTAACTATTGCAGGCGAAAGCAAAGGCGGAATCGGCCAGCGTGGTGATGAAGCCGCCGTGGCAGATCGAAAAGCCGTTGAGCATGTCCTCGCGCACCGGCATGGTGATCTTGGCGTAGCCAGGGCCGATGCCGGTGATCTCCATGCCCAGGCCCTGCGAGGCGCGATCGTTGGCAAACATGCCGTCGCGCACACGCTCGGCTACGGTTTGCGGGTCCAGCCCTTCGGTGATGTCTCTGTAATTCGCTTCACGCATGGAAGGCGGCTCCGGTCAAGGCTTTACGCTGCAGCAAAGGCGACGTGCGGTAACGGGTGTCGAAGTAGTGCGTGGCAAGGTTGGCGAGCACACGCGCCAGATAGGCCGCGCCCAGTTCATCCGCCCAGGCCAGCGGCCCTTTCGGGTAGTTGGTGCCAAAACGCATTGCGCTGTCGATATCGGCGGCAGAACCGATGCCGGCCAACACCGCATCGGCCGCTTCATTGGCCAACATGGCCACGGTGCGCAGGCCCAACAACCCGGCCACGTCGTCGATTCGATTGACCGCAAGCCCCGCGGCCTGCAAGGTGCCCACCACCGCGCGGTACGCACCGGCGCCGCAGGAGTCGGCCGCCGCCACCGCCAGACGCGGCGTGGCAGCGTAATCCAGACAAAGATCGAACAGCACCAGATTGGGCACGCCTTCTTCCACCGCGCGCCGGGTGGCGGTGCGGCCGTCGGACAGCATCAGGCGCGCGCTGCCGATCTCCAGCCAGCCGGCACCGTGCTCGGCGCTGCCGGACTTGCGCGCCACCTCGATGCCAGCCGCCTCCAAGCGGGCGATCAACCCCGCAGCCACGCCCAGATCGCCCACCACGGTCACCGCATGCACGCCCTGCCGTGCCGGCTCATCGACCGGTTGCGGGCGCGCCGCACCGGGCGTGTAGTCGTAAAACCCGCGCCCGCTCTTGCGCCCTAGGCGGCCAGCCTGCACCAACTCGTGCTGGATCAGGCTGGGGGTATAGCGCTTGTCTTGAAAGTGGGCCTCGAACACCGAGGCGGTCACTGCAAAATTGACATCATGACCGATCAAGTCCATCAGCTCGAACGGCCCCATCGGAAAGCCGCAGCCCTCGCGCAGCACCGCGTCCAGCGTGGCCACATCGGCCGCACTTTCTGCCAGCACCCGCAGCGCTTCGGCGTAATACGGGCGGGCGACGCGATTGACGATGAAGCCGGGCGTGGATTTGGCATGTACCGCCACCTTGCCCCAGGCGCGCGCGGTGGCGTGCAGCGTGGCGGCCACCGCCGGATCGGTGGCCAGACCGGACACCACCTCGACCAGCTTCATCACCGGTGCGGGGTTGAAAAAGTGCAGGCCGGCAACCCGCTCGGGGCGGTTCAAGGGCGCTGCAAGTGCAGTGATCGATAGCGAAGAAGTATTGCTGGCAAAAATGGCATCGTCGGCCAACAAGCCTTCCAGCTCGGCAAACAAGGCCCGCTTGGCTGCCAGATCTTCGACGATGGCCTCCACCGCCAAGCCGGCATCCCGAGCGGCGGGCAAATCTTGAATCGGCTCGATCCGGGTCGCCGCGGCCCGTGCGGCCTCGGCGCTCATCCGCCCTTTGCCCGCCAGCGTGTCGAATGCTGCGGCAATACGCTCGCGCCCTTGTTCAGCCGCGCCTTCTCGGGCGTCGAACAAATACACCGGATGGCCGGCTGCGGCCGCCACCTGGGCAATACCGCTGCCCATTGCGCCGGCGCCGATCACCAGCACTTTCACCTCTCTGGCCAACGCGCTCACCGCTCATTCTCCGGTAAAGCGCGGCGCGCGCTTTTCCATGAAAGCGGTCACACCTTCGCGGTAATCGCGAGAACGACCGCATACACGCATTGCGTCGCGCTCACGGTCGAGCTGGGATTCGAAAGACTCACGGTCGCTGGTCCACAGCAAGCGCTTGGTTTGCGCGTAGCCAAAGGTCGGCCCCTGCGCCAAGGCACTGGCAACTTGGCGAACCGTGGGCATCAGCGCCTCGTCATCCACGCATTGCCAGATCAAGCCCCACTGTTCGGCCTGTTCGGCCGACAGCTTCTCGCCCAGCAACGCCAGCCCCAGCGCGCGCGCCGGCCCCAACAGCCGCGGCAGAATCCAGGTACCGCCGGTATCCGGAATCAGGCCGAGCTTGGCAAAAGACTGAATGAAGCTGGCCGAGCGCGCAGCAAACACCAGATCGCAGGCCAAGGCCAGATTGGCCCCGGCGCCGGCGGCCACGCCATTGACTGCGGCAATCACCGGCAGCTCCAGCGCACGCAGTGCGAGCACCAGCGGCTTGTAGTTGCGTTCGACCGAAGAGCCCAGGTCCGGGGCCTCGTCACCGGCGGCCACCGCGCGGTCGGAAAGGTCCTGCCCGGCACAGAAACCGCGCCCGGCACCGGTCAACACCAGCACCCGCACGCTGCCGTCGGCGCGGCCGGCGCGCACTGCGGCGAGCGCCTCACGGACTTCGGCATGCATTTGTTCGTTGAAGCTATTGAGGCGCTCGGGGCGATTGAGCGTGAGCGTGGCCACACCCGCCTCCACGCTCAAGCATATGGTTTCGAACGACCGGGTCGGGGCCGCGCCGGTACTCATGGTGTCTCCTCCATCCTTGTGTTTTTGGGTGCGCAGGCGCACGCTGTTATCACTGATTCACGGGCTTGGCGCCCACTGACCGGCGATGTGTTGTAGTGTGCTGCAGTTATTTGACCGACCGGTCAATCAATAGTAGTCTTGATCCAGATCAAAAAACAAGCTCTTTTTTTTGCTGCGCCGCAGCTTCGATCCACCACCTGACCCACTGCGGCGCAACAGACGCCGCCACCGGAGGAGACCTCATGACGCACCCCTTGTTCGACAAGCACCGCGCCACCCTGGAGGCAGCCATCGCCGCCATCCGTACCCGCGGCTACTGGACCCCCTACCCCGAGATGCCCAGCCCCAAGACCTATGGCGAAACCGCCATGGCCGACGGCAAAGCCGCGGTGGAGGCTCTGGTCGGTCAGGATTTTGTGCTCGACCAGCCGGGTCTTTGCGCCTGGGCCGCGCCAGAGAAAAGCCCCTACGGCGTCAAGCTGGATGTGCGCTATCCGGTCTGCGACGTGGACGCGCTGATTGCCGCCGCCCAGGCGGCCATGTCGGGCTGGCGTAAGATCGGCGCCGAAGGCCGGGTGGGCGTGTGTTTGGAAATACTCGACCGCCTAAACAAACGCAGCTTTGAAATCGCCCATGCGGTGATGTACACCACTGGCCAGGGCTGGATGATGGCTTTTCAGGCCGGCGGCCCGCATGCGCAAGACCGCGGGCTGGAGGCTGTGGCCTACGCCTGGGACGAAATGCTCCGCATTCCCGCCACCGCCCTGTGGGAAAAGCCACAGGGCAAAAATCCACCGCTGAAGCTGCAAAAACACTATGAAATCGTCGGCCGCGGGGTGGCACTGGTGATCGGCTGCGGCACGTTCCCCACCTGGAACACCTATCCCGGCCTGTTTGCCGCACTGGCCACCGGCAACCCGGTGATCGTCAAGCCGCATAGCAACGCTATTCTTCCGGCCGCGCTGACCGTGCGGATCATCCGCGAAGTGCTGACTGAGGCCGGTCTGGACCCCAACCTGGTCACCCTGGCGGTGGTGGAAAAGCGCGCCGCCACCCAGGCGCTGGCCACCCACCCGGCGGTCAAATCCATCGATTTCACCGGCGGCAACACCTTTGGCCGGTGGCTGCTGGACAACGCCCGCCAAGCCCAGGTGTATGCCGAACTGGCCGGGGTCAATAACGTGGTCATCGAATCCACCGACAATTACAAAGGCATGCTGAGAAACCTGGCCTTTACGCTCAGCCTGTATTCCGGCCAGATGTGCACCACCACCCAGGCCATCCTGGTACCGGCCGGGGGCATCGACACCGACCAGGGCCACAAGAGCTATGACGAAGTCGCCGCCGATCTGGGCGCGGCGATCGGCAAGTTCCTGTCCGATGCGGCGGTGGCCACCGCGGTGCTCGGCGCCATCCAGTCCGAGGCCACGCTGGCGCGCATCGACGAATGCCAGTCCGGCCAGTACGGCAAGGTCGTGCTCGCCTCCTCCCGGATCGAGCACCCGGAATTTCCCGCTGCGCAGGTGCGCACCCCGGTGCTGCTCGCCTGCGACGCCGCCGACGAAACCTATTACATGGAAGAGCGCTTCGGCCCGATCGCCTTCGTAGTCAAGGTGGCCGATGCCGCGGCCGCGGTGGCGCTGTCCGAGCGCATGGTGCGCGAACACGGCGCGCTGACCGTGGGCGTGTACTCGATCCGCCCCGAGATCCTCGATGCGATGACCGAAGCCACGCTGAACGCCGGCGTCGCTCTATCGATCAACCTCACCGGCGGAGTGTTCGTGAACCAGTCCGCGGCCTTCTCCGATTATCATGGCGTCGGCATGAATCCGGCCGCCAACGCCGCCTACGCCGATGCCGCTTTTGTTGCCAACCGCTTCCGGGTGGTGCAGCGGCGCTACCATGTCGAGTAAGCCCCGCGCAGACTTATCACCACCACATCGACGGGGCGCTGCGGCGCCCCGTTGTCCATCCAGGAGACAAGCCCATGCCCTGCTACGAAATCGACGGCCTGCGCCCGGTCATCCACCCGGACGCCTTTGTCCATCCGGACGCGGTGCTGATCGGCGATGTCATCGTCGGTCCGCGCTGCTACGTCGCCCCGCTGGCCAGCTTACGCGGCGACTTTGGCCGCATCGTGTTGGAAGAAGGCAGCAACATCCAGGACACCTGCGTCATGCACGGCTTCCCTGGCACCGACACGGTGATCGAACAAGACGGCCATGTGGGCCACGGCGCGGTGCTTCACGGCTGCCGGGTCGGTAAAAACGCGCTGATCGGCATGAATGCGGTCATCATGGACAATGCCATCGTCGGCGAATCGGCCATGGTCGGCGCCTGCGCCTTTGTCAAAGCCGGCATGGAAATCCCACCCCGGATGCTGGCGGCCGGCATGCCGGCCAAGGTGGTGCGCGCGCTGTCCGAACAAGAACTGGCCTGGAAGGTGGACGGCACCCGCTGCTATCAGGATCTGACCGTACGCAGTCTGTCGACGCTGACTGCCTGCGCGCCGCTCACCGAAATGGAGCCGGGACGCAAGCGCTTTGCGTTTCCCGGCGTGGTGCCGCTGGTCGATGCGAAAAAGGGATAATCCCGGATACGGAATAAAAAACGCCCGCAGCGGGCAAACCGTGCGGGCGCAAGGCCGATCAGCACGCCAGCCTGCCCTCGGCGGGCACGCTGGCCAAACGGCATCAGTAGTCCATTTCCGGCATGGCCGGGGCAGCCGGTTTTTCTTCCTTGGGCGCTTCGGCCACCGTGGCATCGGTGGTGAGGATCAGGCCCGCGACCGAAGCCGCATTTTGCAGCGCGCTGCGGGTGACCTTGGTCGGATCGATCACGCCCATCTCGACCAGGTCGCCGTATTCGCCGGAAGCAGCGTTGTAGCCGAAATTGCCCTGGCCGCTTTCGACCTTGGCCACCACCACGCTCGGCTCGTCGCCGGCATTGGCGGCAATCGCACGCAAGGGCTCTTCCAGCGCACGCAGCACGATCTTGATGCCGGCATCCTGGTCATGGTTGTCGCCCTTGAGCGCCTTGAGGGCAGCGCGGGCGCGCAGCAGCGCCACGCCACCGCCGGGCACGATGCCTTCTTCGACCGCGGCACGGGTAGCATGCAGCGCATCGTCCACCCGGTCTTTCTTCTCCTTCATTTCCACTTCGGTGGCGGCACCGACCTTGATCACCGCCACGCCACCGGCCAGCTTGGCCACACGTTCCTGCAGTTTTTCGCGGTCGTAGTCGGAGGTCGCCTCTTCGATCTGACGCTGGATCGCCGCCACACGGGCCTTGATCTTCGCATCCTCGCCGGCGCCGTCGATGATGGTGGTGGTTTCCTTGTGCACTTCGACGCGCTTGGCACGGCCCAAGTCGGCGAGCGTGGCTTTTTCGAGCTGCTTGCCGGTTTCCTCGGAAATCACCGTACCGCCGGTCAGAATGGCGATATCCTCCAGCATGGCCTTGCGACGGTCGCCAAAGCCCGGCGCCTTGACCGCCGCCACCTTGAGCACGCCGCGCATGCTGTTGACCACCAGCGTGGCCAGCGCTTCGCCTTCGATATCCTCGGCAATGATCAGCAGCGGACGACCGGCCTTGGCCACCTCTTCGAGCACCGGCAGCAGATCGCGGATGCTGGAGATCTTCTTGTCATGGATCAGCACCAGCGGCTCATCGAGCACCGCAATCTGCTTGTCCGGGTTGTTGATGAAGTAGGGCGACAGATAGCCGCGGTCGAACTGCATGCCTTCGACCACATCCAGCTCGTTTTGCAGCGACTTGCCGTCTTCGACGGTAATCACGCCTTCCTTGCCCACCTTGTCCATGGCGCGGGCAATGATGTCGCCGATGTCGCTGTCGGAGTTGGCCGAGATCGAGGCCACCTGGGCGATTTCCTTGCTGGTCGAGCACGGCTTGGACAGTTTTTTCAGCTCTTCGACGGTGGCGGCCACGGCCTTGTCGATGCCGCGCTTAAGATCCATCGGATTCATGCCGGCCGCCACATATTTCATGCCCTCGGCCACGATGGCCTGAGCCAGCACGGTGGCGGTGGTGGTGCCGTCACCGGCCACATCCGCGGTCTTGGAGGCAACCTGCTTGACCATTTGCGCGCCCATGTTCTCGAACTTGTCCTTGAGTTCGATTTCCTTGGCGACCGACACACCGTCCTTGGTAATCACCGGCGCGCCGAAAGAGCGCTCCAACACCACGTTGCGGCCTTTCGGTCCCAGGGTGACCTTGACCGCGTTGGCCAGGATGTTGACCCCGCGGACGATGCGTTCGCGGGCGGAATCATGGAACTGGACGATTTTTGCTGCCATAGCTGTTGTCTCTCCTCGATTCAATAAACCGAAAAATCAGGCGGCCTTTTGCAGTGCCGCAGCGTCACGCTCGATGACACCCATCACATCGTCTTCGCGCATGACCAACAGTTCTTGGCCATCGACCTTGACGGTCTGTCCGGCGTACTTGCCAAACAGCACCAGATCGCCGACCTTCACTTCCATCGGGATCAACGCCCCCGCGTCGTCGCGTCGACCAGGACCGACCGCAACGACTTCGCCTTGTTCAGGTTTCTCGGCGGCAGTATCGGGAATCACGATCCCAGAGGCGGTCGTGCGCTGGGCCTCGACCCGCTTGACGATGATCCGGTCGCGTAGGGGACGAATGTGCATCTGTCGATCTCCTTTACGAATTGATATCACCGAAACAACGATCGCCAAGCCACCGCTGACATGCAGCCGGTGGCCTGCGCAGCCGGCTCATACCGACGCAGCGCGATATAGGGGCGCCCGAAACGGATTTCAAGAGGGTGGCAATCCGGGTAGCACCAGGCGGCGCACCCGCCCGAGTCGATACACCTGCGGTGCCCGGCCGGGTTCGCCCACCTGCCGCGGCATCACCGGGCAAGGCGGGGTGCGGCCGCCTTCGGCATTCAAGGTGTCGTCCTCGGCAATCGCCCGCCACAACCCGGCGCGCACCGGACGGAACAACCAGCGCACATAGCCGCGGCGGGCGGCGGCCTGCATCAGCTCATCGCGATCCGGCGCCTCGACCACCAGATGCGCTTCGCTGCCCGGCGCCAGCGGATTGTCGCCAAACGCCTGACGGCATTCATGGGCTTCCTGGGCCGACGCACCCACCTCGCCACAGCCGCGGCGCACACTGCGCTCCAGATCCCAGGCGCCCAGCTGCCAGGCGGCGTCCAACATGGCGCCTTCGATCTCTTCCAGCGTGTGCCAGCGTGAATTGAGCTGCAACGCCGTGCCCGGCACCGCCGCCCGCCGCGGCCGGCCGGCGCGCTCGCGCTGCGCCTCGGGCCGAAAACCGTGCCAGTGCAACAACAGCAACAGCGGCGTATCGGGGCTGCGCACCGCAGACACTGACACCGCATACAACGGCAGCCGCACCGCGTCGATTTGCGCCTGGATGCTAGTCAAGATGTCCATGGCCACTTTCCTCCATCTGCTCACACGGACACGCCAGCAAAACTTACCAAAACCACATCCGTTCCGCGAGCAGGCCCGACCTTCGGCACAGCCGGTATGCCCGTGTATGACCGGGGGCACCGGCTGCATTCGAGCACTTGCGGCCATGGGTTGGGAAGTTCAAGCAGACGGCTGCGCTTGGCAATCCACCCGGTTGCATCCTTGGGCCTTGGCGCGTTCCAGGGCGTCTTCGGCGGCTTGGCGCAGCGCGTCGATGGTGCCACCGCCGGCGGTGTATCCGGCCAAGCCAATGCTGACGGTGACCGGGATGTTTTTGCCGCCGACTGCGATATCCGCTGCGGCCACTGCCCTGCGTAGCCGTTCGGCGAGCTGGCGCGCTGCCGGGGGCGGGGTGTCGACCGCAATGATGGCGAACGAGCCGCCACCCAGTCTGGCGGCGACATCCGAGCGCCGTTTGGTGTGCTGGATACGTCGGGCCACTTCGACCAGCACCGCATCGCCGACGGCTTGACCGTAGGTGTCGTTCACGCGCCGCAGATGATCGATATCGAGCAGCAACCATGACAGCGCGCGGCCACTGCGCGCCGCGGCCGCGCATTCTTGCGCCAGGCGCGCCTCGATGTAACGGCGATTGGGCAGGCCGGTAAGCGCGTCGGTCGAGGCCTGAGCTTCGACCTGACGCAGGGCTTGATTGAGCGCCAGATTGCGCTCGGCCAGCGTTTTTTGCATCCGCACGATGCGCGCGCCCGCATCCAGGCGGGCCAAAAGGGTTCGCGGTTTGAGCGGCTTGGCCAGATAGTCGTCGGCGCCCAGGGCGAAGGCTTCGGACATGGGTCCCTCGTCGTCGACGACAGACAGCACGATGCAGTACAGCGACTGGCCCAGTTCCGATGCGCGCAGCTTGCGGATCAGTTCAAAGCCGTCCTGGTGCGGCATCAGCAGATCGGTCAAGAGGATATCCGGGCGCCAAGCCAGCGCCTCGTGCAGCCCTTGCCGACCGTCGGCCGCGGTGCGTACCTGATAGCCGGCTTTGCCGAGTTGGTGTTCGAGCAGCCGGCGCAGCGCGCTGTCGTCATCGACCACCAGCACCCGCAGCGGTCTCTGGCCGGACTGCGGCGGTTCCTCGGTGGTCATGGCCAAGGTCGAAAACGGCGTCAGCGTGTAGGTGGGCAACGCAAACACGGCGCTCCACTCCCGCCACGCAGTCAGACTGTCATCGGCCAGGGCAAGAAAGCGCTGCGCGTCCAGATCGAGGCGGCGGGCCTCATCCAACAGCGGTTGCAAGTGGGCACGCCGTGCGGGGTCATCCAGATCGATGAGGGCGGCCAGACGGTCGGCCAGCGCCAGCAGCCAGGCCAGGCGTTGTGCGCGCGGGGCCACGGCGGTCGGTTCGGCCGGGGGGTACAACGCGCGCTCGACGGCATCCACAAAAAGCGCCGGAAAACCCCAGTCGCGCAGCAGTCCGATGGCAAGCCCGCGCTCATCGAAACCGAAGGCGGCCTGCTCGGCGGCCAGGCGCTCGGCGCGCGTCGGGCCGGTCTGGGCCAGGATGGGGCCAAAGCGTTCGGGTTCGATGCTGGCCAGACCCAGCAAACCGATGTCGGCAACCAGACCCAGGGTGTAGAGCTCGGCCGGCGGCGCCAACCGCAAGGCTGCGCCCAGTGTTTGCGCCGCCGCGCCGCGGGCGATTGCCCGCGACCAGAACGCCGGATAGTCGAGCGCTTTGCACAGGCCGCTGCGGTAGCCGTCGATCAAGGCGCAGGCCAGCGCCCATTGCCGTAGCGCCGGCAGGCCGATAGTCATCAGTACGTCGACGGTGATGGCCACCGCCGGTCGCGGCCGCGCAAAAGCGGATGCGTTGGCAAGTTTGAGGATCCGCCCGGTCAGCGCAGGGTCCTGTTGCACCTCGCGCACGATTTCGGACAAAGCCGTGGTATCGCAGGCCAACAGTTCGATCAGACGCAGCGCCGGGCCCGAAGGCGAAGGCAGACGCCCGCCGGCTTTCAATTCGGCAAAACGTAGGGGGGCAAGACGCGTCATGTCAGGCTGTCGCGGTAGCAGTCATGGATGGCCAGCGCATCGTCCCAGACGGCCAGGAAGGCGTCCACGCAAGCCGGATCGAAATGCGCGCCGCGCTGTTCGAGCAGGAACTGGCGCGCCCGCTCCAGCGGCCAGGCGCGCTTGTAGGGGCGTTCCGAAGTGAGCGCATCGAACACATCGGCCACCGCCACGATGCGTCCGGCGCGGGGAATCGCCTCGCCGGCCAGCCCACGCGGATAACCGCTACCGTCCCATTTTTCATGGTGCGACCAGGCGATTTCGGCCGCCAGGCAGAGCAGGTCGGCAGTGGAGCCGGACAGGATATCGCGGCCGATTTCGGCATGGCGCTTCATGACTGCAAACTCGGCTTCGTCCAGCCGGCCGGGCTTGAGCAAAATGGCATCGGGTATGCCCACTTTGCCCACGTCGTGCATGGGCGCCGCTTGGAACAACAGTTCCGCCTCGGCCCGCGGCAGCCCCAGTTGGATTGCGATCAGGCGGCTGTAGTGGGCCATGCGCAGCAAGTGTGCGCCGGTTTCCGGGTCGCGGTATTCGGCCGCGCGCGATAAGCGCAGCACCGTTTCATGCTCGCGGCTGCGGATCAGCGCGGTGGCTTTGTCCACTTCTTCGGCCAACCAGGCGGCACGGTCGGCAAGTTTGCGCTGCGCATCGATCAGGGCGAGCTGGTTTCTGACCCGTGCGATGAACTCGGCACGGTCGAGCGGCTTGTTGAGAAAATCCCGTGCGCCCAGTTCCAGCGCTTGGTAACGCACCTGCCGCTCGGTGTCGGCGGTGATCATGATGACCGGACAGTCGATGGTGCGCTTTAGCCGCCGCATGAATTCCAAGCCGTCCAGTTCCGGCATCATGTAATCGAGCAAGATCAGATCCGGGCGGTTTTCGGCACACCAGTCGAGCGCCAGTACCGGGTCGTCGAGCATGACCGACTCCACCTCGGGCAGCGCCCGCAACATGGCCTCGATCAAGCGCAGATTGGTGTGGTTGTCATCGACTGCCAGCACAATGGCCATGAGCGTATTCCTTGTGCAAGTTTTTTGCGCCGGGCAGCGGCCGCCGCCGGTGATTACACCAGGTCTTGGTCACTGCCGGCCTCCCAGTGCTGTTCAAAAACGCTGCGTGCCTGGTTGAACGCCGCAAGACGCGCCGCCACCAGGGTGAGCGCGCCTTGTTTGGCCACGGTCTCGAGCGCCGCGGCGGCTTCGGCCAGCCCGGTCAGGCCCAGATTGCCCGCCGAGCCTTTGATTTCGTGCGCAGCCTTGACCAACGCCGCGCCGCCGTCAACCCCGGCCTGCGCCGCGGCATCGGCCAGGCGGGCGCTCATCGGCGGCAGATCGGCGACGAACAGGGCGATCAACTCGCGCGCCAAGGCAGCGTCGCCGCCGGTGATGTCAGCCAGATGCGCACGATCGAGCCACTGGGCAGCCCCGGTTGGCGCACTGACCGCAGGAGCGGGCTGCGCCGGCGCTGACACCGCCCGCGCACACTGCCAACGCGCCAGCACTCTTTCCAAGCGCTCGCGGGTCACCGGTTTGGCCAGATAATCATCCATGCCGGCGGCCAAACAGTGTTCACGGTCGCCTTCGAGCGCGTTGGCGGTCATGGCGATGATTGGCGTATGCGGCGCGCCGTCGGCTTCGCGCGCACGGATGGCCCGCGTGGCGGCAAAGCCGTCCATCTCGGGCATCTGACAGTCCATCAGGATCAAATCGTATTTGCCCGGTGCCCACATGTCGAGCGCGATACGCCCGCTGTCGGCGATATCCGTGCGGTGGCCGAGCTTGTCCAACATGGCTGCGGCCACCCGTTGATTGACCGGGTTGTCTTCGACCAGCAGGATCGTCAAGCCTTCGTTGGCGCTGGTTTCGGACAACGGGACCGGCACGGTGCTTGCCACCGCGGCAACCGCTTGCCCCTCCAAGGCCTGGACCAGCACATCGTAAATCAGCGAGGATTTGAGCGGCGGTTCGATCACCGGAATCTGCCGGGCGGTCAGCTGCCGACGCACGGCCGCATCGGCGCTGGCCAGCGCGATCACACAGGGCACGCCATCTTCCCGGCACAGATCCGCGCGGTCGAGCCCGCCGGGCGGTGCCAGAATCAGCCGTAGATCCGGTGGCGTGCCGGCCAGATCGACCCGCCAGGCAGCCAGAATCTGCTGCCACAACCGGCGCTCGGTCGCGCTCCCGCCCTCGAGCGCAATACGCTTGCCGGCCAGCGAACTGTGGGTGGGCCGCTCGCCCCAGGCGGCCAGCGTGTCGGCATCCGGAGCGTGAAAAGGCAGAATCAGGCAAAAGGTGCTGCCCTGCCCAGGGGAACTGTCGACCAGCAGCTCTCCGCCCATGCCTTCGGCCAGACGCTTGCAAATGGCTAACCCCAACCCGGTGCCGCCGTATTTCCGAGTGGTGGAGGCATCGGCTTGAGTGAAGGGTTTGAACAGCCGCTCGCGGGCGGCCGGATCGATGCCGATGCCGGTGTCCTTGACCGCAAATTCGATGGCCGGCTGCCCCTGCCAGGTCACTTTGCGCGCAAACAGTTCGATGCTGCCCTGGTCGGTGAATTTGGCCGCGTTACCCAGCAGATTGAGCAGAATTTGCCGCACCCGGTGTGCATCGCCGATAAAGACCGGCGGTGTCTCGCTCTCCCAGTGGCTGGCCAGCGTCACGGCCTTACCCTGCACCCGCGGCGCGACGATATCGACCACGCTTTCGAGCAATTCGCGCAAATCGACCGGCGCTCGCTCGAACTCTACGCCGCCGCGCTCCAGCCTGGAGTAATCCAGGATATCGTCGATCAGCTCCAACAAGGCATCGGCCGAGGCTTTGATGGTTCGGGCGTAGCCTTGCTGCTCCTGATCCAGCAGGGTGGTCAACAACAGATCGGTCATGCCGACGACACCATTGAGCGGCGTGCGGATTTCATGACTCATGACGGCCAGAAACTCCGACTTCAGCCTGGCCACTTCCTCGGCGGTGGCCCGGGCATCGATCAGTGCCTCCAGGCGTGCTTGCATGACGGCCAGTCGCCGCAGCACCTGTCCGGTTTCATCGCGCCGGTCGATCGGGATGGGCTGCCGGAAGTCACCTTCGGCAATACGGTCCAGATACCCTTTGGCCGCCTCCAACGGTCGGGCGATGGCGGCCAACAGGTGGCGAGTGGCCCAGCCGATCAAAAGCAGCGCCACCGCGGCACCACCGGCGGCAAATCCGAAGATGATTCGTATGCGGTCAGCCTGGGCGTCGCGATCGGCCCGCGCCGCGGCCGCCAGCGCCGTGCTCAGCGCGGCAGCGGCCTGGTGCACCTCGGCGTGGCGCGGATTGAGCTGGGTGAGCAATAGCCGGTTGGCGAGCTCAAAACGCCCGGCGAGCAGTGCATCGCGTACCGGTTGCAGCCCTTCTTCGAGGTATCGCCGATGCGCATCCGTCAAGGTCGCCACCGCGTGCTGCAGATTGACTTCGGCCAGCAAGCTGCGCAAGCCGGCGAGCGCCTGTTCGGATTGCTGCCAGTTGGCCTCCAGGGCCTGTAGATGATGGGCGAGCGCATGGTCATGCAGCCCCGCGAAAGGACTTTCCGGACTGTGCTGCAGCGCCAGCAAGGCTTGGCGGCTGTTCTCACCCAGTGTTCGCTCGGTTTGCGCCAGCAGGCGGGCAGCGCCGATGTGCTGTTGCTCCAAGCGGGCCAGATCGCGCATGCCTTGCCACACCCCCAGGGTGCCGACGACCGCACCGCCGATCAATAAACAGGCCATTGCGGCCATTACCATGGCGAGCCGGGTACGGATGGATAGTCGGGCAAACCACGGCGGCCGGGGTGAAATCACCCGCTCGCCCTGCCAAAGCCGGGCGTAAAGTCGTTCGGCCTCGGCCACCTGCTTGGGGCTGGCAGGGTGGCGCACCGACAGATGACCGATGATCTCGCCGCCCCGGCGCACCGGGGTGACGAAGGCTTCCACCCAGTAGTGATCGCCGTTTTTGACCCGGTTTTTGATGACGCCGCGCCATGGCCGTCCGGCCGCCAGGGTGCGCCACAATTGTTCAAACAGCGCCGGCGGCACGTCGGGATGGCGCACCAGATTGTGCGGCTGGCCGATCAGCTCTGCCCGGCAGAATCCGGTGATCGTACAAAAAGCGTCGTTCGCCTCAGTGATCCGCCCTTTGAGATCGGTCTGGGTGACGAAGGTGAGGTTCTCAGGTAGCTCGATTTCCTTGCCGGTAACCGGCAGATTCCTGCGCATGATGGCCTCGGCCAGATTTCATGCGCGCCAGTCTACCCGGATTCTTACGCCCCCTGTTTGCCGCCGCAGTGCCCTTCTGCGGCGGCACCGTTCTATACCGCCGCCAGCGGCCGCCACCTGCCGCCGTCGCGCTGCAAGAGACGATCGCCGTCGTAACGCCATAGGTGCAGCCAGCCGTTTTCGATCAATTGACGCACCACGGCGTGGCGACCGATCACTTTGTCGATCGCCTCGGCAGGCGCATCGATTACCACGGTCAGACGCAGCGGTTCATGCACCCAGCGCTGGCCATCGTGCAGCGACTGGCGTGACAGGCCGATGCGCAAATCGCCGCCGTTGCCTTCAAACACGCCGATCCCCCCGCCGACCACGTTGTGCAGCACTTTGTTGCCGCTGCCCAGACGCTCGGGATCGCAGCGCGAAGCGTGGTATTGCCAGTTGATCCAGTGGGTGACCAGCATCGGCGCAGTCATCAGCAGTTCCAGTACGCTGCCGTCGGCATCCTGGGCGGCATCGTAATCGTGCAAGAAGCAACGGCCGTTCAAGCTCACCCCGCGGGTACGGTGGCGTGGCGCAATGATGAAGGCCGCATTGCCGGCCAAGCCCCACTCCGGCCGGGTCTGCGCACCGTCGTTGGCCCGCCGGCGCAACCAATCCAAAAGCTGCCGGGGCGCAGCCTTTGCATCCAGGCCCAGACTTGGGGCGCGCTCGCGGCGCACCCGCTCGCAAGCTTGGTCGAACAGCGGCTGCAGGTGCGCCCACCGCGCACGCACGTCCGCGGGCAGAAGATCCACATCGAAGGCTTCGATTTCGTCCGTGGTGGTGTTGTGCAGCGCGGCCAAGAACACCGTCTGCGCCGGAATCGAGATGCCGCCCGCAGCCAGGCCGGCGCGCACCTTGGCGTCGTTGAGCAGCCGCGCCAGCACGCGGGCATTGACTTCGCCGGTTTGGCCGCAGCACGCGCCGCAATCGAGCGCCGCGGCCTGGGCATTGTTGGCGCTCTGACTGCCATGCCCGACCAGGAGTACCAACGGCGCAAACCGGCGCGTCAAGCCCATGGCTTGCAGCACCCGCGCCGCCAGCGCCACGCGGGCGTCCGGATCGATACCGTCCAATGCGGGGCGACAGGCCTGCCGGTAACGGGCCGGCAGGCCGGCCAAATCGTCGCGCGGGCGCGATCGCCGCGCCGGCGCGATCCAACGCGCCAACGGACCGAGATACGCCACGCCAGCCGCTTCCACAAAAGCATAGGCAGCGGCCGGCCAACGGCTGGCGGCAAGGCCCTGTTCGGCGCAGGCAAAGCGTTGCCGACGGGCGCGCGCCGCCGCCTCGGTGGGGCGCACACCGGCCTCGGAACCGGGATCGATGCGGTCTTGCACGGTCAGGCTGGGCGCGAACAAGCCGGGCAATTGCGGGCGAAGCGCCGTGGTGGCCAGGGGCGCATAGGCAATCGGCAAACCAAAAAAACCTGCGAAGCCGATGGTCTGAATGGCCGGCGATACGGACTCCAAGGCACGGCGCAACGGTTCGCTGCGCACATCAATGCAGAAGGCTGCCTGCACCTCGACCGCCGCTTCGTGTGCGGTGACGGCCGTCGTCGGCGCCCCCTGAAGCTTGCCGGCTAGCTCGCGCTGATAGCCCAGCTCCAGGGCGAGCTGCCAGACTTCATCGACCTGCAACGCGGCAGCGGCCTGCTCGAACAGCTCGGGCGCGCGCCGCCACTCGGTCTGCACCGCGGCAAAGGCCCAGCGCGCCGCGGCGTCGTCCTTGCATTCGAGCAAAATTGCGCCCCAGGCCAAGCGGATGGCCAGCAATTGGCGCAGATGAGGGTCGGTACGCCCCGCCAGGCGGGCCTGCCAGCCCAAATACGCACACCAGGACGCCCATCCATTGACGGTGAGCAACACCGCTTCCAGGTAGTCTGCCCACACCGCCGCGGGCAAGCCCAGACGCTGCAGCGCCCAGCACTCGGCGGCCTGAGGCGTTGCCGGCAGAGCGTCGAGGGCGCAGTGGAGCTGCGGCAACCCCATCAACACCCCAATGCCGTGGTCGTGGGTCAGCGTGTCACGCCAGAACGCATACAGCCCCTGGCCGCGCGCCGGCTGCCAATCGGCCTGATACTGGTCAAAATAACTGGCGCAGGTCTGGCTCACCTGATGGGTGATGGCCTGCCGCCAGGACAGGCGGGCGTGGCGCTGCGGATCGTCGTCGAGCACATCGATCAACAAAGGTAGCTGCGGCAGCTGCGCCGGTCGGCTCAGCGCGGCAATACAGCGCTGTCGATCCAGCCCGGCCGCCTGCGCAGCCGGCAAGCTGCGCAATGCTTGCGCCAGATCGTCCTCGGTGATGCGGCCCGTCGCCCAGTATTCGGCCAGCGCGCTGCGCGGCGCAAACACCCGGATGCCGCCCAGCACGGCCATGCGCGCGGCCACCGCACGCACGCTCGAACCGATCCGCCCCCAGTGGGGATTGACCGCTATGGCGCGATCCAGCGGCCAAACCGGGGCAATGGCCTGACAAGCCTGTTCGCATGCCGCATCGATTTGCGCCAGCAGTGCAGGGTCGGGCACTTGGTCCGCGCCGGCGTTGAATGACACTGTTGCCGGGTCCAACGCAGCCGGCCTGGAGGCGGCAAAGTGGGTAAGCGTATTCATTGCAGACTCCGTTCGTGAATCACTTGCTATTGGACATTTCGGTCGCAGCACCCAGCACCAGCGGGTCGGTGGGGGTGGATGCGGCAGGCATCCAGCGTGCTGGCCATACGCGCAGCGCCAGGCGGGTGTAGAACTCGTCGAGGTAAAAACCGGCGTAAGCCCAGCGCCGCCAGGTCTGTAAGCGCGGAACTTCACGCTGCATCAGCGCCAGATTCAGATACAGGGCGGCCATACCAGCCAGTGCCACAACGCCGGCAGCCTCCAGCGGCGCATCGCGCAGGCCAAGCGGCAGCGCATGCGCCAGCGTAGCGAGCACGGACAGCGCAAAGAGCATGGCAAGCCCTGCCATGGCGCGGGCGGCAAAAAGCCGTGCGCCCGCCTCGCCCACCGCCGGCCACCACAGCAGCGGCGCCCAAGCCAGTGCGAGCACGCCGCTCCACCACCACGGCCAAGCCTGAGTCGGCCAAGCAAACTGGACCATTGCCACCACAGCCAAGGCCCCCCCGGGCGCCCACAACAGACTGGCGCCCGACACCCTGGTGCGGCCACGCATCGCCGCCAGCTTGCTGTCACGTACCACCGAGGAGGCAGCCAGGAAGGCATGTGCTTTGTAGAGCGAATGACCGATCAAGTGCGCCGCCGCCAGGGTATAGAGGCCCAGGCCGCATTCGAGCACCATGAAACCCATTTGCGCCACGGTGGACCACGCCAGCCGCACCTTGATGCTGACCCGGGTCAGCATCACCAACCCGGCAAGCACCGCGGTGGCCAGGCCCACGCCAACCAGCAGCCAACGCGCAGCAGGCGCTGCTTCGAGCATTGGCGCAAAGCGGATCAGCACGAACCCACCAAGATTGACCACCCCGGCATGCAGCAGCGCCGACACCGGGGTGGGCGCCTCCATGACCTGGATCAGCCAGCCATGCACCGGCAACAGCGCGGTACGCAAAATGACGGCCAAAACCAGGCACACCGCGCTGGCCTGCAGCGCGGCCGATGCCGGCCCGACCGCCAGCTGCTGCCCCAGCGCCGACAGCGAACCACTGCCGACCTCAGCCCAGGCCAGCGCTGCCGCCAGGATTAGCAGCCCGTCGGCCACACGGTCGGCCAGGCGTTTTTTGAACGCAGCCAGCAAGGCAAACGGGCGCTCCGGGTAAAAACACAGCAAGCGCTCCAGGGCGAAGCCAATCGCCGCCCAGGCAGCGATCAAGACCAGCCAATGATCGGCGAAGAGTAGTCCATGCACCGCCGCCAACACGCCGGCAAGCGCCGCGATGAAGCGTCTCTGCCGCGGCTCACCGTCCAGATAGCGTGAGGAGAACACGCCGATCACCGTGCCCAGAGACTGCGCCAGCACGGCCAGCCACACCCCCAGCGTGGTCAGCGCCAACCCCGAAGACGGCGGCAGAAAGGCCGCCGCAGGCAGCCTGCCGACCGAGTACATCAGGGCCAGCGCCAGGGCGCACAGCAGCGCCAAGGCAGACAACGCGCAAAAACGCCGCCACACCTGCTCGATGCTGCCGCGCACGCCAGCCGAGAGCAGCGCAACCAGCATCGAGGCAAACGGCGCCAACGGCAAAAGAATAAGGATGGATTCCATGATTGCGCACCGGTAAGAAACATGTGGGCCATAGGATGCACAGCAATGATCGTTCTGTAAAAGTCATTATTTAGAATGTATTGTTCCGTCAAATAGAATGATTGACAGCCATGAATCTCGAACGACTCAACTTTCACCATCTGTTTTACTTCTGGCGGGTAGCCCGCAGCGGTCATCTGACCCGTACCGCACAGGCGCTGCACATTTCGCAATCGGCGCTGTCGGCCCAGATCAGGCAACTGGAAGAGCGTCTGGGTGAAGCACTGTTCGAGCGCCAAGGGCGACAACTGCGCCTGACCGACACCGGCCGGCTGGTGCTGACCTATGCCGAAGACATCTTCGGCTTGGGCCAGGAGCTGCTGGGCCGCCTGCATGGCCGCGCAGCAGGCATGCTGCGCCTGCGCGTGGGCAGCGTGGCAACGATGTCGCGCAACTATCAGGAAAACTGGATCCGCCCGTTGCTGGCCGATCCTGCGGTGGTCCTGACCCTGGAATCCGGCGTGCTCGAAGGGTTGCTGGCGCGGCTGGTGGAGCACAAGCTGGACGTGGTGCTGGCCAACGAGCCGGTCCCTGCCGACCCGGACCGCCCGCTGCATTGCCGCTTTCTTGGCAGCCAGGCGATCTCGCTGGTGGGCCCGGCGGCAGGCTGGCGCGGACGCCGGCTACGGGTACCGGAGGATCTGGATGCGGTCGACCTTGCGCTGCCCGGCCCCCGCCACGCGCTGCGTGCCCAGTTCGATGCCCTGTGTCTGGCAGCCGGCGTCAAGCCGCGGCTGCGTGCCGAAGTCGATGACATGGCCATGCTGCGGCTGATTGCCCGTGACAGCGGCTGGCTTGCGGTACTGCCCGAGGTGGTGGTGCAGGACGAGCTGCGCAGCGGAGTGCTGGTCAGCGTCGGGCAGCCGGCCGGGCTGGAAGAACGCTTCTATGCCATTACTACGCCGCGCCGGCACCACAGCGACACGCTCGACCGGCTGCTGGGGACCGACTGAACCCGGCGCTTGCGCACGGTTCGACCGCGCCACGACAATACGCCGTTCCCCTTTACCACGCCGCGTAGGCCGGCGCAGACCACCTTCCCTTGTCTCATGGCCGACTTTGCCGACGCCCGCTTTCCTTCCATCGATGGTCTTTGCGCCTTCGAAGCCGCGGCACGCCTGGGCAGCTTCGAGCGCGCCGCCGAGGAACTCAATATCACCGCCAGCGCAGTCAGCAAGCGGGTGGCCACGGTAGAAGCGCTGCTGGGCACCAGCCTGCTGGTGCGCGGCGGCAAGGCGCTGACACTGACCGCGCAGGGCAAGGAATACCTGGAGCAGGTGCGCGCGGCGCTGGGCCTTTTGGCTGCGGTGCCATTGCATCGGCGTGCGGTACAGCGGCTCGAACGCCTGCGGGTATGCGCACCGCCGACCTTTGCGCGCCAGATACTGGTGCCGGCGCTGGCCTCCTTTACCCGCGCGCACCCGCAGATCGAGTTGGAAATCGTGCTCTCGGTGCCGTATCTGGACCAGGCCGCCGGCGACGCGCAACTGGAAGTGCGCCACGGCGACGTGGCCGCGCATGGCGGCGAGGTGTTGATGAACGACCTGGTGGTGCCGCTGGCCGCACCGGCGCTGTTGGCCGGATGCGATCTATCCGCCGGGCCGGCGGCGCTGGCTACGCTACCCCTGCTGCGCTCGCCGCTGGAGCCATGGGCGCCGTTGTTTGCCGCCGCCGGACTGGCGCCACGCGACGAGCCGGCCCGCGGTCCGCGCCTGGTAGACCTCGGCCTGCTGCTGGAAGCGGCCGCCAGTGCTCAAGGGGTGGCCCCCGGGCGGCCGACTCTGGCCCGACCGTGGCTGCGCACCGGGGCCTTGGTGCCGCTCTTTGGGCTACAGGCGCCGGCGCGCACCCAGTACTACATTGCCCATGCCGCACCGCAGGGCGCCGCCGCGGTGTTCGCCGACTGGCTGCGCGGGGTTTGCCGCACCGCCGAGGATGAGGCGGCGGAACTTCTTTCGCGCCGGCGCTGAATTTTCTTCCGGGCCGGCATCGCCATCATCGGTCACGATCCGTTAAGCTGCCTGCCGGATGCCGGCAAACACTCAAACGGATACGGAGACCGCACATGACCGTCATCACTTGCGTCGAAGACTTGCGCCGTCTGGCCCAAAAGCGCGTGCCGCGCATGTTCTACGATTACGCTGACTCGGGCTCGTGGACCGAAACCACTTACCGCGCCAATGAGCGCGACTTCCAAGGCATCTGCCTGCGCCAGCGCGTGGCGGTGAACATGGAAGGGCGCAGCCTGGCCACCACCATGGCCGGGCAGGCGGTAACCATGCCGGTGGCGCTGGCGCCGACCGGACTGACCGGTATGCAGCATGCCGACGGAGAGATTCTGGCCGCGCGCGCAGCAGAAAAATTCGGCGTGCCGTTTACGCTATCGACCATGAGCATCTGCTCGATCGAGGACGTGGCCGCGCACACCAGCGCACCGTTCTGGTTCCAGGTGTATATGCTGCGCGACCGCGACTTCATCCGCCGGCTGATCGAGCGCGCGCAAGCGGCCAAGTGCTCGGCGCTGATGCTCACCTTGGACTTGCAGATCCTCGGCCAGCGCCACAAGGACATCAAAAACGGGCTGTCCGCGCCGCCCAAGCCCACGCTCGCCAACCTGATCAACCTGGCCACCAAGCCGCGCTGGTGCCTGCGGATGCTGGGCACCGAGCGGCGCACCTTCCGCAATATCGTCGGGCATGCGAAGGGCGTGGCCGATATGTCCTCGCTGGCAAGCTGGACGGCCGAACAGTTCGACCCCACGCTGTCCTGGGCAGACGTGGAGTGGGTCAAGAAACTGTGGGGCGGCAAACTGATCCTCAAAGGCATCATGGACGCCGAAGATGCCCGCCTGGCCGCCGACAGCGGCGCCGATGCGTTGGTGGTGTCCAATCACGGTGGCCGCCAGCTCGATGGCGCACCGTCGTCGATCAGCGCCCTGCCGGCCATCGTAGACGCGGTGGGCAGCCGTATCGAGGTATGGATGGACGGCGGTATCCGCAGCGGTCAGGACGTGCTCAAAGCGATCGCCCTGGGCGCTCGCGGCACGCTGATCGGCCGCCCGTTCCTTTACGGTCTGGGCGCGCTGGGAGAGGCCGGGGTGAGCAAATGCCTGGAGCTGATTTACCGCGAAATGGACATCACCATGGCCTTTTGCGGACACACCGACATCCGCAACGTCGGGCGCGAGATTCTGGTGCCGGGCACTTACCCGCAGGCGCTCCCCAGCGGGGCGTAGCACTGTGCCGGCGGCCGCGATGGCGGCCACTGGCCCGCAGGGCGCGGGCAAGGGATAGAATGCCGCTCCCTTTCATCCAGACACCGGCCATGTACCCTGCCCACGCCACCACCGAACAACTCATCGTGCGCGGACTGCGTTACAACGTGCGCCGTTGGGGGCCGGCCGAGGCGCCGCGGGTGTTCATGCTGCACGGCTGGATGGATACCTCGGCCACCTTCCAATTCGTGGTCGAGGCGCTGACACAGGACTGGCAGGTGATCGCGCCCGACTGGCGCGGCTACGGCGATTCCGAATGGCTGGGGCGGTGCTATTGGTTTCCCGACTATTACGCCGATCTGGACGCGCTGCTGGCCCACTATTCGCCCTCGGCGCCGGCACAACTGGTGGGCCATAGCATGGGGGCGAGCATTGCCGCGGTCTATGCCGGTCTGCGTCCGCAGCGCGTGGCGCGTCTGGCGATGCTCGACTTTCTCGGGCTCAAGCCGCCGGCCGAAGACCCCGCCGACCACCTGCTCGCCTGGCTGGACGCGCAGACCGGCTGCCCGCAACTGCGCAGCTACCCCGACCATGCCGCGCTGGCCCGCCGGCTGCAGGCGGCCAATCCGCGCCTGAGCGCAGCGCGGGCGGATTTTCTCGCCCGCCATGTAGGCCGGGTGCGCGCCGACGGACAAGTGGAGATGGCCTGCGACCCTTGGCACAAGGTGCCGGCGCCGTTTCTGTATCGCATCACCGACGCCATGGCCGCTTGGCGGCGCATCGCCGCGCCGGTCCTGATGCTGGAGGCCGAAGACGGTTTCGTCAGTCAACGCTTCGACGATGATCCGCAAGAGTATCGACGCCGCCTGAACTGCTTTGCCAACCTGCAGGTCATCCGCCTGGCCGGCACCGGCCATAACCTCCAGCACGACCGCCCGGAGGCGGTCGCCGCTGCGCTCGAGGACTTTCTGCTGCGCGACTGAGCCCGTTCAAGCGGGCTCGAGCGTTGGATAATCCAGGTAGCCTCGCGCATCGCCACCGTAGAAGGTGTTACTGTCCCAGGCGTTGAGCGGGGCGTTCTCGCGCAGCCTGCGCACCAGGTCGGGATTGGCGATGAAAGCCTTGCCAAAGGCAACGATATCCGCCCGGCCTTCGGCCACCGCGGCCATGGCCAGTTCGCGGTCGTAGCCGTTATTGACCATCCAGGCAGCGCGCCCGCCAGCCTGGGTATAAGCGGCGCGCAGCGCGCCGTAGTCGAAAGGCGTGTCGCCCTGTTGGTAATCGCGCGGCCCACCGGTGGCGCCTTCGATGATGTGCACATAGGCCAGCGGCCAGCGCGCCAATTGCTCCACCACGTAGGTAAACAGCGCTTGCGGCGCCGGATCGGAGACGTCGTTGGCCGGCGTGACCGGTGAGATGCGCACCCCCACACGGCCGGCGCCGATTTCTTCGGTGACCGCGGCCATGACCTCCAGCAACAGCCGGGCACGGTTGGCAATGCTGCCGCCATAGGCGTCGGTGCGCCGGTTGCTGCTCGCGCGCAGGAATTGATCGATCAGATAGCCATTGGCCGCATGCACTTCGACACCGTCGAAGCCCGCCTCCATGGCCGCGCGCGCGGCACGGCGGTAGTCGGCCACGATGCCGGGAATCTCCTCGATCGCCAGCGCCCGCGGCTCGGAAGTGGGCACGAAGCGGCCGCGGCCGTCTGCATCGATCAGATAGGTTTTGGTCTTGGCGGCAATCGCCGAGGGCGCCACCGGCGCTGCGCCGCCTAGCTGGAGTGCGGTGTGCGATACCCGCCCCACATGCCAGAGCTGGGTGACGATGGTGCCGCCGGCGGCATGCACCGTCTCGGTGACCCGGCGCCAGCCGGCGACCTGCTCGGGCGCGTACAGGCCCGGCACGTTGGCATAGCCCTGGCCCTGCGCACTGATTGCGGTCGCTTCGGTGATCAGCAAACCCGCGCTGGCGCGCTGTGCATAGTAAGTGGCGGCCATCGGCGGCGGCACCGCGCCGGGGGCACGGTTGCGGGTGAGCGGGGCCATGGCAATGCGATTGGCGAGCTTCAGTTCGCCGGCAACCAGCGGATCGAACAAGGTGGTCATGGGGTCACGCTCCGTGTCTGAGACAAAGGTTCAAAGTTCATCACTGATTTGGCGCAAGAACTCGGCAATGGTGTCTTCGTTGCGTTTGTAGAACACCCACTGGCCAATCCGCCGGGTGGTGACCAGCCCGGCACGCGCAAGAATGGCCAGATGCGTGGATACGGTCGATTGCGACAGCCCGCAACGCTCGAACTTGCCGGCACACACGCCGAATTCCAGCGGATGCTCCTGATCAGCAAAGTGTTTTTCCGGCGCCTTGAGCCATTGCAGCATTTCGCGTCTGACCGGATGGGCCAGCGCTTTGATGACTTCGTCGAGATCCATAGGCGAGCAAATCGTAATAAGGAGATTCTAACATCGATACTAATCGATGCAAGAATCGATTTTTAAAGAAATTTAGTTTTGAATTTCACGATCCATTCATCGCAACCCATCGATTTGTCCAGTGCCTTTCCGCTCATCCAGGCCAGCGGATGCCGGACAATTCGTTTCCATCTTTGTGGCAATCCGGAAGGTACCTTTGCGCCCGATCCTTGCCGGGCGTTTGCGCATCGCCCCCGAATCTCAGCATTGGCAAGGTCTGAGCACCGCAGCGCCGGTGCTGGCACGAAAGTTGTTCGGCCCCCAGCCACCATGCCTGCCCCGTCCAGGGGCCGAGGGCATCCGCGACTGGGGAGACGCCTCGATGATCGAAACCTTCTACCATGTGCTGCGCCGCCAGGGCATTACCCGGCGCAGCTTTCTCAAGTTCTGCAGCCTCACCGCCACTTCGCTGGGCCTGGGCTCGGCAGCCGCGCCGCGCATCGCCCACGCGCTGGAGACCAAGCCGCGCACCCCAGTGGTGTGGCTGCACGGTCTGGAATGCACCTGCTGTACCGAGTCCTTCATCCGCTCGGCGCACCCGCTGACCAAGGACGTCATCCTGTCGATGCTCTCCCTCGACTACGACGACACCCTGATGGCCGCCGCCGGCCACCAGGCCGAGGCCATCCTGGAAGAGGTCAAGCACAAGTACAAGGGCCAGTACATCCTCGCCGTGGAAGGCAATCCGCCGCTCAACGAGGACGGCATGTACTGCTTCCAGGGCGGCCGCCCCTTCGTCGAGAAGCTCAAGGAGATGGCCGCCGACTGCAAGGCCATCATCGCCTGGGGTTCCTGTGCATCCTGGGGCTGCGTGCAGGCCGCCAAGCCGAATCCGACCCGCGCCACCCCGGTGCACAAGGTGATCACCGACAAGCCGGTGATCAAGGTGCCGGGCTGCCCGCCGATTTCCGAGGTGATGACCGCGGTGGTCACCTATATGCTCACCTTCGAGCGCCTGCCCACGCTGGACCGCATGGGCCGCCCGGCGATGTTCTACGGCCAGCGCATCCATGACAAATGCTACCGCCGGCCGCACTTCGACGCCGGCCAGTTTGCCGAGGCGTGGGACGACGAAGGCGCGCGCAAGGGCTACTGCCTCTACAAGATGGGCTGCAAGGGCCCGACCACCTACAACGCCTGTTCCACGGTGCGCTGGAACGAGGGCGTGTCCTTCCCGATCCAGTCCGGCCACGGCTGCATCGGCTGCTCCGAGGACGGCTTCTGGGACAAGGGCAGCTTCTACAACCGGGTGACCGACATCAAGCAGTTCGGCATCGAATCCAACGCCGACAAGGTAGGCGCCACCGCTGCCGGCATCGTCGGCGCCGGCGTGGCCGCGCATGCGGCGGTCACCGCGCTGGCGCGCGCGCGCAACAAGACCGGCATCGAGGTCAAGCAAGGGGAGCAATGAACATGGGCGTGTATGAGACGCAGGGCTTTACGCTCGACAACACCGGCAAGCGCGTCGTCGTCGATCCGGTAACCCGTATCGAAGGCCACATGCGGGTCGAAGTCAACCTCGACGAGCACAACGTGATCCGCAACGCGGTATCCACCGGCACCATGTGGCGCGGGCTGGAAGTCATCCTCAAGGGCCGCGACCCGCGGGATGCCTGGGCCTTCACCGAGCGCATCTGCGGGGTATGCACCGGCACCCATGCGCTGACCAGTGTGCGCGCGGTGGAAGACGCGCTGGGCATAGCGATCCCGGAGAACGCCAACACCATCCGCAACCTGATGCAGTTGAACCTCTATGTTCACGACCATCTGGTGCATTTCTACCATCTGCATGCGCTCGACTGGGTGGACGTGGTCAGCGCCCTCGAGGCCGACCCCAAGGCCACCTCACAACTGGCGCAGAGTATTTCGTCCTGGCCGAAGTCCTCGCCGGGTTACTTCCGCGACATCCAGAACCGCCTCAAGAAGTTTGTCGAATCCGGCCAGCTCGGCCCCTTCATGAACGGCTATTGGGGCAACCCGGCCTATAAGCTGCCGCCGGAAGCCAACCTGATGGCAGTCAGCCACTATCTGGAAGCGCTCGATTTCCAGAAGGAAATCGTCAAGGTGCATGCCATTTTCGGCGGCAAGAACCCGCATCCGAACTGGCTGGTGGGCGGCATGCCGTGCGCGATCAACCTCGACGGCGTGGGCGCGGTGGGTGCGATCAACATGGAGCGGCTGAACCTGGTCAAAAGCATCATCGACCAGACCAAGGCGTTCATCGAGCAGGTCTACATCCCCGACCTGCTGGCCATCGCCTCTTTCTACAAAGACTGGCTGTACGGCGGCGGGCTGTCGTCGCAGGCCCTGCTGTCCTATGGCGACATTCCGCAGCGCGCCAACGATTACAGCGCGCCCAACCTGCTGCTGCCGCGCGGCGCGATCGTCGATGGCGACCTGTCCAAAATCCACGCGGTGGACATCAAGGACCCGGAGCAGGTACAGGAATTCGTCTCCCACTCCTGGTACAAGTACGCCGACGAAACGAAAGGTCTGCACCCCTGGGACGGTGTCACCGAGCCTCACTTCGTGCTCGGCAAGAACACCAAGGGCAGCAAGACCGCCATCGAATCGCTCGACGAGGAAGGCAAATACTCCTGGATCAAGGCCCCGCGCTGGCGCGGGCACGCAATGGAAGTCGGCTGCCTGTCGCGCATGGTGCTGGGCTATTTGCAGCCGCAGCAGTATCCCTTCATCAAGGAAACCATCGACGCGGTGCTCGCCCAGCTCGATCTCCCGGTGCAGGCGCTGTTCTCCACCCTGGGCCGCACCGCGGCGCGCGGTATCGAAACGCTGTACTGCGCCCACCTGCAGGTCGAGCAGTTCGACAAATTGATGGCCAACCTCAAAGCGGGCGATCTCACCACCGCCAACATCGACAAATGGGAGCCCACCACCTGGCCCAAAGAGGCCAAGGGCGCCGGCTTCACCGAGGCGCCGCGCGGCGCGCTGGGTCACTGGATCAAAATCCGTGACGGCAAGATCGACAACTACCAGGCGGTGGTGCCCACCACCTGGAACGGCAGCCCGCGCGACCACAAGGGCCAGATCGGCGCCTTTGAAGCCGCCCTGCTCAACACCCCACTGGCCAAAGCCGACGAGCCGCTGGAAATTCTGCGCACCCTGCACTCTTTCGACCCCTGCCTGGCCTGCTCCACCCATGTCATGAGTCCGGACGGTCAGGAAATGTCGCAAGTCAAGGTGCGCTAGCGCGCCTGCGGTCCACGCTGGGCGGCGCAAACTCGAAGCCGCTCAACAGCCGGCCGCAGCACACTGGAGAACATCATGCTAGCTGAACAAGATGCCTTCGAAGCCGAGCGCAGCGCGCGCATGGTCAAGGCGGTCTACGTTTATGAAGCGCCGCTGCGCCTATGGCATTGGGTCAATGCACTGGCCATCGTGGTGTTGGCGGTCACCGGCTATTTCATCGGCAAACCGCTGCCGACCGTCTCCGGCGACACCAGCGCGCAATACCTGATGGGCTGGATTCGTTTTCTGCATTTTGCCGCCGCCTATGTGTTTGCCATTGGCTTCCTTGGGCGCATCTACTGGGCCTTCGTCGGCAACCACCACGCCCGCCAAATCTTCGTGCTGCCGATTTTCAACGCGAAATGGTGGAGCGAAGTGTTCTATGAACTGCGCTGGTACCTTTTTCTGGTCAAAGAGCCCAAAAAATACGTCGGCCACAACCCGCTGGCCCAATTGATGATGTTCCTGTTTTTCACCATCGGTGCGGTGTACATGATGCTCACCGGCTTTGCGCTCTACGGCGAGGGACTGGGCGCGGGCAGTTGGGCAGACATCCTGTTCGGCTGGGTAATCGCCCTGCTGGGCGGTAACAGCATGCAGGTGCACAGTCTGCACCGCCTGGGCATGTGGGTGACGCTGTGCTTTGTCATCGTGCATGTCTATGCCGCGATCCGCGAGGACATCATGAGTCGGCAAAGCCTGATCAGCACCATGGTCAGCGGCTGGCGGATGTTCAAGGATTAGCGCCGGCGGAGGGATCGGCCACGCACGGATGCCGGGACGCTTACCATCGATCGCGCACTGCGGCCCGACAACCAGTGAACCTTTACTTTCCACTTTGGAAACTTAGTTTTCGGTTTTCCGGGCGGCGATCTAGCCGCATCGCCGTCAAGGCACTGATCTGCCGTGCAAATTTCCGCGCCAATCGTCTGGCACGCTCCCTGCTGGCCATGGCCGCCATTCCCACCCCAACCAGTCACCATGAGCACGCCGCCCGACCCCATCCTGATCCTTGGCATCGGCAACCTCTTATGGGCCGACGAAGGCTTCGGCGTGCGCTGTGTCGAAGCCTTCAGCGCGCGCTGGCAGGTAGCGGAGCACATCACCGTACTCGACGGCGGCACCCAGGGGCTGTATCTGCTGCCCTATCTCACCGCTGCGCACCGGCTGATCATCTTCGACGCCATCGACTATGGTCTGCCGCCCGGCACCCTGCGCCAGGTGGAAAACGCCGACGTGCCGCGCTTCATGGGCGTCAAGAAAATGAGCCTGCATCAGACCGGCTTTCAGGAAGTGCTGGCCTCGGCCGAGTTGCTCGGCCGGCTGCCTCAACAAATGCTGCTGATCGGTGTACAGCCGGCCGAGTTGGATGACTACGGCGGCAGCCTCAGCCCGGCGGTGCGGGCGCGCGTGCCCGAAGCCATCGAACTGGCCGCTGAGCGCCTGCGCGCCTGGGGCGTGGACCTGCATCCGGCCGACACCCCGGCCGCGGTGCTCAACGCCCACGCGCTGGCGCTGGACGGCTATGAAGCCGGCCGCCCGCCCGCCGACCAGGCCTGGCGCAGAGGCGATCTGCGCTTTCACCCCAACGCGGTGCGCTGATGTGTGTCGGCATCCCGATGCAGGTCGTGCACGGCGAGGCCACCCGCGCGCTATGCCGTGCACACGACGGCTTTGAGACCTGGATCGATCTCTGGCTCACCGGTGCCCAGCCGCCCGGCACTTGGCTGTTGACCCATCTGGGTGTTGCACGTGAAGTGCTCGACCCGGCGCGCGCCACACAGATCGGCGCCGCGGTGGACGCGCTGGGCGCATTGCTCGCCGGGCGCAGCACCAACATCGACGCCGCCTTTGCCGATCTGGTCGCACGCGAACCCGAATTACCCGATTTTCTGCGCAAGGACGGCAACCGATGAGCACACCCTTTACCGCCCAGCTCGAACGCCTGGTAAGCCGCCATGGCTTTGCGCGCCTGACCGCCGCAGAAGTCGACAGCTTCGCCGCTGCCGGCGGCGACAGTGTGCTGCTGATCACCGATGAACCGCTGGTCTGCCCGGAAGCCTGGGACCTGGCGCTGGTGCTGCCCGAAGCGCTCAAAGCGTGGCCGGGGCGTTTCCGCGCTGCCGTGGCCGATCCGGCCGCCAGCAGGGACATCGCGGCCCGCTTCGGCGTGTCCAGACTACCCGCCATGCTTTTTCAGCGCGATGGTGCCTGGGTGGGCAAACTGGAAGGTATGTTCGAATGGGATCGATTAGTCGCTGCGCTCGGCGCCATGCTCGCCGCGCCCACCGCGCGGCGTCCCGGCATCGGCATCCCGGTACGCACCGCCTCCTCCTGCCACTGAGGGAATCCGCGATCATGAAGGCTTTTCCCATACCGCTCGTCTCGGCCGAGGCCCTCTGCGCACGGCTTGGCCGTAACAGCCAGCCAGCCGAAGAAGACGGCTTCGACTACCTGCCGCTGCCCTCTGGCATGCACACCTTCGCGCCGCCACCCATGCCCGCAGCCCTCGACCCGCAAGCCACCCGCGCGGCCATCGCCACGCTGGAAACCGTGCTCGCCGGCGTGCAGAACTGGCCATTCGGCCAAGGCGCCCATCCGCTGTTCGACCTCTCTGCCTTGGAGGCCGATGCGCTGGCGCTGGTCAATGAAGCCCTCGGTCAGGGCGAAGTCTCCGCCATTGTGCGCGGCAACCCCGCCTTGCACATCCAGGAAACCGTGTTCGCCGGGCTGTGGCGCGTCCAGGCGGTAGATGCCGCCGGCCGCCCAATTTCCGACTGGCTGGAAGCTGGCCCCATCCCCGCTGCGGTACGCGATGCCGCAGCCAGCGCCATCCCTTGCACCCAAACATGCCCTCAGCCGCCGCTGATCGACGGTGTGATGAACGCCCCGCCGGTGCTTTTCGAACTCTTTGCCGCTGCCCGCGCCCATCGGCCGGGCAATGCCGCCCATGTGGTCAACCTCAGTCTGCTGCCGATGACCCCGGCCGATCTGACCTGGCTGAGTGCCGCGCTTGGCGACGGGCCGGTGGTCATCCTGTCGCGCGGTTACGGCAACTGCCGCATCACCGCCACCGGCCTGCCGGCCACCTGGCGGGTGCAGTACTTCAACAACGATGACAAGCTGATCCTCGACACCGTCGAAGTCACCAGCATCCCGGAGGTGGCACTGGCCGCGGCGGAGGATTTTGCCGACAGCCGGTTGCGGCTCGCAGAATGGATCGCTACGCTGCGACAAGGGTTGGACAATGACGCGCACCATGTTTGAAGGCAGCTACCTGGGCCGGGACGAGGCCCTGAGCGACGACGCGCGGCTCGAATGCAGCATCTGCTGGTGGATTTACGAACCGGCCGAAGGTGACCCGCTTGGCCAGGTGGCACCCGGCACGCCCTTCTCACGGCTGCCCACCGAGTGGACCTGTCCAAACTGCGACGCCCCCAAGTACAAGTTCCTGGTGGTCAACGACTAGTGTCCGCAATAACCTGTCCGCCTCACGCTTGCAACCCGCAGCCGCTTCTGGCCGCCTGTTTTGCACGGATTGCCGCCACCCGCATGGCCGCACTGCCGGTGGTCAACCCCGCACTCAGCGTGGCGGTGCCGGCCATGCAAGACTGGCTGGGCGAATGGCTGGGCGTGCTGGTCACCCCGTGGGCGGTGAACCTGATCATCCTGCCCGGCCGCGGCGGACGCTTTTGCCCCATCGAGGTAGGCGGCGCACAGTGGTGGGACTTTCCCTCCGGGCGCTATGAATTTCTCGGCCACCACGAAGACGGCCTGGGCCACTACCAAAGCTGTTCGCTGCTCTCGCCGGTGTTCGAGTTCGCCACCCAAGCGCAGGCGGAAGCCTTTGCGCGAGCCGCCTTCGATGCCCTGCTGGCCGCCCCTCTGCCGCCGCCCGCCAGCGTAGAGGGCGCGCGGCTGGCCGGCGGCTCGGCCCTTGCGCAGCCGCTTTCGCGGCGCGATTTCCTCCTCGGCGGCCCCTTCGGAGGCGGACGATGACACTGACCGGCCAGTTGCTCATCGAAGCCGAGTGGGACGGCCGCGGCGTGCCCGTTGCCCGCGCGCGCAACAGCCGCCCGCCGGCCGCCAGGCTGCTGGTCGGGCGCACCGTCGATGAGGCGCTGGCCCGGGTGCCGGCGCTATTTGCGCTGTGCGGCCGCGCCCAGGCGCTCACCGCCCAGGCCGCGGTGGCCGCGGCACGCGGCGAAGCGACGCCGGACGAGGCCGCGCGCACCGCCGCCGAACGCGCAATTGCCGCAGAGGCTGCGCAAGAGCACTTGTGGCGCCTGCTGCTCGACTGGCCGGCGCTGTTCGGCATCGAGCCGCGCCGCGGGCGCTTTGCCGAACTGCACCGCCAACTCGCCCGTGTGGCCGGCAACGACGCCGACGGCGCGCGTGAAGTGGGCGGGCAGATCCTCGATCTGGTGGCCGCGGAGCTGCTCGCCGGCTTCTTCACCGTAGCGCGCGAACCCTCCAGCCTGGCCGAATTTGCCAGCCGCGCGCGGCGCGGTGGTTCGGTGGGCGCCGCGCTCGGCGACCTGCTGGAGATGGGCAGCTACGCCCCGCCGCGCGGCATGGCCACCCTGCTGCCCTGTCTCGGCGCCGCCGACTGGGCGGCAGTGCTTGCCGGCGTGCCGAACGCAGACTTCTGCCGCGCCCCCACCTGGCAAGGCTTGCCGGCCGAAACCGGGGCACTGGCCCGCCATCAGGATTCGATGTTGGTGCGCCTCTTGGTCGAACGCGGCCACCCGGTGGCCGCCCGCCTGTTTGCCGCCGTGGTGGATTTGTCCGATTGGGCCAGCCGCCTGCGCCACCCGCTGGCCGAGGACATGCCGGCGGTGCTGGAGGCCGCGCCCTTGGGCGAAGGTGCCGGCCTGGCGCGCTGCGAAACCGCCCGTGGGGTGCTGATCCATGCGGTTCGCGTAGAAGGCGACACCGTAGCCGAATACGCCATCGTCGCCCCCACCGAATGGAACTTCCATCCGGCCGGCGCTTTCGCGCTGGAAGGCAGCGGCTGGCAGGCGCCGGATCTGGACAGCGCGCACCGCCACCTCAGCGCGCTGGTGCTGGGCTTGAATCCCTGTGTGCCCTTCGAGGTGCGCTTCATGGAGGCTCGCCATGCATGAGATGTCCTTGGCCGAAGGGATACGCGGCATCGTCGAGGAGGCCACGCGCGCGCACTCGGGGCGCCGGGTCGACGCGGTGGTGCTGGAGATCGGCGCGCTAGCCGCGGTCGAGGTCGAGGCGCTCAGCTTCTGCCTCGAGGTGGTGCTGCGCGGTACGGTGGCCGAAGGTGCGCGCATCGAGATCGAGGCCATCCCCGGCGCCGGTTGGTGTATGCAGTGCGCCGCCACGGTGCCGTTGGCGGCGCTGTGCGACGCCTGCCCGCAATGCGGTAGCTATCAAGTGCAAGCCACCGCTGGCACCGAAATGCGGGTCAAAGCTTTGGAACTGGAGTAGTGACGATGTGTACCGTATGTGGTTGCGGCAGCGGCGAACTCAGAATCAACGGCCAAGCGCTGCCGATGCGGTCGGCGGCCAAGCCCCGCACCACGGCCGCCACCCGCGCCTGGCGAGCGCTCGATGCCCAGGCTGTGCGGCGGGATTCGGCAACGCCGGCTGCCGCGCCCGGTCACCTGCACTTTGGCCAGGGTCCAGCGCACGCCCATGCTCCCGGTCTGAGCCAGACCGAAATGGTGCGTATCGAACAGGACATCCTCGGCAAAAACAACGCTTTTGCCGCCGCCAACCGCAAGCTGCTGGCCGAACGCGGGGTGTTTGCCCTCAACCTGGTGTCCAGTCCCGGTTCGGGCAAGACCACACTGCTGGTCGAGACCATCCGTCGGCTCGCCGGCCGCGTGCCGGTGGCGGTGATCGAAGGCGACCAGCAAACCGAGTTCGACGCCGAGCGTATCCGCGCCACCGGTGCGCCGGCGCTGCAGATCAACACCGGCAAGGGCTGTCATCTGGATGCCCATATGGTCGGGCGCGCATTGCACGAACTGCCGCTGCCCGAGCGCGGCCTGTTGCTGATCGAAAACGTCGGCAACCTGGTGTGCCCGGCGGCCTTCGATCTGGGCGAAGCGCACAAGGTGGTGATCCTGTCGGTCACCGAAGGCGAGGACAAACCGCTCAAATACCCGGACATGTTCGCCGCCGCCGACCTGATGCTGCTCTCCAAGGTGGACCTGCTGCCGCACCTGAGTTTCGACGCCGAGCGCGCCATCGATTACGCCCGGCGGGTCAATCCAACGCTGCAGGTGATGCGCTGCTCGGCCATCAGCGGCGCGGGCTTCGATGACTGGCTGGGCTGGATCGAGGCCGGCGTTGCCAAAACCGCGCGCAACGGAGACGGCGATGCAAACCGCTGACACGGCTTGGCCGCTATCTGGCGCAGCGGTCCTGGCGGTCGGCGCCTGGTTCGAAAGCACCCCGGCACGGGCCGCCGACGGCCGGCTGCATTGGGCCGCAAGCGCCGGCGATCTTTGCGACGCCGACGCCTGCCGGCGCTTCGATGCCGCACTCGAGGCGCTGCTGGCGCTGCCGGGCGCGCCACCGCAGGCCATCGCCCACGATCTGCATCCGGACTTCCATTCCACCCGCGTCGCCCGCGCACTGGCCGATCGCCTACGGGTGCCGGCCATCGCGGTGCAACACCACCACGCCCACATCGCCGCGGTGCTGGCCGAACACCGGTGCGCCGGCCCGACGCTGGGCCTTGCCGCCGATGGCGTCGGCCTGGGCAACGATGGCACGGCCTGGGGCGGCGAACTGCTGCGGGTCGACGGCGCCACCTGTACCCGGCTCGGCCATCTGCGCGCGCTGCCGCTGCCCGGCGGCGACCGTGCGGCGCGCGAACCCTGGCGCATGGCCGCCGCAGTGCTGCACCTGGCCGGACGCGGCGGCGAGATCGCCAGCCGTTTTGCCCGCCATGCGGCCGCCGCGCAACTCGTGCAGATCATCGGGCGCCCGCATCTGTCGCCGCCGACCAGTAGCCTGGGTCGCTATTTCGATGCCGCCGCCGCGCTGCTCGGCCTGTGCGAGGTGAATGAAACCGGTGCACAGGCCGCCATCGCGCTGGAATCGGCCGCCCGCGCCCACGGGCCGGTGAGAGCCGAGCCGGACGGCTGGCGCATCGCTGCCGACGGCACGCTGGATTTGCTGCCGCTTCTCGAACGGCTGGCCGACGAGCCGGATGCGGCGCGCGGCGCCGCACGCTTTCACGCCACGCTGGCTGCAGCATTGGCCTGCTGGCTGATCGACGCCGCCCGCGCACAGGCACTCGATACCGTGGCATTGGGGGGCGGCTGCTTTCACAATCGTCTGCTCTGTGCGGCACTTTGCGCACATCTGACCGCTGCAAGGCTTGCAGTGCTACGCCCTGAGCGGCTGCCGCCGGGCGATGCCGGCATCGCCGCCGGCCAGGCCTGGGTGGCGCAGCGCATTTTGCAAGGAGCTTGATCCATGTGTCTGGCCATCCCCGCCCGCGTGGTGGCGTTTGCTGCCGACGACCAGGCCGTCGTAGACCTGGGCGGCGTGCGCAAGCAGGTGTCGCTGGCACTGGTCGATGGTGTCGAACTGGGCGACTACGTGATCGTGCATGTGGGCTACGCGCTCTCCCGCCTCGACCCGGAGGAGGCGGAAGCTACGCTGGCGCTGCTGCGCGAGGCCGGCGCGCTGCTCGAGCCAGCCAGCGGCGAGGCGCCCGCATGAAGTACGTCGATGAGTTTCGCGACGGCACACTCGCCCGCGGACTGGCCGCAGCCATTCGCGCCGAGGCCGATCCCGCGCGCCGCTACGCCTTCATGGAGTTCTGCGGCGGCCACACCCACGCCATCTCGCGCTACGGCGTCACCGATCTGTTGCCGCCCAACGTGCGCATGATCCACGGCCCCGGCTGCCCGGTGTGCGTGCTGCCGATCGGTCGCATCGATCTGGCCATCCGGCTGGCGTTCGAGCGCGGCGTCACCGTGCTGACCTATGGCGACTGCCTGCGGGTGCCGGCCTCCGACGGGCTGTCGATGCTCAAAGCCAAGGCGCGCGGCGCCGACATCCGCATGGTGTATTCGGCAGCCGACGCGCTCGCGCTGGCGCAGCGCGAGCCAGGCCGCGAAGTGGTGTTCTTTGCCATCGGTTTCGAGACCACCACCCCGCCCACTGCGCTGGTGCTGCAGCAAGCGCGCGCGCTGGGGCTGGCCAACTTCAGCGTGCTGTGCAACCACGTGCTCACCCCATCGGCCATCCAGACCATCCTGGAAAGCCCCGAGGTGCGTCAATTCGGCACCGTGCCGCTGGACGGTTTCATCGGCCCGGCGCATGTGTCGACCATCATCGGCAGCCGGCCCTATGAATTCTTTGCCGAGGAGTACCGCAAACCGGTGGTGATTGCCGGCTTCGAGCCGCTGGATGTGATGCAGGCCATTCGCATGCTGATCCGCCAGGTCAATGAAGGTCGCGCCGAGGTGGAAAACGAATTTACCCGCGCGGTGAACCGCGACGGCAACCTCAAGGCGCAGGCGCTAGTGTCCGAGGTCTTCGAGCTGCGCCGCAGCTTCGAGTGGCGCGGCCTGGGCCAAGTGCCCTACTCGGCGCTACGCATCCGCGCCCCCTTCGCCGCCTGGGATGCGGAGGTCAAGTTTGGCCTGGACTACCGCTCAGTGCCCGACCACAAAGCCTGCGAATGCGGCGCCATTCTGCGCGGGGTCAAACGCCCCTCCGACTGCCGCCTGTTCGCCACGGTGTGCACCCCGGAAAACCCGATGGGCTCGTGCATGGTGTCCTCGGAAGGCGCCTGTGCCGCGCATTACAACTACGGCCGCTTCCGCGACCACGCCCCAGACAACGGCCGATCCACCCCGCCTGCAACGATTCGTCTGGCATCATGAAACCTGATTACGTTCGCCCCCTCGATTTGCGCCAGGGCCGCATCGACCTCAACCACGGCGCCGGCGGCCGCGCCATGACCCAACTGATCGAAGAACTGTTTGCGCGTGCGCTGGCCAACGATTACCTGGGCCAAGGTGACGACGGCGCGGTGCTGCCTGCGCCCGCGCCCGGCGAGCGCCTGGTGCTGGCCACCGACGCCCATGTGGTGAGCCCGCTGTTTTTCCCCGGCGGCGACATCGGCGCACTGGCGGTGCACGGCACCATCAATGACGTTGCGGTCATGGGCGCGCGCCCCTTGTACCTGACCGCAAGCTTCATCCTCGAGGAAGGCTTTCCGCTTGCCGATCTGGCCCGCATCGTGCACTCGATGGCTGCTGCCGCACACGCTGCCGGCGTGCCGGTGGTCACCGGCGACACCAAGGTGGTCGAACAAGGCAAGGGCGATGGCGTGTTCATCTCCACCACCGGGCTGGGCGCGCTGCCCGCCGGCCGCAAACTGGGCGGCGCACTCGCCCGCCCGGGCGACGCAGTGCTGGTCTCGGGCAGCTTGGGCGAGCACGGCATGGCCATCCTGGCGCAGCGTGAATCGCTCGCCTTCGAGTCCGCAATCGTCTCCGATAGCGCCGCGCTGCACGGCCTGATCGACGCTCTGCTCGCCGCGGTGCCCGGCGTGCGCGTACTGCGCGACCCCACCCGCGGCGGGCTGGCGACCACGCTCAACGAAATCGCCCGCCAATCCGGCGTGGGCATGCAGCTCGACGAGGCGGCCATTCCGGTGAGCGCCCAGGTTGCCGCAGCTTGCGAGCTGCTCGGTCTCGATCCCTTGTATCTGGCCAATGAGGGCAAACTGGTGGCAATTTGTGCGCCGGAGGATGCCGAAGCCGCGCTCGCCGCGCTGCGCGCCCACCCGCTGGGGCGCGCCGCCGCACGGATCGGCGAAGTAACCGCGGACCCGCAACATTTCGTCCAGCTACGCACCACTTTCGGCGGTCAGCGCCTGCTCGACTGGCTGTCCGGCGAACCGCTGCCGCGCATCTGCTGATGAAAGCGCACACCGTCCATGCGCATTCTGATTCTCACCCATAGCTTCAACAGCCTGACCCAGCGCCTGTATGCAGAGCTTGCCGCCGACGGCCATACGCTGTCGGTGGAATTCGATATTGCCGACAGCGTGACCGAAGAAGCGGTGGCGCTGTTCGCACCCGATCTGGTGCTCGCCCCCTTTCTCAAACGTGCGGTGCCCGAATCGGTGTGGCGACGTGTGCCCACACTGATCGTGCATCCGGGCATCGTCGGCGACCGCGGCCCGTCCGCCCTCGACCACGCCATCCAGCACGGCTACACCGACTGGGGCGTGACCGTGCTGCAAGCCGAAGCCGAAATGGACGCCGGACCGGTATGGGCGCATGCAACATTCGCCATGCGCGCAGACGCCACCAAGGCCAGCATCTACCGCAACGAAGTCACCCGCGCAGCGCTTGCTGCGGTACGCCAGGCGCTGGCGCACTACCCCGACTGGCGTGCCGGGCGTTGGCGGCCGCGCCTACAAGACTACGCCGACCCGGCGGTGCGCGGGCGCCCCCATGCACCCATGACCCAAGCCGATCGCGCCCTTGACTGGGCGGCTATGTCCACCCGCGACATCCTCGCCCGGGTGCGCGCCGCCGACGGTTTTCCGGGCGTGCTGGACACCCTGTTCGGCCAGCCCTGCCGGCTGTTCGACGCCCACCCCGGCCCACGCTTAGACGGCGCCACACCCGGCACCGTGATCGGCCGCCAGCATGATGCGCTGCTTTTGGCCACGCGGGATGCCAGCGTGTGGATCGGCCATGTCCGCCGCGCCGACTCGGATCATCCTTTCAAACTGCCGGCGGCGCTGGCCTTTGCCAAGGAAGCGGCGGACTTGGCGCAACGGGCGGATTTGCAACCGGCCTATCCGGACATTACCTACCGCGAATCGGCCGACGGGCGCGTCGGCTTTCTGGCCTTCGCGTTCTACAACGGCGCCATGGGCACGCCCGAGTGCGAACGGCTCACCGCCGCAGTGCATGCAGCACGCCAGCGGCCGACCAAGATACTGGTGCTCACCGGCGGGCACGACTTCTGGTCCAACGGCATCCATCTGGGCCGCATCGAAGCGGCCGCCTCACCCGCGGACGAATCCTGGCGCAACATCCAGGCCATGGACGATCTATGTCTGGCGCTGCTCGAGGCCACCGATCGCCTGACCGTGGCCGCGCTGCAGGGCAATGCCGGCGCCGGCGGCTGCTTTCTGGCGCTGGCCTGCGACGAGGTCTGGGCGCGCGATGGCGTGGTGCTGAACCCGCACTACAAAAACATGGGCAATTTGTTCGGCTCGGAATACTGGACCTATTTGCTGCCGCGCCGGGTGGGCGAGGAGGCGGCGGTGCGCATCATGCGCGAACGCCTGCCGCTGACCGCCGCTCAGGCGGCCGCACGCGGCCTGATCGACCGGGTGTTCGGCGACACGGTGAAAGACTTTGCCGACGAGCTGGCGGTGCGTGCAGCAGAACTGGCCGACGACGACATCGACCGGCGCATTGCCGACAAGGCCGCCCGCCGCGCCGCCGACGAGGCGGCCAAGCCGCTTGCCACCTACCGCGCCGAAGAATTGCAGCAGATGTGGCGCAACTTCTACGGCTTTGACCCCAGTTACCATGTTGCCCGTTATCACTTCGTGATGAAGACCCCGCACGCCTGGACGCCCCGCCACCTTGCCCGTCACCGCGAACCCGGCTGGCACACCGCCGCTGGAGGGGCCGGCGCATGAAAAAGCGTCTGCCCACCGTTCTGGTCATCGACGACGAAGTGCGCTCACAAGAAGCGCTGCGGCGCACCCTGGATGAAGACTTCGAAGTTTTCACCGCCTCCAGCGCCGAGGAAGCACTGGCCATTCTGGAGCGCGAATGGATACAGATCGTGCTCACCGACCAGCGCATGCCCGGCACCTCGGGCGTGGCGCTGCTGCGCCAAGTGCGCGAGCGCTGGCCGGACGCGGTGCGCATCATCATCTCCGGCTACACCGACGCGGAAGACATCATCGCCGGCGTCAATGAGGCGGGCATTTACCAATACCTGCTCAAACCCTGGCAGCCGGAGCAACTGCTGCTCACCCTGCGCGGCGCGGCAGAACTGTCCCGCCTGCAAGCGGAAAACCAGCGCCTGGCGGTGGACCTCAAAGCTTCCGCGCCGGTGCTGGCCGCGCGCGTCGGCCGCCATCAGGATCAACTGGCGCGGCGCTATGCGCTGGAGCGCTTGGTGCGCGCGCCCGACTCACCGATGAACGCGCTGTGTGCCATGGTCGAACGCCTGGCTGCGCTCGACATTCCGGTGTTGCTCACCGGCGAATCCGGCACCGGCAAGGAATTGCTGGCGCGCGCCCTGCACTATGACAGCCCGCGTGCCGAACAGGCTTTCGTGGTGCAAAACTGCGGCGCCTTGCCGGATCAGTTGCTGGAGTCCGAACTGTTCGGCCACAAGCGCGGCGCCTTCACCGGCGCTTTCGAAGACCGCGTGGGTCTATTCAAGCAGGCCGACGGCGGCACCATGCTGCTGGACGAAATCGGTGAGACCTCGGCCGCCTTCCAGGTCAAGCTCTTGCGTACCCTGCAAGAAGGCGAAATCCGCCCACTTGGCAGCAGCCGCACCCAGGCGGTGGACGTGCGCGTGGTGGCCGCCACCAACCGGGATCTGGAGGCCGAAGTGCGCGCCGGCCGCTTTCGCGAAGACCTTTACTACCGCCTGGCCGCCTTCACCCTGCATGTCCCACCGCTGCGCGAACGCCCGATGGATATCCCGCTGATTGCGCAGCGCCTGGCCGACGACATCGGCGCCAGCCTCGGACGCCAATTCGCCCCGCTGTCGGCCGAGTTGATCGGGTGTCTGACCGCCTGGCGCTGGCCGGGCAATGTGCGCGAATTGCGCAACGAGGTGCTGCGCATGGCCGCACTGGCCGATGGCGACACGCTCAGCCCGGCACACCTGAGCCCGCGGGTGCTGCGCGCCGCCGAAGGCGAACAGGAAACCGCGCTGGCACTCATCGACGGCCTCGCCGGCGATCTCAAGACCCGGCTCGAAGCACTGGAAGCACGCATCATCAAGGAATGCCTGATCCGCCAGCGCTGGAACAAAACCCGCGCCGCACGCGAACTGGGTCTATCACGCGTCGGCCTGCGCGCCAAGCTGGCCCGTTATGGTCTGGAGGGCCGCACCGAGCGCACCTCGCCCACGCGCACCGACTGAACGGCTCCGCTGCATGCGCGGGGCGCACAACGGCCAGCGCGGATCGACCGATGCCGGCTGCTTTATGAATGATTCATTTCATGTCAAAGTGATGCATTTTGCGCTTTCGGCAGCTAGAGTAAAACGATAACAGGGCATCACAGGAGGAAAGACATGCGCAACAACCAGCCCGTCACCGGGCAAGCTCATGAAATACCCGCCGACCGCACCCTGGTTTCACGCACCGACGACAAAGGCAGGATCACCGAAGCCAATGCCGAGTTCGTGCGCATCTGCGGGTTCGAAGTCGACGAGCTTTTGGGTGCGCCGCACAACATCCTACGCCACCCGGACATGCCGGTCGAAGCCTTTCGGACTTGTGGCAAACGATCAAGTCCGGGCGACCGTGGAGCGGCGTGGTCAAAAATCGCTGCAAAAACGGCGATCACTACTGGGTCCGCGCCAATGTGTCGCCAAGCGCCGAAGGCGGCTATTTGTCGGTCCGGGTGCGGGCCAGCGACGATGAAGTCCGCCAGGCCGAGGCGCTTTATCGACAAATGCGCAGCAACCCGGCCTGCCGGCTCCATGAAGGCGAACCGGTGCCCGCAGGGTTGGCCGGGTATTTATGGCGTGCGCGCAAATTCTGGCAAAACCTCAGGCTGGGACCACGCTTTGCCGCGCTGCTGGCCGTGGTGCTGGTGGCCTTGCTGAGCCTGACCTGGATGGCGGTCAAGGAAATCCGCGCCGGACTGACCCTGGAGCGCACCGAGCAAAGCCGACGGGTGGTGGAGCTTGCCGTCTCGCTGATCCGTGACGGGGCCGAGGCGGCTCGTCAGGGCCGGCTCAGCGAAGCCGAGGCCCAGCGCAACGTGCTCGCTCAGTTGCAAGCCTTGCGCTATGACGGCGACAACTATGTGTGGGTGCAGACCGCCGAGCCGCGGGTGGTGCTGCATCCGACTCAACCCCGACTCAATGGCGTCCATGTCGGCGACACGGTCGATCCGGACGGCGTCCCGCTGTTTCGCCGGTTTGCCGAACTGGCCGAAAACCCGCGCGGCGGCATGCTCGAATACCGCTGGGCACGGCCCGGCAGCAACACCCCGACGCCCAAGATCGGCTATGCCGCGCCGGCGCAAGCCTGGGGCTGGATCGTCGGCACCGGAACCTGGATCGATGACATCGACGCGGCCGCGCTGACCCATACCCGGCCGCTGATGATCGGCTCGGCGGTCATCGTGGTGGTGCTGGCATTGAGCTTTTGGCTATTCATCCGGCAGACACGCCAAGGTTTGGACGATGCCAAACGGGTGCTGGACGGGCTCACTCACGGTCAATGGTATGTTCAAGTACCCAATCACGGTCGTAACGAAATCGGCGATCTGCTGGCCAACATCGGTGTGATGCGCAACAACGTCCATGAGCTCATTGCCGAACTGCGCCAGCAAGTGGCGGATATTTCCGCCCGCGCGGTCGAGCTTGAAGAACAGGTGCACGCCTCGGCCCAGGCAGCGGCGCAGCAGTCGGTGGCCACCGACGCGATCGCGGCCACCAGCGAGCAACTGTCCTCGTCCAGCCATGAGGTGGAACAAGCCGGTGCCAGCGTGCGCGAGCGCGCCGAGGCCGCCACCGGTCAATCGCTGCAGTCGGTCGATGCGGTCGGCAAACTCATCCAGGACATGCGCGCCATTGCCGATGCGGTCCATCGGGTGGCGGCGGCGATGGGCGAGCTGGACGGTGTGTCCGCCGACATTGCCGGCATGAGTCGGTCGATCGGAGAAATCGCCGAGCAAACCAACTTGTTGGCTCTCAATGCCGCCATCGAGGCCGCCCGCGCCGGCGAACAGGGGCGGGGCTTTGCCGTGGTGGCCGACGAGGTCAGAAAACTCGCCGGGCGCACCGGCGAAGCCAGCCGCAGCATCACCGCCTTGGTCGACACCGTCCGGGAGCGTGTCACCAGCCTGTCCCTAACCCTGGGCGACAGCGTGCAGACGGTCGACAACGGTATCTCGGCCGCGCAACAGGCCAGCGCCGGCATCGACGAAATCCGCGATGGCAGTCAGCAAACCTTGGCCGCGGTGCAATCGATCACCGACGCGGTTGCCGAGCAACACCAAGCCATCGTCAATCTGGCCACCCAGGCCAGCGAACTGGCCAGCACCATCGAAACGCTCAGCCACTGCGCGCAGGCCAATGCCGAGGCGGCGCATGCGGTCAAGCAAACCGCCGAAAAAATGGACCGGCTGGCCGCCCGCTTCCGGGTCACGCCGGCGGATCATCCGGTCGAAAAATCCGCTCAGCGGCGCTTGGCCGGTAGCGGCGCAGATTGGGCCGCCTCCACGGCAACCGGCTGAAGGGGCGGGGCGATCGGCAGCCGACCAGGATCCAGCCTGGTCGGCGGCAATGCGCGCATCGCAATTTCCGTCCCGCAGTGGTTCAATACGCGCATGAACCTGCTCTGGCTCCAATCCGGCGGTTGCGGCGGCTGCACCATGTCGCTGCTGTGCGCCGATTCAAGCGACCTGCTCGGCAGCCTGGCCGACGCTGGCATTCGCATCCTGTGGCATCCCTCGCTATCCGAAGAAAGCGGCGCCGAGGCGCTCGAGCTGTTGGCTGCCTGCGCCGCCGGCGAGCATCCGGTGGACCTGCTGTGCGTGGAAGGCGCGCTGCTGCGCGGCCCGGATGGCAGCGGACGCTTTCACATGCTGGGCGGCAGCGGGCGGCCGATGATCGCCTGGGTGCGGGAACTGGCCGCGCGTGCCCGCTACACGCTGGCCATAGGTTCCTGCGCGGCCTGGGGCGGGGTGACGGCAGCCGGCCCCAACCCGGCCGGCGCCTGCGGTCTGCAGTACGAGGGCGACACCCCTGGCGGCCTGCTGGGTAGCGACTACCGCTCGGCCGCCGGCCTGCCGGTGATCAACGTCGCCGGCTGTCCCACCCACCCCGGCTGGGTGGTGGAAACCTTGATGGCACTATCGCTCGGCCAGTTCGGCAGCGACGCGCTCGACGCCTTGGCCCGCCCGCGCTTTTACGCCGACCAGTTGGTGCACCACGGCTGCTCACGCAACGAGTATTACGAATTCAAAGCCAGCGCCGAAAAACCGTCCGATCAGGGCTGTCTGATGGAGAACATGGGCTGCAAAGGCACCCAGGCCCACGCTGACTGCAACCTGCGGCCGTGGAACGGCAGCGGCTCATGCACCCGCGGGGGCTATGCATGTATCTCCTGCACCGAGCCGGGTTTCGAGGAACCCGGGCACCCCTTCGTACAAACCCCCAAGGTGGCCGGCATTCCGATCGGTCTGCCCTCGGACATGCCCAAAGCCTGGTTCGTGGCACTGGCCGCGCTGTCCAAATCCGCCACCCCGCGCCGGGTGCGCGACAACGCGGTGGCCGACCACCTTGCCGTCGCGCCAGCCATCCGCCGTACCGGGTTGAAGTGAGCGTGGGCGAGCGTATCGTTCTGGGCCCTTTCAACCGGGTCGAGGGCGACCTGGAAGTACATCTGGAGGTGGCAGCCGGACGGGTGGCGGCGGCCTATGTGAACGCTCCGCTGTTTCGCGGCTTCGAGCACATCCTGCGCGGCAAGGACCCGCGCGATGCGCTGGTGTTGGTGCCGCGCCTGTGCGGCATCTGCTCGGTGTCGCAGTCGGCGGCGGCGGCTGCCGCGCTGCGCGAAGCCATCGGGCTGGCGGTGCCGGCCAATGGCGAACTGGCCGCCAATCTGGTGCTGGCCGCAGAAAACCTGGCCGACCACTTTACCCATTTCTACCTCTTTTTCATGCCGGATTTCGCCCGCGACGCCTACGCCGAACGGCCCTGGTTCGCCGCCGCGCAGGCGCGCTTCAAGGCGGTGCGGGGCACGGCGGCGGCCGAAGCGGTGCCGGCGCGCGCCGCCTTCCTAGAGCTTACCGGCCTGCTGGCCGGCAAGTGGCCACATACGCTCTCACTGCAGCCGGGCGGTTCGGCGCGTGCGGTCAGTGCAGCGGAGAAAGTCCGTCTGTACGCGCTGCTGCGCGAATTCCGCCGCTGGCTGGAACGCCACACCTTCGGCGACACGCTCGAGGCAATCGGGGCGCTCGATTCAATCGACGCACTGGCCAGCTGGGCTGCGGCACGCGCGCCGGCCAGCTCGGATTTGCGCCTGTTTCTGGAAATCGCCGACGACCTGGGGCTGGCCCGCATCGGCCGCGCCACCGACCGCTTCTTGAGCTACGGCGCCTATACGCTGGCCGGCAGGCCACTTTTTGCACGCGGGCTGTGGCAGCCGGAAGAAGCTACGGTGACAGCATTCGATCCGGACGACATCCGCGAGGATCTGAGCCACGCCTGGATGCGCGGCCAAACCCGCCATCCCTGGCGCGGCGTGACCGAACCGGACCCCGACAAGGACGGCGCTTACTCCTGGTGCAAGGCGCCGCGGCTAGCCGGACAAGTGGTCGAATGCGGCGCCTTGGCGCGCCAAATGGTCGACGGCCACCCGCTGGCACGCGATCTGGTCGCGCGCGAAGGCGGCAGCGTGCGCGCCCGCGTACTGTGCCGCCTGCTGGAACTGGCCCTTGTGCTCCCAGCCATGGAAAGCTGGGTACACGCCCTGCGCCCCGGAGAGCCTTTTTGCGCCCACGGACCGCTACCGGACGAGGCAACGGGCTGCGGACTGGTGGAAGCGGCCCGCGGTGCGCTCGGCCACTGGTTGGCGATCCGCCACGGCCGCATCGCCAGCTACCAGATCGTCGCCCCTACCACCTGGAATTTTTCTCCGCGGGATGCCGCCGGCACCCCTGGCGCACTGGAACAGGCCCTGGTCGGCCTGCCCGTCGACGACGCCCGCGTGCCGCTCGCGGTGCAGCACGTGGTGCGCTCCTTCGACCCCTGCATGGTGTGCACCGTGCATTGAGCCACCCCACCGGTCCGACGATGAGCGAGTCGCCCAAATCCGCCCCGCCCCTGCAACACACCGGCCACCCTGGCGAACTGGTGGGCGTGGGCGAAGATGTGTGGATGGATGTCATCCACAAAATGGATGAGGTGTACGCCGACCTGTTGCAGTATGAAGTGGCGTTGGAACAGCAAAATGCCAAGCTGGAGGAGTCGCAACAGTTCATCCTCTCGGTGCTCACCTCGATGTCGGACATCCTGGTGGTGTGCGACCGCAACGGCAAAATCGAAGACGTCAACCGCTCCTTGCTCGATTTTACCGGCAAGACGCTGGATCAACTGCGCGGCAGTTCGCTGTTCGAACTCTTCGCGGACGATCTGTCCCGCGCCCAGGCGCGCCATCTGCTCACCCTCTACGGCGACGAAAGCGTACACGACTGCGAATTGCCGCTGCGCGCGCGCGACGGCTCCGCGGTGCCGGTATCGCTCAACTGCACGCCTCGCTACAACGCCGTAGGTAAATCGCTGGGCATGGTGATCACCGGCCGTCCGGTGGGCGAGCTGCGCCGCGCCTACCAGGCGCTGCGCCAAGCCCACGAAGACCTCAAACGCACCCAGCAGCAACTGCTGCATTCGGAAAAAATGGCCTCGCTCGGCCGCCTGGTGGCTGGCGTGGCGCACGAGCTGAACAACCCGATCAGCTTCATTCTGGGCAACGTGCATGCATTGCGGCGCTACGCCGGGCGGCTGGAGCAATACCTCGATGCTGTGCACGCCGGCACCTCGGCTGCGCAACTGGCCGAACTGCGCGCCGAACTTCGCATCGACCGCATTCTGGCCGATCTGCCGCCGCTGATCGACGGCATCATCGAAGGCGCCGAACGTACCCGCGATATCGTCGATGGCCTGAAGCGCTTTTCCGCCATCGATCGCGACGAGCAACAGTCTTTCAACCTCACCGAAGTCATCGAGCGCGCGGTGCGCTGGGTGTGTAAAGCGGCCCGTCAAAGCTTTGCGGTGCAAGTCCGTCTGCCCGCACAGATTCCGTTGCGCGGCTCCCCCGGTCAGATGCAACAGGTCATGATGAACCTGGTGCAAAACGCCTGGGACGCTACCTGCGAACAGTCAGCCCCGCGACTGGAAATCGACGGCCAGTTGGTCGGCACCCGCGCCATCATCCGCTTTCATGACAACGGCCCGGGCATCGCCGAGCAACATCTGGCGCACATCTTCGACCCCTTCTTCACCACCAAGCCGGTAGGCAAGGGCACCGGACTGGGCCTGTCGATCAGCTATGGCATCGTCGAGCGCCACGGCGGCCAGCTCTCTGCCCGCAACCACCCGGACGGCGGCGCCGAGCTGGTGGTGGAGCTGCCGGTGGGCAGCGTATGAAAGCGTCGCTCAGCTACGCGGACGGTAATGTTTGTGCTCGGCAGTGTGCGGATGCGCGGGAGCATGGCCGTGAGGCTGCACGGCGGTATCGACCTCGACACTGATCAAATTGAGGCAGCCGTGGCGCACGCCGCTTTCGGCCATGATCGATTCAGCAAAACGCCGGACTCTGGCGCTCGGACCGCGCAGGATGACGCATTCGATGCAATGGTCGTGGTCCAGATGGGCATGCAGCGTGGACACGGTGAGATCATGATGGCCGTGTTGCAACCCGGTGAGCCGCTCGGCCAGTTCACGTTGGTGATGATTGTAGAGGTAACTCAGCGTGGCCACACACTGCCCGTCTGCCTCGCCGCGCTGGCGGGCTGCTTCCAGCTCGCGGCGCAACAAGTCGCGCACCGCTTCGGAGCGGTTGCGGTAGCCGCGTTCGGCTATCAGCGCGTCGAAAGCAGTGGCGAGCTCCTCGTCTAGCGAAATGGTGATGCGCTCCATGTATCCGCACGCTCCGTGGTGTCGCTATGACGGCGCAGCTTAGCACAACGGATCGACTGGCCCGCCCAACCTTTGGCAACGCGTAGCCAATCTGGCCACCAGCGCCTCGTCATGCGCAGCAACCACCATCGGCACGCCGCAAGCTTCCAGTACCGCAGCGATCCGCTGGGCGCTTGCCTGATCGAGCGCGGCAGTCGGCTCGTCGAGCAGCAGCACCGCCGGCTGCATCGCCAGCACGCCGGCCAGCGCGGCCAGGCGCTGTTCTCCGCCAGACAATTCATGCACCGGACGCTCGGCAAGCATTTGAATACCGACCCGATGCAGCGCCGCCCACGCGCGTTCGCGTGCCGCCGCCCGCCCCAGCCCCTGATTGAGCGGACCAAACTCAGCGTCCTCCAGCACGGTGGGCCCAAACAACTGATCGGCGGGGTCCTGAAACAGCAGCCCCACCACGCCCCGCAGCGGGGCGAACTCCGCCTCACTGCTGCAGAGCCGCCCCAGCAACCGAACGCTGCCGCCAGCCAGCGGAACAAAACCAAGCAACGCATGGAGCAAAGTCGACTTACCCGCACCGCAGGGGCCCAGCACAAAAAGGCGCTCGCCAGCGGCGAGCAGTAGATCGACGCCGTCAAATACCGTGCGTCCGCCGCGCCGCACACATAGCCCACGGGCTTCGATCAAGGTATCCATGCCATCCACCCGTCTGTGCTCAACCAGGCCAGCCCCAAAGCCGCACTGGCCACAGCCACCGTGACCCCAAATGCCGGACGGCGCGCCAGCGGCCGCAAAGCAGACTGCCCGGCGGCAGGCAATCCAGGCGCAAAACCGCGTGCACGCATCGCCAGCCCGACCCGCTCGGCGCGCTGCATGGCATTGACCAGGAGCAAGGCCACCAGTTGGGCGGTAACCGCCACGGTGCGCAGATTAAAGCCGGGGCGAAAAGCCCGCGCGCGCATCGCGCACTCGATACGCCGCCGGCAGTCTTGAAGCAAGCCGAAGTAACGGACCGTAAGGGCCAGCAGGCGCGCCAGTTTGTGGGGCAGACCCAGGCCCGCCGCCGCGCGCGCCAACACAAAAGCATCCATGCCGGCGAGCAAGCCCAGGCTGAGCAAGGCGATGGCGTTGGTACGCAATGAGATCTGCTGGGCAAGCGCCAAACCCTCATCGGTGAGCGTCAGAGCGCTGGCGCCCAGCTGCCAAGGCACAGTCAGCCACAACAGGCCGACAAACAGGTTGACCGTCAGGATACGGCGGCCGAGCGCCCGCGCCGAAGCCCCTGCCAGCACCGCGATTGCCGCCACCAGCAAACCAGCAACCAAGACAAACGCCAGCGCTCGAAGATCGGTGATGAAAGAAACCACCGTACTGCCACACACCGCCAGCGCCAGACGTAGGCGGGGCAAGCGGGGCCCTTGGCCAATGCGCGACGCCGAATTCATGTCCGTGCCAACGCCTGTGGCATCAGACGCACCAGCGCGGCGACGGTCAACGCGCCGATGGCCGCATCGACCACGAGCACCGGCAAGTGCGCCGCAGCGAACAACACAATGAGCTCGCCAAACATCCGCCCGCCGGACAACGCAAGCACGGCACTGGCGAGCAACGCCGCGCCGCCAATGCCGACCACCCCGCACAGCGCACCGGCAGCCAGCGCCCGCACACGCGGCGTCTGCGGGCCGAACCCACGGCCCAATAGATAGTGCGCCGCCACACCGGGCAGCGCCATGATCAGCAGATTGGCGCCGAGCACCGCGAAACCGCCAAAGGAAAACAACGCCGCTTGCAGCAGCAAGGCCACACACAACACCGGAAACACTACCCAGCCCAGCAGCAAACCCGCCAAACCGTTGAGCACCAAGTGCACACTGCCTACCCCCACCGGCACATGAATGGTGCTGGCAACGAAAAACACCGCACCCAGTAGCGCCGCCAAGGGCAGCTGCTCCTCGCGTAATCGATGCAGCCCGTGCGCCACCCCTGCCGTGGCCAGCACGGCCGTACCCAGTAACACAGGGGCAGACAGCACGCCTTCGGCCAAATGCATTCACATCCTCCTGCGGGCCATGAACCACGCGGCCAGACCGAATAAACCGACGATGTAGCCCAGACCGCCTAGAACATCGCGCAGTTGGATGCGGTGTTCCAGGCGGCTCAGGTCCTCGCGCAACAGACGCAGTGCTTCGCCATCCAGAGCGCCACAAGCCAAGCGCGCGACGTTGACTTCCGCACGATGCCCCTCCTCGCCTTCCACTGCCACATGATAGGCCGCACGCTCTGGCACCCCGATACGAAAGCGTCCGTCATCGCCACTGACGCCCTGGGCCAGCACCTCACGCCCGGCGGCATCGGTTATCTCCACGAACAGACCGGCAGCCGGACTATGGTCGGAATACGCTGCCAGACCGACCACTGCGCCCTGCTCGGCATGGGCGGTGACATACAGACCATGCGATGCGACCGGCAGCGCCGCGCACAGCAACCAAGCGGCCACGACTGCGCGCAAACGCTGCGCCAAACCGAACGGGTTCATTGGGGCGGTTCCGCGTCAAAGGTCAACAGATATTCGATGCTCACCGTGGTCATCCGCGGATCGCCGCTGACCGCGGTACGCTGTCCGGCCCACAGTTTGTTGAAGCCAGCCTGCGGACGCACGGTGACCAGCCCCTCGGCATCGCTGAGCACGCCCGGCGCGCTCTCGTCGGCAGCAACCTTGATCCCGGCTGCCGGTTTACCGTCGATCAACACCCGCAGACGCAGCGGTTCGCCGGCGCGCGGCGGCGCCTGATCCACCGCCACCAGCTCGAACGGCTGCCCCCAGGCGCGCGTGGCCGCCACGCCCCAGCGCGCAATGGTTTTGTGGTACTTCAACGCCTGCACACCGCTGGTGGCGCCGGGCACTTCGTTCATCGGCTTGTTGACACTGCGCCCCCCTTCCGGGCGACTCCAGATGCCATTGTCGAAAAACAGCGTCAGCACCGCCGCTTCGCCGGCAGCACGCACCCGCACACCGTCTGCATCGTCCTCACGTTGAACGTTCAGCGGCGTGCCGTCGGCCGCATAGGCGAACACGCTCTTGAGCTTCTCTACCGGGTAAGGCTCGGTCTTGCCCTCGTGCCCCCCATACATCACGCGGTAAAAACCGTGCTCGGGCTCCAGCCAGACGGTGTGGGCATGCGCCGATACTGCAGTACCGGCCAATACGAGCGAATACAGGGCAGTGCGCAGGATGGTCCGATGACACATAAAGTCGATGTCTCCGTTCAGAAATTGACTTGGACGCCGACCCGCACAGTCCGCGGCGCACCGCTGGCATAGCCAATGGTGTTGACCGCGGTGGCATAACGGCGGTCGGCAAGGTTGTCGATGGCGGCATAGACCGTGTAGGGGTGAAGACTGCCTGCGCTGTAGCTCAAGCGCAGATCGGCGATGCCGTAACCTTGGTCACTACGGGTATTGGCCGCATCGACTTGGTAACGCCCGATCTCCCGCCAGGTCAGCGTGCTTTGCCAACCCGGCAGCGGACGCCAGGTGAGTTCGGCGGTCAGGGTGTGACGCGGCACACCGGTCACACGTTTGCCGACCAAGGCAGGATTGGCATTGCGGGTAATTTTCGAGTCAGCCTCGCCCCAGGCCAGGGTGAGATCCACATCGTCGTGCGGCATCCACAGAATTTCCAGCTCGTATCCGGTGCGCCGGGTTGACCCGAAATTCTCATAGACGCCCGGCGCCACGGCACGAACCTCATCGGACGACTGCAGGCGGTAAGCCGCCGCATCGATCATCAGCCCGGGCACCGCGGTCAAACGTGCGCCCACCTCGGTCTGGCGGAAGATGTTCGGATCGAGTACCGAGGCGCCAAGCGCGTACTTGGCAAAATCGCTCGGCAACGCAAAACCTTCTGCACGGCTGGCGCGCAGTTCGAGGCCGGAGGCGATTTGTGAACGCAGACCGAACTTGGGCGCAGTGTGGCTCATCCGCGGCATGCGCTCACACGGCGCGGTGGACGTTTCCGGTCCGTTTGGCGAGCAGTTGCCGGTGAAACGGTCCCAGCGCACGCCCAGGGTCGGTTTGAACAGCGGATGCAGCGGCGCCTCCAGTTCGCCGAAGGCCGACAGACTACGCAGCACCGAGTTGCGGTCATTGATCGCCGGGGTGACTCGGCGGCGAAAATCGAGGTTGTCGTAATACACGTAATCGGTCGATTCACGGAACGTCTCCACCCCAGCCACCCAGTTGAGCGGCACGGTGGCATTGTGCCGGCCATTGAGGTTTACGCCGGCGCCATGCACCTTGCGGTCATAGCTTTCCTCGCGCTGGGTCGGCACACCGCCGAGCGGACGGGTGAACCAACGGGTGAAGTCCTGCCGCGTGGCGTAAGCAAAGCCAAGCAGCGTGAGCTGGTCGCTCAATGCGTACTGCACGTCGGTGCGCAACGTGGCAAAGTCCTTTTCAGCGCCGTCGTTCTGCACGCCGGGTTCCTTGCCGTAAGGGTCGGCGCGAAAGCGCGCGGCACTCAGATAGCCAGGGTTGTCCGCTTGCGCAGTATGTATCCGGGCAGACAGCGCCGCACGCAGCCCGCCGGTCAGATCCACACTCCAACGCCCGGCCAAGGTTGCGCGCCAGGATTCGGACTGCGCGCGGAATCCGTCGCTGCGGTAGAGCTGGGCGGCCAGGTTCAGATGCTGGGTATCCGACACTTTCACTCCCAAGGCGGTTTGCGCATCGACCGTGCCGAAGCTGCCAGCGGAAAGGTCCAACTCACGATACTCGCCGCCCTTGCGTGTCTCCAGACTGATCGAGCCGGCGCGGTTGAAGTTGCCGTAAAGCGCCGAAACGGGGCCCTTGAGCACCGTCATGGTGCGCAGCTCCAGGGGGACGATAACGTTCAAGTCGACATAACCATCTGCATGGGACATGGCCTCATTGAGCGGAATGCCATCCACACTGACAGCGATGTCGCCCCCATGGCCGCCACCGCCGAAGCCGCGCAGCACGATGGAATCCGCCACGCCGGTCAGCCCCAAGACGCGGATGTCCATGCCCGGCACATGGCGAAACAGTTGTTGTACCTGGTTGATGCTTTTTGCGCGGATTTCCTCGCTTGCAAAACCTGAAGCGGTGTAAGCGGCACCGCCCTCACCCAGCGTTTGTCCTTTTACTTCGATGGTCTGCAGGGTCGCTTCGGCCGTGTTGGCCCGGGCGCCCGACGCCGCAACCGCGAACACACAAGCGAGCAGCGCCGGTAAGGTGGCAGAGGGAAGCGTGGCAGGATTGGCTTTACGAAGTGTCATCATTGGCTGAATCCATGAGCACAGAATGTATGAAGAATTTAGCAATCTTCATACCAGCCTCAGCCATGCGACGACATCCGGCATCCGTTACCCCGCAGGCGGCAAGCGCATTTCCAGTTTCGGCGCCACATCGTCTGCATCGCTTGCAGGCAAAAAAAAGGGGGCGCAAGCCCCCGCCTGATGTGCATGTTTCTGCTCAAGGCGCCAGACGCCGGTAGGCACCGCCAAAAAAAAGCAGCGGCGGGCGGTCTTCGCGGTCGAAGTTGATGACCTCGCTGACGAACAAGATGTGGTCGCCGCCCGGATAACGGTGAGTGTTACGGCATTCGAAGCGCGCGCAACAGCCGCGCAGCAACGGCGCACCGCCCAGACCTTGGTCGAACTGCAGTCCGGCAAACTTGTCGTCGGAGCGGCTGGCGAATAGTTGCGAGAGCGCCTGCTGGTCGTCCGCCAGCACGTTGATGGCGTAGTATTCGCAGGCTTCGAACACCGGCACGCTGGGTAAGGTTACCGACAGGCTCCATAGCACCAGCGGCGGATCGAGCGAGACCGAGTTGAACGAATTCACCGTCAAACCGACCGGCGCGCCATTGGCGGCACGGGTCGTGACCACGGTGACGCCGGTGGCAAACATGCCGAGGGCGTTGCGAAAATTGCGGGTGAAGTCTTCGTGCGTGTAGTAGTTCTGTGCGGACATGGCCTTCTAGGGTGCGGCACCAAGGCGTAAAGCGCTGAGCCGGTCTCAAAAACCGATGGATTATGGCTGCGCGACGACTTTCCGTCGACCCCGAAGCGGCCCGCAAAATAGGATCAAACCCTTGTCCAAGCAAGACTTTGCCGAGCGTCTGATAGCCTGGCAGGCCGACTGCGGCCGCCATGATTTGCCCTGGCAGCAGCACCGCGACCCCTACCGGGTGTGGCTGTCGGAGATCATGCTGCAACAGACCCAGGTCGAGACCGTAATTCCCTACTACCACCGCTTTTTGGCGCGCTTTCCCACCCTTGCCGACCTGGCCGCCGCGCCGCTGGAGGCGGTGCTGAGTCTGTGGAGCGGACTGGGCTACTATGCGCGCGCCCGCAATCTGCACAAAGCGGCGCAAATCGTCATGACAGAACTGGGCGGCCTGTTTCCGCGCCGTGCCGAGGACATCGCCCGCCTGCCCGGCATCGGCCGCTCCACCGCGGCGGCAATCGCCGCGTTTTGCTTTGGCGAACGTGTGCCCATCCTGGATGGCAATGTCAAGCGCGTGCTGTGCCGGGTCTTCGGTGTCGAAGGCTTTCCGGGTGAGCGCACAGTCGAGCGCCGCCTGTGGTCCTTGGCCGAGGAACTGTTGCCTGCGCGCGGGATAGAGCGTTACATCCAGGCGCAAATGGATCTGGGCGCCATGATCTGTACCCGCGCCCGCCCCACCTGTGCCCGCTGCCCGCTCGCAACTGCATGCGTGGCGCGGCAACAGGGGCGCACCGCGGAACTACCGACCGTCCGTCCGCGCAAGACGCCGCCACGGCGCACGATACAGGTGGCGGTGGTGCGTGCAGGCAACGCCGTCTTGCTGGAACGCCGCCCGCCTGCAGGCATCTGGGGCGGCTTGCTGGCCTTGCCGGAAGCCGGCCCAAGCGGCGCCGCAGCCTGGGTGGCGCAACGTTTCGGTACGCTGGCGGGCGGCAGCGAACTGCCCGCGCTGACCCACGCTTTCACCCACTTCGTGCTGGAAATCCGCCCCTGGCTGGTGGATCTGCCCGACACACCGCCCCTGGCCGCCGACGGCAACCTGCACTGGCAGGCGCTGGATGTGTTGGACCAAGCGCCGCTGCCGACGCCGGTGCGCACCATTCTGCAACGATTGCGTTGAGTCCGGGTTGAGCGGCCAATCGGGACCGGCCGATCGGGCTGCAGCGGCCAGAGCCCTGCGGCCCTTCAGCGCTTGGCCGCCTCCTCCTTGTACTCTTCGACCTTGATGGCGCGCAGCTGGTAGCCGGCGTTGCCCAGTTGCGATTCAATACGCGCCACGGTGAGCACGCCGCTGACCCACACCGGCACCATGTTCCAGTCGCCCGCAATCGGCTTGTCCGGCATCACGTGGATGAGCTGGTTGGCCGGCGGAGGCGGCACATGGATGCAAGCGCCGAAATAGGGTACCAGCAGAAATTCCCGAATGGTCTTGCCGTCGCCTTCCAGCGGCACCACGAATCCGGGAATGCGGATGCGCCGCCCGTTCATGCGCTCGACCACCGGCGCGCGGTCCCATTCTTCGCGCAGCCGGCGCATCAGGTCGATGGCGCGCGGATCGTTATCGCTCAGATTGTCCAGATCGAGGTCATCGAACAGCGCCTGCGGATTCCACTCGGCGGGCAGCAGGTCGTCCCATTCGATTTCGGTAAAGCCATCCTTGTCGGCACGGGCCTTGGAAACCAGGCGGTCGCCCACTTGGTAGCCGGACTGCCCCGTGGTGACCTGTTGCGCGTGGGCGGCTGTCAGGGTGACACAGACGGAGAGCAAGACTGCGAGCACAAGGCGCGAAAACCGCATATCAAATCCTGATGGTCATGCCGTCGGCGAGCGAATAACGATAGGCGCGCCAGCCTGGCACCAGGCTGGCCAGCACCGCGACGGCGAGCACCGCGCCCAACAACTGCCATTGCGCCGCGCTCGGCCAGCCGGCCGACAACAGCAGACCATAGTGCGCTTGCAGCCACGGACCGACGGCCGCCACCGCCGCATAAAGCAACATGATACCGAGAAGGCAGCCGGCCAGACTGAGCAGCAGACTCTCCAGCGCCAATAAACGGAACACCTGCCCAGGGCTGGCGCCCAATGCGCGCAGAATAGCCAGCTCGCGCCGGCGCTCGCCGAGGCTTGCGACCACCACCGCCACCAAGCCGGCCAGCCCCACTACCACCACCAGCGCCGAGACCGCCAGCAAGGCGCGCTCGGCAACTGCCACCACACTCCACAGCTCCTGCAAGGTGGCGCCGGGCAGCACCGCCAACAGCGGTTCGGCGGGCCATTCGTTGATTTGGCGCTGCACACGGAACACCGCGATCCGGGATTTGAGGCCCACCAGCGCGGCGGTCACACGCTTGGGCGATAGATCGAATTTGCGCACATGCTCGGCGGCAATGCGCACGCCCGGCAGACGGGCGCCACCGACCCAGTCGACATGAATCGCCTCGATGCCCTCGAGGCTCACCAGCACCGAGCGGTCCACCGGCGTGCCGGTGCGCGCCAACACGCCGACCACGGTAAAGGGTTTGTCGTCATGCTCGGCAAAGCTCACCTCGCCGCTGCCGTGGCTGACCACGATGGATTGGCCGGCGCGGTAGCCGAGGCGTTCGGCCACTTCGGCGCCGACCACGGCCTCGAACACATCGCCAAACCGGCGGCCGGCACGCATCGTCAAGGTTTGGCCGTGCCCATAGCGGTAATGCTCGAAAAAGTCTGCCGTGGTGCCGATGACGCGGAAACCGCGGTGCGAGTCGCCCAAGGACAGCGGCACCAGCCAGTCGACATCGGGCAGCGCGGCAATGGCCTGGATACTCTGCCAAGACACATCGTTGGTGGCGTTGCCGATATGGAACACCGAATACAGCAGCAACTGCACCGGCCCGCTGCGCGCGCCGACCACCAGATCGGTGCCGGAAATGGTAGCGGCAAACCCGGCGCGTGCGTCCTGGCGCAGCCGTTCGACCCCCAACAACAGGGCTACCGCGAGCGCCACCGAGATCACCGTGAGCAGCGCAGTGAGCCGACGGTTGGCGATGCTGCGCCAGGTCAGATGCCACAGCGGCGCCTTCATGCCCCACCTCGTCCGGCGCCACGGTTGATTTCATCCAGGGCCACTACCCGGTCGAAGTGCGCGGCCAGCCGCGCGTCGTGGCTGACAAAAAGGAGCGCCGCGCCAGCCGCCGCGCATTCGCCCATCAGCAGTTCCAGAAAGCCGCGCTGGCGGTCGGCGTCCAGCGCCGAGGTCGGCTCGTCGGCAATCACCAACGGCGGCCGGCCGATGAGCGCACGCGCGGCGGCCACACGCTGTTGCTGGCCCACCGACAGTTCGGCGGCCGGGCGGTCGAGCAGCGCCCCGTCCAGATCCAGGTGCGCGGCCAGCCGCTCGGCTTCCGCCTCCGGACTGCGGCCCGCCTCGCGCACCCGCTGGCTGCGCTGCGCCGAAAAGCGGCAGGGCAGCAGGATGTTGTCGCGCGCAGAAAGGTAAGGAATCAGATTGAAAAGCTGGAACACGAAACCGATGTGGTCGGCGCGAAAGCGGTCGCGCGCCCGCAAACGCAATGCACCCAGCTCCTGCCCACACACCACCACCCAGCCAGCCTGCGCAGTCAACACGCCCCCGATCAGCGACAGCAGCGTGGTTTTGCCGCTGCCGCTGGGGCCGCATAGAAAGACACGCTCACCGGCGGCCAGGGTAAAGCGCTCGATCGCCAAGCACGGCGCATCCGCGCCCGGCCAGGCAAAGCGCACCCCTTCCAGGTGCACCGCCGGCGTCGCAACGGCTGCACTGGCCTCACTCACAGCGCCAACGTGTTGTTGTCGCGGGTCAGTGTCTGCGCGTTCTGGCCGCGTGGGGTGACGGCCTGCGCACGGATGCGGGCAGTGCGCGGGAAGCGCTCGGCCAGTTTGACGGTCAAGCCGGTCAGCGCCTGGGGCTGCGCGCAATCGAGCGCGTATTGGACATGCACTTCGCCATGCGCAGCGTCGTGGTCATGGTCGTGGTCGTGATCCGGCCCGTGATCCTGCGCAGGGTCCTGATCCGACCGCGCACCGGCCGCCCAAGGCAATTCCAGGTCAACATTGGTCAGCGTACAACCGGCCGCGGGCGGTACCAGGAACAACGCACCAAAGTCGCGCAGCCTGCCCTCGGCCTCGGCCCAAGCACTGCGCTGCGCCGCGGTGCGGGGTTTGTGCTCGAAGCCCACCAGATTGTCCAGCGGACTTTTCAGTGCAACGACCAGCCGCCCACCGTCGATGGCCACCTGCAGTCGTGCCACCCCATGCTCATGCACCCCATGCGCGAAGGCCGTCAAGCCAAGACCCAGCCCGGCCAAACCCATTGTCAGTTTCTTGATCATGCCGCTCACGTTCCGATCTCTCCCGTCAAAGCGCCGCATGGCACGCCGCGCATCTCACACAGACCGGTTAAATGCTACAATGTTGCAGTAAAAAGAGGCAAACCCCTTTTGATGAATCATCACAAGCCGTCCCCCTCCCCGCTGTCGGACACGCTCGGCGCGGCGCAACACACGATTGCCGCGCACGGCCGCGTCACGCGCACCCGGGTGGCGGTGCTGGAATGCCTGCTGGCCAGTCACCAGCCGCTGAGCCACGACCAAATCGTTGCCAATCTGGCCGCCTGCGGTGCGCACCACGACCGGGTCACGGTCTATCGCGCGCTCGACTGGCTGGTGGAACAAGGCATCGCTGTCCGGGTACCGGGCAAGGAGCGCGCCGCCAAGTTCGAAGCGGTCAGGCATGACGGCCATCGTCATGCGCATTTTCACTGCGACGCCTGCGGTCGCGTGCTGTGCCTGGAGAGCATTGAGCCGGCCATCGCGGTAGCGCTGCCGGCCGGTTACCGCCTGGATCAAGCAGAGCTGGTGCTGCATGGCGCCTGTCCGGCGTGCAACACCGGCCAGGCAGGCGGCTAAGCCAAATCAACACGCAACACTGTTGCATTTTCCCCCACAGCCCCACTACTTTTTTGACACCATGAAACCTCACCACCACGCGCCCCGCGCAGGCTTGCTCGGTAGCGGCTTGGCCCAACGCCTGGCGCTGGCTGCAGCGGCCAGCACCCTGCTATGGGTCGCGGTATTTTGGGCGCTGTCGCGCTGAGCCAGCCGATGCTTCAACTCGAAGATCTCACCCTCGGCTATGATCGCCACCCGGCGGTTCACCATCTGAGCCTGCATGTGCCCGACGGCGCACTGATTGCCGTGGTCGGCCCCAACGGGGCTGGTAAATCCACCCTGCTCAAAGGTCTGGCCGGCGAGCTGCGTGCATTGGGCGGCCATATCCGGCGAAGCGGCGCGCCCGCTGCCCGCATCGCCTACCTGCCGCAGCGCGGCGAACTGGACAGCAGTTTTCCGGTGTCGGTGTTCGAGATGGTGGCCATGGGGCTGTGGCACGAAATCGGCGCCTTCGGACGGGTTCGCGCCTCGCACGCAGCCCGCATCGCGCAGGCGCTTGCCGCCGTGGGGCTATCCGGCTTCGAATCCCGCCCGATCGGCTCGCTGTCGGGCGGTCAGATGCAGCGGGTGCGTTTTGCCCGTCTGATCCTGCAGGATGCGCCGCTGATCCTGCTCGACGAACCCTTTGCCGCACTCGACGCGCGCACCGTGGAGGATTTGATGCAATTGATCCTCGCCTGGCATCGGGAAGGGCGCACCCTCCTCACCGTGGTTCATGACCTCGAGCTGGTTCGGCGCCACTTCCCCATGTGTTTGCTGTTGGCCCGCGAACCGGTGGCCTTCGGCCCCACCGCCGAGGTGCTGACCGAGCCGCTGCTTGCCCGCGCCCGGCAGCTTTCCGAGGCGTTCGACGAACAGGCCGCGGTATGCCACCGTGACGCACACATCGGCAAGGTGAGCGCATGATCGACGCGCTGGTCATGCCCTTTGTCGATTTCGAATTCATGCGCCGTGCGCTCGCCGGCTGCCTGGCGCTGGCACTGGGCGCCACGCCGGTGGGCGTGTTTCTGATGCTGCGCCGCATGAGCCTGATGGGCGACGCGATGAGCCACGCCATCCTGCCGGGCGCTGCCCTTGGCTATCTCGCCTTCGGTCTGTCGCTGGGCGCGATGACGGTGGGCGGCATCCTGGCCGGCCTGGCGGTGGTACTGGCCGCGGGCCTGGTCACCCGCAGCTCGATACTCAAGGAAGACGCCAGCCTGGCCACCTTCTACCTGTTGTCGCTGGCTGCCGGGGTGATGATCGTGTCGCTGCGGGGCAACAACCTCGATCTGCTGCATGTGCTGTTCGGCTCGGTGCTGGCGCTCGATGACGCCTCGCTGCTGTTGATCGCCGCGATCGCCAGCCTGACCCTGTTCGGCCTGGCGTTGCTGCTGCGCCCGCTGGCCCTGGAATGCTTCGATCCGGCCTTCCTGCGCGGGGTGAGCCGCTTGTCGCCGGTGGCGCACTACGGCTTTTTGGCGCTGGTGGTATTCAACCTGGTGGCCGGTTTCCATGCGCTGGGTACGCTGATGGCGGTAGGCATCATGATCCTGCCGGCGGCGGCCGCGCGGCTGTGGAGCCGCCGCCTGGGGCCGCTGCTGGCAACCGCATCGGCCATTGCTTTGGTCTGCGCGCTCGGCGGTCTGCTGCTGTCTTTCCATGTCGACGTACCGGCCGGCCCGGCCATCGTGCTGATGTGCGGCCTGGCCTATCTTGCCTCGCTGCTGCTCGCCCCGGACGGCATGCTCGCCGCCCGTCTGCCGGCGCGCAGCCATCTTGAATCCTGATCCGTCGGAGTCGCCCCATGCGCAAGTACCTGAATTTTCTGATGCTGTCGATCATCCTGTTGGCTGGCCCAGCGCATGCCACTGAGACCGACAAGCTGGACGTGGTGGCCAGCTTTTCCATCCTCGCCGATCTGGTCGCCGCGGTGGGCGGCGAGCATGTCCTGGTACAGGCCTTGGTGGGCCCAGACCAGGATGCGCACGGCTACCAGCCGCGCCCTTCGGACGCCCGCAAGGTGGGCGCCGCAGCGCTGGTGGTGGCCAACGGATTGGGCTTCGACGGGTGGATCGAGCGCCTGGCCCGCTCGGCCGGTCATCCACGTCCGGTGCTGATTGCCTCGCAAGGCATTCCCGCACTGCACAGCCAACCGGAGGCGGAACACGAGCATGACCATGACCACGCCCACCGACACACGCATGGGGTCGACCCTCATGCCTGGCAGGATGTTGCCAACACCATCATTTACGTGCGCAACATCGCCGCCGGACTCACCGCCGCCGACCCGGCGCACACAGCCCACTACCGCGCCAACGCCGAACGCTACATCGCCGAGCTGCAGGCGCTGGATGCCGACATCCGCCGCGCCTTGGCGGCGCTGCCGGCCGAACGGCGCAAGGTAGTCACCTCGCACGATGCTTTTGGCTATTTCGAACGGGCCTACGGTCTGCACTTTGTGGCCGCGCACGGCGTGGCCAGCAACGCCGAACCGAGCGCGCAAGGCATCGCCCGGCTGATCCGTCAGATCCGCGCAGAAAAAATCCCCGCGGCTTTCCTGGAAAACGTGACCGATCCGCGCCTGGTCGAGCGTATCCGCAATGAAAGCGGGGCGCGCCTGGGCGGCACGCTCTATTCCGACGCGCTATCGGCCGCCGACGGTCCGGCGCCCACTTACATAGCGATGATGCGCCACAACCTCGCCACCCTGCTCGGCGGCCTCGCGGCCGACTGAGTCATTTCGACGAGGCCGCCAGCGCTGGCGGCAGCGCTGAACAAGGGAACCGAACGCGCGCGCCTGACTCCGAGACTTACCCGGCGCGCCTGCCTTCGGCCGGTAGCAAAGCGCCGGATGCGAGCCGGCGACCATCCCTTGCACCCCAAGCGGCAAGGAATACCAATGAAAGCGATCTCGATCCTCCCGGTGCTGCTTGCGGCCGCATGCATCAGCGCCGTATCCACCGACGACGCCACGTCACGCGGCGCCGCCTGCGTGCCGGAAGCCACCTGGATCGCCCCTGGCGGCGGACGCCTGGCCGAGCATCTGCTGTTAGACGGCCTGGCGCACAACGGCGTGGTCCTGCTTGGCGAGCGCCACGACCGCATGGCGCATCACCGCTGGCAGCTCGACACCCTGTCGGCGCTCTACGCGCGCCAGCCGAACATGGCGATCGGTCTGGAGATGTTTCCCCGCCGGGTGCAGCCCGCCCTGGATGCCTGGGTGCGCGGCGAACTCGATGAGGAGACCTTCCTTGTGCGCAGCGACTGGGCACAAGTGTGGCGCATGGATGCTGCGCTTTACATGGACATTTTCCGCTTCGCCCGCCAGCACCGCATCCCGCTGGTGGCGCTCAATGTGGATCGGGAGCTGATCCAGGCGGTGCGGCGCAGCGGTTTCGATGCCGTCCCCGCGCACGCCCGCCAAGGTGTGGGCCGCCCCGCGGCGCCTTCGCCGGCTTATACCGAATGGCTGCAGACCATCTACCGCAACCACCACCCGCGGCCAAGCGATGACCACGACCAGGCCGGCCAGCGCTTTATCGAGGCACAGTTGGTCTGGGACCGGGCCATGGCCGAAGCCATCGCCGCCGCGCGCCGTGCGTACCCCGAAGCCCTGGTGGTGGGTCTGATCGGCAGCGGCCACCTGCGCCACGGCTGGGGCGTACCGCACCAGTTGGCCAGCCTGGGGCTACCGCAGGCCGCCGTACTGCTGCCTTGGGATGCGGACAGCGCATGCGGCGAGCTGGTGGCCGGCTTGGCCATGGCGGTGTATGGCGTCCCAGCCGAGCGAAACGCGGATACTCGCACGGAGCGCCGGTCGATCGACACGGCCGGCCGCGCCGAGGCGGCCGGCGCCAATGAGCGTTAGCGCTGCAGCTGGCTGAGGTCGCGCACCGCGCCGGTGTCGGCACTGGTGGTGAGCGCGGCATAGGCTTGCAGCGCAGCCGATACGCTGCGCTCGCGCTTGGCGGGTTTCCAGGCCGCCGCTCCCCGAGCTTCCATTGCCGCGCGACGGCGGGCGAGTTCCTCGTCGCTCACCGCCAAGTGAATGCGGCGCTTGGGGATATCGATTTCGATGATGTCGCCATCTTCGATGAGGGCGATGGCCCCACCGCAGGCCGCTTCCGGTGAGGCGTGACCGATGGACAAACCGGAGGTGCCACCGGAGAAACGGCCGTCGGTCAGTAGCGCACACTGTTTGCCCAACCCGCGACTTTTCAGATAAGAGGTGGGGTAGAGCATTTCCTGCATGCCGGGACCGCCCTTGGGACCTTCGTAGCGGATCACCACCACATCGCCGGCTTGCACCTGTTCGCCCAGAATGCCCTCTACCGCGTCTTCCTGGCTTTCATACACCCGCGCCTTGCCGGTGAATTGCCAAATGGACTCGTCCACCCCGGCGGTTTTGACGATACAGCCTTTCTCGGCAATGTTGCCGTAGAGCACCGCCAGGCCGCCGTCGGCGGTAAAGGCGTTGGCCTTGTTGCGGATCACGCCGCGCACACGGTCCATATCGAGCTCGTTCCAGCGGCGGTTCTGCGAAAACGCCACCTGGGTGGGCACGCCGCCGGGCGCGGCAAGGAAGAAATCGAACACCGCTTTGTCATGAGTCTGCATGATGTCCCAGCGGCTCAGCGCTTCACCCAGGGTTTTGCTGTGCACCGTGGGAACGTCGCGGTGCAGCAGACCGGCGCGGTCGAGCTCGCCAAGGATGGCCATGATGCCGCCGGCGCGATGGACATCCTCGATATGCACATCCGGCACGGCTGGCGCCACCTTGCACAGGCAAGGCACTCGCCGGCTGATGCGGTCGATGTCGGCCATGGTGAAGTTCACGCCGGCCTCGCGCGCCGCGGCCAACAGATGCAGCACGGTATTGGTGGAACCGCCCATGGCCACGTCCAGACTCATGGCGTTCTCAAAAGCCCGGAAGCTCGCGATCGAGCGCGGCAGCACCGAGGCGTCATCCTGTTCGTAGTAACGTTTGGCCAGCTCGACGATGCGCCGGCCGGCCTCCCTGAACAGCTTTTCGCGATCGGCGTGGGTGGCCAGCGTGGTGCCATTGCCCGGCAGCGACAACCCCAGCGCCTCGGTCAGGCAGTTCATCGAATTGGCGGTGAACATGCCGGAACAGGAGCCGCAGGTGGGGCAGGCGGAGCGTTCCACCGCCGCGACTTCCTCATCGGAACAATTTTTGTCGGCCGCCTTGACCATGGCATCGACCAGATCGAGCGGAATCACCTTGGCGTCCCATTTCACCTTGCCGGCTTCCATCGGCCCGCCGGACACGAAAATGGTGGGAATATTGAGGCGCAGCGCGGCCATCAACATGCCCGGGGTGATCTTGTCACAGTTGGAAATGCACACCAGCGCATCCGCGGTGTGGGCATTGACCATGTACTCGACGCTATCGGCGATCAATTCCCGGCTGGGCAGGGAATACAGCATGCCGCCGTGCCCCATGGCAATGCCATCGTCGACCGCGATGGTGTTGAACTCCTTGGCCACGCCGCCGGCGGCCTCGATTTCGCGCGCCACCAATTGGCCGAGGTCCTTGAGATGCACATGCCCCGGCACGAACTGGGTAAAACTGTTGGCCACGGCGATGATGGGCTTGCTGAAATCCTCGTCCTTCATACCGGTGGCACGCCACAGGGCGCGCGCACCCGCCATGTTGCGACCGGCGGTGGACGTTCGGGAACGGTACTGGGGCATGACTGACTCCGCAAAAGGCTGCGAGGGAAAGATGCCGATTGTACCCCTGCCAGCCCGACACGCCAGAATCCGCTCAAACGGCCAAACGGACGATGTTGCCGGCTGCGTTATCATCGCCCCTTCACCGCACAGATGGTTTGCCCATGGATGCACAACAGCCGCCCACCGACGATACCAGCTTCGATTTGGACCCTTGCGAAGTGCGCGTGCTCGGCGTGCTGATCGAAAAGCACTTCCTCACGCCCGACAGCTATCCGATGTCGATCAATGCGCTCACTGCCGGGTGCAATCAACTCACCGGACGCGATCCGGTCATGTCCTTGTCCGAAGAAGCCGTGCAGCATGCGGTCGACAGCCTGATCGGGCGCCGCTTGGTGGCACGCCGGGATCAGCCCGGCGGGCGCGTAGCCAAGTACGAGCACTTGGTGCGTCTGCGCCACTCCTTGCCGCCGGCCGAACAAGCCGTGTTGGCCACCTTGCTGCTGCGCGGCGCGCAGACGGCCGGCGAAATCCGTCAACGCTGCGAGCGCATGCACCGTTTTGGTGAGATCGCCGAGGTCGAGGCCATCCTGGAACATCTGGCAGAGAAGTATCCGCCAATGGTGGCCGCACTGCCACGCGCGCCCGGCACCAAAGAGGTGCGTTGGACGCATCTACTCGGCGGCACGCAAGAGTTGAGCTTGCAGACCGAACCCCACGGTGCCGACACCGCCCAGACGCCCTCCGCCCGCGAACGCATTGCAGCGCTCGAAGCCGAAGTACGCCGCCTGCGCCAAGACATCGATGCGCTGCGCGGCGCGTTCGAGCGCTTCCGCGCGCAGTTCGAATAACCCGGAAACACCGATACACCCTTCGCCCATGCTGGTTCATCCGCAATTTGACCCGATCGCCTTGACGCTCGGCCCGCTCTCGGTGCGCTGGTACGGTCTGATGTACTTGCTCGCCTTCATCTTGTTCATGCTGCTCGGCCGCGTGCACGCCCGACGCCGCCCCGAGCTGGGGTGGAACGGCCCCCAGATCGACGACCTGCTGCTCTACGGTGTGCTGGGCGTGGTCATCGGCGGCCGGCTGGGTGAAGTATTGTTTTTCCAGCCCGGCTATTACTTCACGCATCCGCTGGAAATCCCCGCCATCTGGAAAGGCGGCATGAGCTTTCACGGCGGCTTTTTAGGGGTACTGGTGGCGATGTGGCTCTATGGCCGTCGCCACGGCAAGGGGTTCTGGCAGATCACCGACTTCATCGCCCCGCTGGTGCCCACCGGACTGGCTGCGGGGCGCATCGGCAATTTCATCAACGGCGAGCTATGGGGCCGCCCGGCCGATCCGGATCTGCCCTGGGCGATGGTGTTTCCGTGGGTGGATTCGCTGCCGCGCCATCCGTCACAGCTCTATCAGGCGCTCGGCGAAGGCTTGCTGCTATTCGTCATCCTGTGGCTGTTCGCCGCCCGTCCGCGCCCGCCGCGCGCAGTCTCGGGCGCCTTTTTGCTGGGCTACGGGGTTTTGCGGTTTGCTGCGGAGTTTTTCCGCACGCCGGATCCGGGCATCTTCGGCACCCTGTCTTTGGGGCTATCCACCGCGCAATGGCTGTGCGTGCCGATGATTCTTGCAGGCGCGTGGTTGCTGGCAGCGCCGCGCCAGAGCGCTTAGGGCGTGTGGCCGCGCGCGGCAGCCCACGCATGCAACAGCTCGGGCAGGGCCTCGCAGGTGACCACTTCGTCCGCCCCCAGCGCCCGCGCCGCACGCGCCGGCATGGAGTCCGGCGCCGGCACCACGCAAACGATACGCGCATAAGGCGCCACCCGCTTGAGCAGACCGACCAGGCGCGCCGGTTCGGATACCGACACCCGCCAGTCGAGTACGGTGACATCCGGATCGAGCAGAAAAAAGAGCTGCATCGCACGGCTTTCACTGTCGGTCCAGCCGGCCAGTTCGATATCGGCCGAGCCTTGCAGCACCGACGCCATCGGCCCGGCCTGAGCCTCCTCGGGCGCTGCCAGCAACACACGCAGGGCGGGCGGGCGCTGCGCATCATTGGAACGCCCGGTCGCATCGGTTTGCGTATTCGGTGTCATCGGCGCACGTCATTTGCAGGTATGCCGTAATGATGCCCGAATCTTTGCGCAGATGACATCGGCGAATCGACGATTCGCACTCGGTCGTGACGCAGTTCCGGGCCGTTATCGAAACCCGTGCGCGAAGCCGCGCTGGCGCGGCCTTCCGGTGCGCGAAACCGGCGGCCGCAGACGCGGTATGATCCAGGCTTTCGGCAAGCGCAAGGAACCAGGCATGGCACCCGGACTAATGGCTCGCGGCCTCGACAAGATGCGTGAATTCATGGCCTCCGCCACCGGCCGCAAAGACGAGCCGTCCGAAAAAACCATCGAGCGTATTCGCCGGCAATTGCATGAATGCGCCGAGGGCCGCGGCGGCGAAGTCTCCACACGCCAGCGCGCCGCACGCCTGGCCGAAACCTATCTGCGCCTGGACGACGCCGGGCGTCACGCCTTCTTGCGCATCATCGCGCTGGAATTCGGCCCCGACCCACAACGCATCGCCCGCGCCCATGAGGCTTACCAAGCAGCGGTCGGAACCCCGCAGCAGTGGGACGCGGAAGCCGCGTTGCGCGCCGCCATGCGCTCGGCGCGCATCCGCATCCTCACTCAATTCAACGCCATCCCCCAGGGCGTCAAATTTCTGGTCGATCTGCGCGCCGACCTGCTACGTTATCTGCCCGACGACCCGGCATTGCAGTCGCTCGATCGCGAACTGCAAGCACGGCTGTCAGCCTGGTTCGACGTCGGTTTTCTGGAGCTCAAACGCATTACCTGGCAATCACCGGCCGCATTGCTGGAAAAACTGGTGGAGTACGAAGCGGTGCACGAGATCCGCTCATGGACCGATCTGAAAAACCGGCTCGATTCGGATCGTCGCTGCTATGGCTTTTTCCATCCGCGCATGCCACTGGAGCCGCTGATCTTCGTCGAAGTCGCACTGGTCGAGGAGCTGACCGACAACGTTCAGCAACTGCTCGACGAACATGCCCCGGTGCTGGATACCACACGCGCCAGCACGGCGATCTTTTATTCCATCAGCAACACCCAGAGCGGGCTGCGTGGCGTGTCTTTCGGCAATTTCCTGCTCAAGCGGGTGGTCGATGATTTGCAACGCGACTTTCCCAAGCTCAAGACTTTCGCCACCTTGTCGCCGATTCCGGGCCTGGCCCGCTGGGCGAGCACACACCCGGCGGAAGTGACCGCAGCGTTCACCGACGCCGACTGGAAGCGCCTGGCCGCCGCCGGTATCGACGGCCCCGAGTCGCCGCGCTTGCGCGAAGTGCTCGCCGGTCAACCGGGCTGGCAAGAAGACCACGCCCTGGCGCGAGCACTTCAAGCGCCACTGATGCGGGTGGCCGCCGATTACCTGCTCAATGCGCGGCGCGAAGGCAAACCGGCTGACCCGGTGGCGCGCTTTCACCTGGGCAATGGCGCGCGCATCGAGCGGCTCAACTGGCTGGCCGACACCTCGGCGAAAGGCCTGGAGCAATCCTGGGGCGTGATGGTGAATTACCTCTACGACCCGGACCGCATCGAGGACAACCTGGAAGCCTTTGCCAGCGCAGGCCGCATCGACGCTGCCGCTACGGTCAAGCGCATGGCACGTCGCTGAAGAACGCCGGGCGCGGCGCAGCGGCAAAAATCCGCGCCCGACCCAGACATCCGTCACGCTCGGCGGGTACCCACAACGCTTATACTGAAGTCATGCGGACCCCGTCGCAAGCACCGTCTTGGTGCGCGTGGCGGGATGCCCGCACCGATCTGCCCACCGAGAGTTCCCGTTTGCGAACACAGTCTTTCGGCCTGCACTCGATTCGCATCCGCCTGCTGCTGGCGAGCACCCTGGTCCAGGTTGTGCTGCTGGCCCTGCTGCTGGCCAACAGCGTGCGGCTGATGGACAACGCGGTCTCAGCCAGCGTGGACAACCTGATCAGCCAAAACGCGGCGATGCTGCACGCGGTGGCCGTAGCCTACGGTCAGCAAGACGATTACGCCACGCTGCAGGACGTACTGGGCGAATTGCTCGCCGACGCCGAAGAAGGGCTGGTTTATGTGCGCATCGCCCGCCCGGATGGCAGCCTGCTGGTGAGCGCCGGACGGCCCGCGATGCTGCACCTGCCGTCACCGCACACCGACGCCGACGGCCGCCCGCAGCCCGCCCCCGGCGATGAACTGATCCATGTGCGCCGCCCGCTCTTGCTCGACCGCAACCAAGTAGGGTTTGTGCAGTTCGGGGTGGCAGTATCCAGCCTGACCGCCGCGCGCCGGGCGATACTGGAACAGGGCGCCCTGATCGCGCTGGCCGAAATCATGTTGACTTTTGTCCTGCTGTCGCTCATCGGTTATCTGCTCACCCGCAACCTGGGGCGCCTGCTCAGCGGCAGCCAGGCGCTGGCCGAAGGACGGCTGGACCATCGTCTGCCCGCAGACGGCCGTGACGAATTGGCCAGCCTGGCGCGGCGCTTCAACCTGATGGCCGAACGCCTGCAAGGGCGCGTCGCCGAACTGGAAGATACCGCCGCGCGCCTGCGCGCCAGCGAGGAACGCTATGCCCTGGCCGTGCAAGGCGCCAACGACGGCCTGTGGGACTGGGACATCCAAGCCGACACCTTGTACCTGTCGCCGCGTTTTTCGGAAATCGCCGGCTTCGACACCCAGGCGCTGTGCGTCAAACCCGCCGATATCGAGCACTACCTCTACCCGGACGACGCCGCCCATTTCCGTGACCAGTTGCGCAAACACCTCAAAGGCGAAAGCGCGCAATTGATGCTCGAACACCGCATTCTGCTGCCAGATGGCAACCATCGCTGGGTGCTCACCCGCGGGGTTGCGCTGCGCGATGCGCACGGACAGGCTTACCGCATGGCCGGTTCGATGGCCGACATTCACGCCCGCCGTCTGGCCGAGCAACAACTTCTCCACGATGCCTTGCATGACGCGCTCACCGGCTTGCCCAACCGCGCGCTGTTCATCGAGCATTTGAAAAGCGCGTTGGGTCAGCGGCAGCGCGATCCACACCACCGCTTTGCGGTGCTGGCAATCAATCTGGAGCGTTTCCGCCTGATCAACGACGGCTTCGGACATCTGATCGGCGATCAACTGCTCAAGCACATCGCCGGACGCATCGGTGAGCGCCTGCGCGGCGGCGACGTAGCCGCGCGCATTGGCGGTGACCAATTCGCGGTGCTGCTCAACGGCATCGCCGCGAGCGCCGACGCGCCGCGCTTTGCTGCGGCCTTGCGTGCGCATCTGGCCCGTCCGGCGGCACTTGCCGGGCACACGGTGCACCCGCAGGTGCGTGTCGGCGTGGCCTTGTCCGACGACTATCATGACGATGCCGAATCCCTGCTGCGCGATGCCGACAACGCCTTGCACCGTGCGCGCCGCGGCGACAACGGCGAGGCGGTGACGATCTTCGAAGCCGGCATGCACACCCAGACCTTGGACGCCCTGCGTCTGGAGTCCGAGCTGCGCACCGCGCTGCAACACGGCATCCTGGCGGTGCGCTATCAGCCGGTGGTGCGCTTGTCCGATCGACAGATCGCCAGTGTCGAGGCGCTGGTACGCTGGCCTTTGGGCGAAGGCGGCATCCTCGGCCCGCAGTCTTTTGTGCCCTTGGCCGAAAACCTGGGGCTGATTCATGCGCTCGGGCTGCAGGTGCTCGAACGCTGTTGCCTTGACATCCGCCGCTGGCAAAACGCCCAAAGCGGACGCGGCATTGTGCCGGTCAGCATCAATCTGTCGACGCACCAGTTGCGCATACCGGATCTGGCGCAACAACTGCTGGACACCTTGGCCCGGCATGGCTTGCCACCGGAGGTGCTGCGCGTGGAGGTCACCGAAAGCGCAGCCGCGGCGCCGGACGGGCCAGCCTCCGCCACCTTGGCCCGCTTGCGGCGCGCCGGCATCAGGGTGCTGATCGACGATTTCGGCACCGGCTATTCGGCGCTGAGCTACCTGCACACCATCCCGTGCGACACCCTCAAGCTCGACGGTTCCTTTGTCCGCACGCTGACCTCCGACGCCAGACTGGGCGCAATCGTGCGCCGCAGTATCGAACTGGCGCATGACCTGGAGATGGAGGTGATCGCCGAGTGTATCGAAACCGAAGCACAGCATGCGCTGCTGCAGGCCATGGGCTGCGATTTGGGACAGGGCTATCTGTACGCCCGCCCGCTCGATGCCGACGCCTTAGAAGCCCTACTGGGCGCCCGATGCCCGCTGGAGAACTCGCCATGAGACTGCATTTAGCTCACGCGCTCGCCGGCATGCTCCCGATGCTGTTGGCCGCATCCGCCGCCGTCGCCCAAACGCCGCCGCTATGGCAACTGTCCGGCTTTGCCACCGTCGGTGCGCTGATCCCCAATGAGGGCGATCTGTGGTTTTTCCGCTCAGGAGTCAATGCGCCGGGCCCGCAGCGGGTGGACCTTGGCACCGACAGTCTGGCAGGCGTCCAGGCCAGCGTGCATTGGGGCAACGCCAGCGACTTCACCGTGCAGTGGATGGTACGCGAGACGCCGCGCGGCAATCATGACCCCCGGCTTAGCTGGGCGTTCTGGCGTTACGCACCCAATTCCGCGCTGACGCTGCGGGTCGGACGTGTGCGCGTGCCTTTTTTCATGTTTTCCGATTCCTTGTATGTCAATTACGCCAATCCATGGATCCGTCCGCCCCAAGAGGTCTATGGGCTCAACCCATTCAGCGATATCGACGGCGCCGACCTGTTGCTGCGCATACCGCTCGATGGTGCCGATCTGGAGCTGCGCCCTTATTTCGGCCACAGCCGCATCGATCTGGCCGACGATGGTCGCGCCCGCCTGCGCAACGCCCGTGGCTTCACGGTCAGCCTGATCGAAGACAAGCTCAGTGTTTTCCTCGGCCACGGTCAAGGACGGCTGAAGATTCGTTGGGGCGACATCGGCTACCGCACCTTGGTAGCCAACCTGGCACTGGCCGGCGGCGAACTGGCCGCGCTGCCCGCCGAGTTGTCCGGAGAGCATGGCCGCGCCAGTTTCAGCGCCGCCGGCCTGCACTGGGACGACGGCCAATGGCTGACGATTGCCGAAATCGTCCGTCGGCGCGCCGACCGTTACGTCAATAGCGCCCGCGCCTGGCATCTGACCGTGGGCCGGCGTGTGGGCGCATTCACGCCCTTTTTCACCCTCGCACGACAGAGCGAAGAACGCCCGCTTGCTCGGGCCGAGATCGCCGACCCGCAGCTTGCTGCCGGCTTCGACGCCTATCTCGCCTCGCGCCGCGGCACCCAGCACAGTCTGACCGTGGGCGTGCGCTGGGACTTTGCCCGCAACGCCGCACTCAAAACCGAGTTCAGCCGCATCCGGATCGGCCACAATGCCTGGGGCAATTTCTTCCCGAGCGGCCAAGACATGCCCGGCGGACGCACCGTGCACCTTGTGGGCGTTTCCCTGGATCTGGTGTTTTGAGGCGCACCGCCATGCGCTCCGCCCTGGTCGCCTTGTTCGCACTGTGGTGCGGATACGTGTCGAACGCCGTAGCACAAGGCGGATTCGTGATCGTCGGCCACCCGGATGCAGGGTTCGCGCAGTTGAGCCTGGAAGAAGCGCAACAACTGTATTTGGGACGGCGCAACACGCTGCCCGACGGCAGTCTCGCCACTCTGATCGACCTGCCGGCCGGCCCCCAGCGCGACCAGTTCTATTTGCTGCTCACCGGCAAAAATCCTGGCCAGATCCGCGCATGGTGGTCACGCCAGGTTTTTTCCGGCCGCGCGCTGCCGCCCTTGGAAGCGCGCGACACAGACGAGGTGCGGCGCTGGATCGGCACTCATCCCAAGGCCATCGGCTACCTGCCGGAGGACGAGACCACCGCGGGGCTGCGCATTCTGCTTCGCCTGCGCTGACACGGCGCATCACAGACGCGCGGAAAACACCGGCAGCCGCCAGCGGAAACGGATGGCCAACAAGCGCACCGCCAGCACCAGCGCGCCGGCCGCCAGCGCCGACCAGCCGGCGGAAACCCCCGCGGCGGAAAGCCCCACCAGCAGCAAAGCACCCGCCCATGAGGCGGTAGCGTACAGCTCACCGGTAAACACCAGGGGCACTTCATTGCACAACACATCGCGCACAATGCCCCCGAACACCCCGGTGATCACCCCCATCAGGCTGGCCACCAGCCAAGGGGCATCGAGCGAGAGCGCCACCTGGGTACCGCTCACCGTAAACAGCGCCAACCCCACCGCATCCGGCAGCAGAAAGAGCCGCGGCGGCAGGCGCACCACGCGCGCCAGCGCAAAAGTGGCCAGCCCGGCGAGCACCGCGGCCAGCAAATAGCTTTGGTCCGCAATCCAAAACACCTTGCGGTCGAGCAGCATGTCGCGCAGGCTGCCGCCGCCCAAGGCCGCGGCCAGCGCCACCACCACCATGCCAAAGAGGTCAAAGGGCTTGCGTCCGGCCTCGAGCACGCCGGCCGCGGCATTGACCGCCACTCCGGCCAGGCCGATACCGTAGAGCAAGGTAGTGAGCGAAATCGACATGACGCGGGAGCATAACACCGTCGCCTGCAAACCGGACACTGAGGCGGGGCAGCATTCAAACGGTCGTTTGAATTCTACCCGCAGCGTGCTAAAGTCGGCCCGGATGCGGGCACCATCGACAAGCCTGCCACTGACCACGAGGAGACAGCATGACCGTACCCAACGCTTTTCGCGGCACCCTGCGGGTGCCGGTGATTGCCGCGCCCATGTTCCTGGTGTCCGGCCCCGAGCTGGTGATCGCAGCCTGCAAAGCCGGCGTGGCCGGCACCTTCCCTTCGCTCAATGCGCGTCCTGCCGCCCAGCTGGATGAGTGGCTCGGGCGTATCAACGCAGAACTGCAAACCCATCGCGCCGCTCATCCCGGCGCACCGGTGGCGCCCTTTGGCGTCAACCTCATTTTGCACCCGAGCAATGAACGCCTGCCCGAAGACCTCGCCCTGGTCGCCAAGCATCGCGTGCCTTTGGTCATCACCAGTCTTGGCCACCCCGGCGAAGTGGTGAAAACCGTGCATGCCTATGGCGGGTTGGTCTTTGCCGACATCATTCACGCGTATCACGCGAAAAAAGCGATAGCCGCCGGGGTCGACGGCATCATTGCAGTCGCCGGCGGCGCAGGCGGGCACGCCGGCACTCAAAACCCGTTCAGCCTGATCCGCGAGATCCGCGAGTTCTGGGACGGCGCGCTGGCACTCGCCGGCAGTATCTCGGATGGCGCCAGCGTGCGCGCCGCCGAAATCATGGGGGCTGACTTCGCCTATATGGGCACTCGCTTCATCGCCACCCGCGAATCAATGGCACAAGAGGCGTACAAAGCCATGCTGGTCGAGTGCAGCGCCAGTGACGTGGTCTATACCGATGCCATTTCGGGCACCAACGCCAACTTTTTGTGGCCCAGCCTGGCGCGCGCCGGCTTTGACCGCGAACAGCTCTCGGTCAATTTCGGTAAAGGCAAACTTCACGGTGTTGCCGACGAGGCACGCGCCTGGCGCGACGTCTGGAGCGCCGGTCACGGCGTGGCCACCATCCACGACGTGCCGCCAGTGGCCGAGCTGGTCGACCGCCTGGTGGCCGAGTACCGCGCCGCCTGCTCACTGCCGCCCAGCGCAGCACTGGCCTGAGGCAGCGCCCGCGGGCGCGCAATCGGCTATTCTTCGGCCCCATGCAGAGCGTTCTTCAGGTGCTCGCCAGCGGCCTGGCCATCGGCTGTGTCTACGGGCTGGTGGCGCTGTCCTTCGTGCTGATCTACAAGGCCACCGCAACGGTGAGCTTCATGCAGGGGGAACTGTTGATGCTGGGCGCCTTTGCGGTGCTGGCACTCAACGCCGGCGCAGGCTGGCCGCTGGCGCTGGCCGTGCCGGTCGGGCTGGCCGGCATGGTCGCCCTGGGGGCCGGGTTGGAGCGCAGCATACTGCGCCGCGCGCTCGGCCAGCCGCATCTGACCGCGGTGCTGCTGACTTTCGGCATCGGTCTGGTGTTGCGCGGGGCGGTCGCGACCATCCCCGCAGCCAGTCAGTCCATGCACCGGCTTGCCCTGCCTTTTGGCGAGGAACCGTTACGCCTGGGCCACCTGGCCGTGGCGCCGGCCCATGCGGCGGTCATCCTGGCCACCGTGGCGGTAGCGGTTGCGCTGACACTGTTTTTTCGCCACACCCGCGTGGGGCTTGCACTGCGCGCCTGTGCGGAAGACGCCCGCGCCGCTGCGCTGATGGGTGTGCCGGTGGCCGCCATGCACACCCTGGCCTGGGCGCTGGGCGCGGGACTGGCGGCTTTTGCCGGCCTGTTGCTGGCGCCGATCACCTTTGTACATCTGGGCATGGGGCTGGTCGCCCTGAAGGCTTTTCCAGCCGCTGTACTGGGCGGCCTGACCAGCCTGCCGGGCGCCCTGGCGGCCGGCATCTTCCTCGGCCTGGCCGAGGCCCTGGCCGGGCTGGTGTTGCCGGAAGGGATCAAAGACCTGGTGCCTTACCTGCTGCTGATGGCGGCGCTGTTCCTGTGTCCTCAGGGTCTGGGCTCAGCATTCGGGAGGCTACGCGGATGACGCCGCGCGGGAGCCCGGGCAAACCCGGCCGCGGCAGGCACGCTGCCCTGTTGCTCGCTGCCGGCGCTGCATTGGCGGCGTTCCTGGGTGCGGACTACGCGCTGGGCCAGTTGGCCTTGGTGGCCACGTTTGCGATTGCCGGACTCGGCGTGGTGCTGATCGTCGGTCAGGCCGGACAGATTTCGCTGGGACAAGGCGCCCTGCTCGCCTTGGGCGCCTACACCCAGGGCCTGCTGGTCCGCCACGGCGTCCCTGCAGCGCTATCGCTGCCACTGGCCATCGCGGTGGCTGCTGCGGGCGGCTGGCTCGCCAGTCTGCCGGCACATCGCCTGGGCGGCTTGTACTTTGCCATGAGCACGCTGGCCTTTGCGCTGATCGTCGAAGAGGTGCTGGTGCGCTGGCGCACGCTGACCGGCGGCGCGGCAGGTCTTGGCGTGCCGGCGTTGGTCATTGGCCCCTTCACCGCGGACAGTGCCGCAGCGCAGGCGCTGGTGAGCACCCTGGCACTGGCGCTGGCGTGGTGGGCCTGCCAACGCTGGGTGGATTCGCGGCTGGGCCGCGCCTGGCGGGCGGTACGCGCCGACGAGGACGCGGCCGCAGCCTGCGGTATTGACCGGGTGCGCGTCAAACGCGCAGCCTTTATCCTCGGCGGCGGCCTCTCTGGGCTGGCCGGCGCGCTGTACGCGCATTGGATCGGCTTTCTCAGCCCGGAGCAGTTTGGCCTGCTGCTGTCGTTCGAATTGCTGATGCTGGCGTTCATCGGCGGCGTCCGCCATCTGGCCGGCGCGCTATGGGGCGCGCTGGTGATCGTGGCCATCCCGCAGTCGATCGCCGTGCTGCGCGATCTGCTGCCCGCCGATCTGGCCAACACCGCGGGCTTGGAATTGCTGTTATTCGGCGTGGTGCTGGTGGCGGTGGTGCGATGGCGCCCACAGGGACTGGCGGGCAGCTAGTCTTCCGTCCCCACGCAGGCATGCCGGCGCTAGCCATAATTATGAATCACTGGATAATGCGACCTTCGGTGTAGAAACTCATCGAGGTCCGCCATGATCCGTTTCCCTGCCTTGCTCGCCGCAACCTTTGCACTGCTGGCCCTGTCGGCCGCGGCGCAGACGCCCGGTGTGAGCCGCGACGAAATCGTCGTCGGCAGCATTCAGGACTTGTCCGGCCCGGTTGCCATGCTCGGCGCGCCGGTGCGAGACGGCATGCTGATGCGCTTCGAAGAGGTCAACACCGCCGGCGGCCTGTACGGCCGCACACTGCGGCTGGTGGTCGAAGACGCCGCCTATGACCCCAAAAAGGCCGTGCTGGCGGCGCGTAAGCTGCTGCAACGCGACCGGGCGTTTGCTTTTCTCGCCAACCTAGGCACCCCGGTGGTGATGGCCACCATGCCGATGATCGTGGAAGCCGGGCGGGCGCATCTATTTCCTTTCTCGCCGCATGAATCGACCTACGCCCCGCTGCACCCGCTCAAGTTCCAGATCTTCGCGCCCTATAGGGATTACATGGAAGCCGCCACCCGGCACATGGTGCAAACCAAAGGCTATGCGCGCACCTGCCTGCTCTACCAGGACGACGACTACGGCCTGGAAGTGATGAAGGGGGTCGAGGCGGCCTTGCAGAAGCTCGGCAAGCCGCTTACCGAACGCACCAGCTACAAACGCGGTGCCACTGACTTTTCCAGCCAGATCGCCCGGCTGCGCGCTGCCGACTGCGATCTGGTGGTACTGGCCACCGTGGTGCGGGAGACGGTGGCGGCCATGCAGGAGGCACGCAAACTGGGCTGGGACGTGGACATGTTGGTCACCGCCTCCGGCTATTCCGCGCAGACCCACGAACTCGGCGGCGACGCGGTCGAGGGCTTGTACGGCGTCTCGGTGCTGCCGCACCCCTATGCGGAAGATGCCTCCCCGGCATTGGCAGCCTGGATCGCGCGTTACCGCGAACGCTTTGGCACCGCCCCGAATGTGTGGAGCGTGATGGGCTACACCGTGGCCGATCTCTTTGTGCAAGCCGCACAACAGGCGGGCCCCGAGCTGGACACCGAACGCTTCGTCGCGGCGCTGGAGCGGTTACAGACCGCACCGGACATTTTCGGCGGCCCAGTGTATCGTTTTTCCCCGGACGACCACCTCGGCAACCGCCACGGCCGGCTGGCGCAGATCCGCGACGGTCGCTGGCAACTCCTTACCGACTACTTGCGCTGATGCGGCGCGCCCGCGCCATCTGAAGCGGCCTGTACCGGGTCGCTTTCTTCACCCCGATTGCAGACAAACGGACCGTCGATGACGACCACTATCGAAACCGAAATCGATATCCTGGCCCACCCGGAACGGGTCTGGGCGGTGCTGACCGGGTTCCCGGCCTATCCGGCGTGGAACCCTTTCATTGTCAGCATCAGTGGGCCGCTGCGCCCGGGGGCGCGGCTGAGCGTCTCCATCCGTCCGCCGGGACAGGCGGGCATGGCCTTCAAGCCCAGGGTCCTGGTTGCCGACAACGCCCGGGAACTGCGCTGGAAGGGGCGTTTTCTGGTGCCGGGCCTCTTGGACGGGGAGCATTACTTCCGCATCCTGCCCCAGGCAGAAGGGCGGGTGAAGTTCGTGCACGGCGAACATTTTTCCGGCCTGCTGGAACCCTTCCTGCGGCGCAGCCTGCAGGGGGCCACCCGGCAAGGCTTCCTGGCCATGAACGCAGCCCTCAAGGCCCGTGCCGAAGCGCCCTGAACCGTGGCAATCGGCCGGTACCGGCCCTGCCATTGCACAACCGGTATGCAAACGGGCTTGGATAAGCGCTGGGTCAGGGACGATAATCGGCGTTTTGGCCCCTCGCTGGCGATGCCGCTTCGCGGATCGGGCCCCATCGTTTTTCTGTTTCGGAGCCCGTCTGTGAACCGCCCTGATCCTGCACCCTCGTCCTGGTCGCGCCGCGCCCTGCCGGTGCTGGCGGTTGGGCTCTTGGGCATCATCGCCCTGATGGGGCAGGCCCCGCCGGCGGCGCTGCTGGCCGCCGCGCCCGAGCTGGCGGCCTTGCCGCCGTGGGCGCAACGCGCCGCGCTGGCCCTGAACCCGCTGCTGCTGGTGATGGCCGCGAGTGCGGTCGGGGCGGCCCTGGCGCATCGGGTGGGTCTGCGCAGCCTGCTTGCCGGCACCGCCCCGGCGCGTCAGCCGCTTCGGCTGTGGGCGGCCAGTGTGGGATGGGGACTTTTCGTTGGCATCGCCGTGCAGGCCTTGGACAGGCTGTTGAGCCCTGCATGGAGCGAGGGCTGGCGAGCGCTCGTACAGGCCCCGCCCGACCTGGCCGGATCACGCCTCGTGGTCGGTTTGCTCTACGGTGGCCTGGCCGAGGAGGTCATCGCCCGCTGGGGCGCGATGAGCCTGCTGGCCTGGGCGCTGCTGCGCGTCTTGGGCCCGGCGCATGCGCGTCTGGCCCTCGGGTTGGCCGTGGCGCTGTCGGCCCTGGTCTTTGGGGCCGCGCATCTGCCGGTCCTGGCGGCTCAGGTCGAGCTGGAGACCACGCTGGTGGCGCGCACGCTGCTGCTCAACGGGCTGGGCGGGGTGGTCTATGGGTGGCTGTTCTGCCGCCACCACCTGGAAGCCGCCATGGCCGCCCATGCCGCCACCCACCTGGCCCTGGCTGCGCTGCAGGCCGGGCTGGGCGGATGACCCCCAGAACTTCAGAACCCGGAGGACCGATGGAACTTCACACCACTGCCCCCGTCACTGTGCTGCGCCGCTCGCACCGCCTGAGCCTGGATGCCGTCGGCACCCAGGCCGCGCAGGCCTATGCCGACTTGCACGCCGAAGCGCAGGCGCGCGGCTTGACAGTCAACGGCCCGCCGATCTTCGCCGCCCGCGGCCTGCCGCAGGAGGCGCACACGCCCTTCGATCTGGATTTCTGCCTGCCGGTCGAGGGGGCGGGGCTGTCCATGCTGCCGGCGCTGCGCTGTGCGCGGCGGGTGTACGAGGGGCCGCTCTCTGATCTCTTCTGCCACGGCTATCAGCCGCTGCTGCACGCCATGGCCGAGGCCGGCCTGCGCGCCAGCGGTGACAGCCGCGAGGTCTACCACGTCTGGCACGGCCCCGATGCGCCGGACAACCGCATCGAGATCCAGATCGGGATCGTCGAATGAACCGTGAGTCCTCCCCGTTGTGGGTGCGCCGCTTCGAGGCGCAGGATTTCCCGGTTTATCGCCAGTGGTACACCGACCCGCTGCTGGACCAGCACCTGGGGCCGATGGATGACGGGTGGCTTGCCCACGTGATGGCCGACCCGGTGGGCGAGCAATGGGCGATTGGCGAAGCGCAGGCGCTGGTGGCGGTCATCGGCCTGGTGCCCGAACCCGAGCATGGGGCGTGGCTGATCAGCGATTTCGCTGTCGATCCGTCGCAACGAGGCCAGGGATGGGGCCGACGTGCCTGGCAGGCCTTGCTCGCGCAGCCCGCGATGCACACGCGCCGCCACTGGCGCGCCTACGTCGCCGAGGACAACCCGGGCGCACAGGCCTTCTTCGACGCGCTGGGGTGGCAGCGCCTGGCCGCCCCCAGCGCCGAAGATCCCTTTTGGACCTACACCTGGCGGCGCTGAGCGCAGCGCCTCAGCGCTGCGCTCTTGACTCACTCCACCGTGACCGATTTGGCCAAGTTGCGCGGTTTATCGACATCCGTCCCCTTGACCAGCGCCGCGTGATACGACAAGAGCTGCAGCGGGATGACGTGGAGCACCGGGGAGAGCATGCCGTAGTGCTCCGGCATGTGCAGGATGTGTACGCCCTCGGATTCGGCGATCTCGCTACCGGCGTCGGCGAACACATACAGTTCGCCGCCGCGGGCGCGCACTTCCTGCAGGTTGGATTTGAGCTTTTCCAGCAGCTCATCGGCCGGGGCGACGGCAATCACCGGCATGTCGCGGTCGACCAGGGCCAGCGGGCCGTGCTTGAGTTCGCCTGCGGCATAGGCTTCGGCATGGATATAGGAGATTTCCTTGAGCTTGAGCGCGCCTTCCATGGCGATCGGCCAGTGGCGGCCGCGACCGAGAAAGAGCGCATGTTGCTTGGCGGCGAAGCGCTGCGCCCAGCGTTCGATCTGCGGCTCCAGCTCCAGCACTTTCTGCACTGCAACCGGCAGGTGACGAAGATTCTGTAGATAGCGCGCCTCGTCCTCGGCCGACAGGCGGCCGGCGAGCTTGGCCAGCGTCAGCGTGAGCAGCGCCAGCGCGGCGAGCTGGGTGGTGAAAGCCTTGGTGGAGGCCACACCGATCTCCGGGCCGGCGCGGGTGATGAAGCGCAGGCTGGCTTCGCGCACGATGGCCGATTCGGGCACGTTGCAGATCGCCAGCGTGCGGGTCATGCCGAGCGCAGTGGCATGTTTGAGCGCAGCCAAGGTATCGGCGGTTTCGCCCGACTGGGAGATGGCCACCACTAAGGTGTCGGGATCGGGCACCGACTCGCGGTAGCGGTACTCGCTGGCAATTTCCACCGCGCACGGCAGCTTGGCGACCGCTTCCAACCAGTAACGCGCCACCAGGCCGGCGTGGTAACTGGTGCCGCAGGCAATCACCAGCACGCGCTTGACCCCGGCGAACACTTCCGGCGCACGCGCGCCGAAAAGTTGCGCCGCAACCGAGCCGCCGCCGGCGATGGTCTCCAGCGTGTTGGCCAGCGCCTGGGGCTGCTCGAAGATTTCCTTCTGCATGTAGTGGCGGAACTGGCCCAGCTCCACCGCGTCGGCCGACAGGCTGGACAGATGCACCTCGCGCTCCACCGCGCTGCCGTCCGGGCGCAGGATGCGGTAACCATCCAGACGCAGTTCGGCCACATCGCCGTCTTCCAGGTAGACCACCTTGCGGGTGACCTGCAGCAGCGCGGCGGTATCGGAGGCGGCAAACATGCCGCCCTCGCCCACGCCCAGCAGCAGCGGGGCGCCACTGCGTGCAACTACTGCGCGATCCGGCTCGGCTTGGGCGATCACACCAATGGCGTAGGCGCCGGTGAGCGCATTGGAGGCCAGGCGCACCGCCTCGAACAGATCGGCGCCGGCGGCGAGTTTGCTATGGATCAAGTGGGCGATGGCTTCGGTGTCGGTGTCGGACTCGAACACGTAGCCATCGGCCTGCAGCGCGCCCTTGATGGCCTCGAAGTTTTCGATGATGCCGTTGTGCACTACGGCCAACCCGCCGGAGATATGCGGATGAGCGTTGCGCTCGGAGGGCACGCCGTGGGTGGCCCAGCGGGTGTGGGCAATGCCGAGGCGGGCGCTGAGGTTGTCACCGGCTGCCAGCGCAGCCAGATCGGCCACCCGGCCGGCCGAGCGCAGGCGGCGCAGGCGGCCGTCGGCAATCACCGCCAGACCGGCGGAATCGTAGCCACGGTATTCGAGCTTGCGCAGCCCTTCGAGCAGGACCGGCACGATATCGGTGGTCGCAATGGCGGTAACGATGCCGCACATGATCAGACTCCTTCTGGCTTGTTCTTGACCGGCCGCCGCCAGCCAGCAAGGCTCACCTGCCGGGCGCGCGATACGGTGAGCTGTCCGGCCGGCGCGTCCTTGGTCAGCGTAGTGCCCGCGCCCAGGGTGGCACCGCGCCCCACCCGCACCGGGGCAACGAGCTGGGTATCCGAGCCTATGAACACATCGTCTTCGATCACTGTGCGGTGTTTGTTGGCGCCGTCATAGTTGCAGGTAATGGTGCCGGCGCCGATATTCACCCGGCTGCCGACGTCGGCGTCGCCCACATAGGCCAGATGATTGGCCTTGGAATGGTCGGCGATACGGCTGTTCTTCACTTCGACGAAATTGCCCAAATGCACATCCGCGCCCAGCTCGGTGCCCGGGCGGGTACGCGCGTAGGGGCCGATCACGCAGGCTGCGCCCATGCGGGTGGATTCGACGTGGGAGAAGGGCGCGATGCGGCTGCCCTGCCCGATGACCGCATCGCGAATCACGCAGTTGGCACCGATGCGCACGCCGTCGGCCAACTCCACCCGGCCTTCGAAAACACAATTGACATCGATCTCGACGTCGCGCCCACAGACCAGCTCGCCGCGCACATCGATGCGCGCCGGGTCGATCAGGGTCACACCCGCCTCCATCAAGCGTAGCGCGATATTGCGCTGGTAGATGCGCTCCAGTTCGGCAAGTTGCGGTTTGCTATTGACACCCAGGGTTTCCCAGACCGCGTCCGGCCGTTCGGTGACCACTTCGACACCATCGGCCACCGCCAGTCCGATGATGTCGGTCAGGTAATACTCCCCTTGGGCATTATCGTTTCCGACACGTGCCAACCAGTCGCGCAAGCGGGCGACCGGAGCAACCAGGATACCGGTATTGACCTCGCGCACTTCTCGCTCGGCCGCGCTGGCATCTTTCTGTTCGACGATGCGGCTGACGCGCCCGTCGGCCTCACGCAGAATGCGCCCATAGCCAGTGGGGTCATCGAGTTCAACGGTAAGCAGCGCAAGCCGTGCATCGCCTGCCGCGGCGCACAGGCGATGCAGCGTGGCGGCGCCGATCAGCGGCACGTCGCCATAGAGCACCAGCGCGGTGTCATCGTCGGTAAGCTGCGGCAGCGCCTGCTGCACCGCATGACCGGTGCCGAGTTGTTCGGCCTGCCGCACCCATACGAGGTCAGGGGCATCGAGCCGCTCGCGCACCTGCTCGCCGCCATGGCCGAACACCACGCAGATGCGCTTAGCCTGCAGACGGCGCGCGGTATCCAGCACATGCGCCAGCAGCGGGCGCCCGGCGAGCGGTTGCAGCACCTTGGGCAACGCAGAGCGCATGCGTTTGCCCTGCCCGGCGGCAAGAACGACCACTTCCATCGAAACTCCAGGGCGTGGGGGAAATGGCGGCGATTCTAACACCGCCGACTACAGCCTCTGCGCGGATGGATTGCACAGCGGTTTCGACGCTGCAAAATTTTTGTTGCACTGCACAGACTCTTTGACCATTGTCTAATAATGGTCATCGATCATGGCTAGAATCGTTCCTTCACCACGCTTACCGATAGCCGGAGTCCGCATGGAGCAAGCAGTCCAGCAATTCATCCAGAACCGCACCTTCGACGAGATCCAGGTGGGCGATTTCGCCCAGTTGGTCCGCACCCTGAGGCCGGAAGACATCCATCTTTTTGCCGTGATGTCCGGCGACGTCAATCCCACCCATGTCGACCCGGAATTTGCCCGTTCCAGCCAGTTCCGCGAAGTGGTCGGTCACAGCATGTGGGGCAGCACCTTGATTTCCACCGTGCTGGGCACCGAATTCCCCGGCCCGGGCACGGTGTATGTGTCGCAAAGCCTCAGTTTCTGGCGGCCAATCACCATTGGCGACACGCTGACCATCACCGTGACCTGCCGCGAGAAGTTCGAGCACAACCATCACATTATGTTCGACTGCCTGGCGGTCAATCAGGACGGGCTCAAGGTCATCGATGGCACCGCCGAGGTGCTGGCGCCGACCGAAAAGATCAAGCGTCCGCGGGTGAATCTGCCCGAGGTGCATATTTCGGATCGCGAGCTGCGCTACAGTCATCTGCTGTCGGTCAGTTCGGGCCTGGCGCCGATTCCAATCGCAGTGGCCCACCCGTGCGATGCCGAATCGCTGCGCGGCCCCATCCAGGCTGCGCGCGCGGGCCTGGTCGAGCCCATCCTGATCGGCCCCGAAGCCAAAATCCGCGCGGTGGCCGAAGAGCACGACATCGACATCCGCGGCTTGCGCATCGTCGATGTGCCGCATAGCCACGCGGCCGCCGATGCCGCGGTGGCCCTGTGCCGCGACGGCGGGGCCGAGGCGCTGATGAAAGGTTCGCTGCACACCGACGAGCTGATGAGCGCGGTGGTGGCCAAGGAAGGCGGTCTGCGCACCGCGCGGCGCATCAGCCACGTGTTCCTGGCCGACGTGCCAACTTATCCGCATCCACTGATGATCACCGATGCGGCGATCAACATCGAGCCCACGCTGGAGGCCAAGGTCGACATCATCCAGAACGCCATCGACCTGGCGCATGTGCTGGGCTTGGCCGAACCCAAGGTGGCCATCCTGTCGGCGGTGGAAACGGTCACGCCCAAGATCCGTTCCACCATCGAAGCGGCCGCACTGTGCAAGATGGCCGACCGCGGCCAGATCAAAGGCGGGGTGCTCGACGGCCCCTTGGCCTTCGACAACGCGGTATCACTGGTCGCTGCCAAAACCAAGGGCATCCGCTCGGCGGTCGCCGGCAACGCCGACATCCTGGTGGTGCCGGACCTGGAATCCGGCAACATGCTGGCCAAGCAGCTCGAATATCTGGCCGATGCCTTGATGGCCGGCGTGGTGCTGGGCGCGCGGGTGCCCATCGTGCTGACCAGCCGCGCCGACACCGCAGAAACCCGCGCGGCCTCCTGCGCCATCGTGCAATTGATCGCGCACAAACGGCGGGAGGCGAAGATCGGATGAAAGCGGTACTGGTTCTCAACGCCGGATCGAGCAGCCTGAAGTTTGCGCTGTTTGCCACCGAACCGACGCTGGCCGAGCGCGCGGCGCTGGCCGGGCAGATCGAAGGCATCGGCGCCATGCCCGAGCTCTCGGCCCATGATGCCCACGGCACGCGCTATCGCGAGCCGGTGATCAGCACCGGAGAGCAGGCCGAACAGCATCGGGACGCGCTGACCCATCTGTTGCGCTGGTTGAGCGCACACAATCCGGACCTGGAAATCATCGCCGCCGGACATCGCATCGTCCATGGCGGCGAGCGCTACAGTGCGCCGGTGCGCCTGACCGAGGCGGTGCTGCGCGAACTGGACGAATTCGTGCCGCTCGCCCCGCTGCACCAGCCGCACAATCTGCGCGCGGTGCGCGCGGTAGCGGCGTTGCTGCCCGACATTGCGCAGGTCGGCTGCTTCGATACCGCTTTCCATCGTACCCAGCCTGCGCTTGCACAAGCGTTTGCACTGCCCCGTGCGCTGAGCGCCGAAGGCATCAAACGCTACGGCTTCCACGGCTTGTCCTACGACTACGTGGCGCGCCAGCTGCCGCAGGTCATCGGTGAGCGGGCCGCGGGCGCCGTGGTGATTGCTCATCTTGGCAACGGCGCATCGATGTGCGCAATGCGCGGCGGTCAAAGCGTCGCCTCAACAATGGGCTTCACTGCGGTTGAAGGGCTGATGATGGGCACCCGCAGCGGCAGTGTGGACCCCGGCGTGCTGCTCTACCTGATGGAGCACAAGGGCATGGACGCCAAGGCGCTCACCCGGCTGCTTTACAAGGAATCCGGTCTGCTGGGTGTGTCCGGCATCAGCCAGGATATGCGCACGCTGCTCGCTTCCGACGCCGCCGAAGCGCGTGAGGCGGTGGATCTGTTCTGCTACCGGATCGCACGCGAGCTGGGCTCCTTGGCCGCGGCGGCAGGCGGTTTGGATGCGCTGGTCTTTACCGGCGGCATTGGCGAACACGCCGCGCCGGTGCGCGCCAAGGTTGCGCAAATGGCCGCCTGGCTGGGGGTTGAGATCGATGCGGTGGCCAACGAAGCGCATCGCCTGCGCATCGACAACGCCAACAGCCGGGTGGCTGTAGCAGTGGTGCCGACCAACGAGGAAGGCATGATTGCGCGCTATACCATAGAGCTACTCGGCCGCGGGTAAAAGCAGGGCGGCCCGCAGGCCGCCCGGCTCAAGCCACGGTCACAGCGCACTCAGCGCGGCAGCACGCTGTCGCCCATCAGGAAGGCATCGACCTCGCGCGCGCACTGACGGCCCTCACGAATCGCCCACACCACCAGCGACTGTCCTCGCCGCATGTCGCCCGCGGCGAACACGCCGGGCACGTTGGTGGCATAACACCCTTCGCCGTCGGTGCTGGCACGGGCATTGCCACGGCTGTCTTTTTCCACACCGAAGCTGTCGAGCACCGAGCCCAAAGGATTGGTAAAGCCCATGGCAAACAGCACCAGATCGGCCTTGAGCTCGAACTCGGAGCCCGGCACCTCGCTCATTTTGCCGTCCTTCCACGCCAGGCGGACGACTTTGAGCGCCTTGACCCGACCGTTCTCACCAACGAACGCCTTGGTGGCCACGGCAAACTCCCGCTCGCAGCCTTCCTCGTGAGAGGTGGAGGTGCGCAGCTTCACCGGCCAGTACGGCCAGGTCAGCGCCTTGTTTTCCTGCTCGGGCGGCATCGGCATCAATTCGAGCTGGGTGACCGACAAGGCGCCATGCCGGTTGGCGGTGCCGACACAGTCCGAGCCGGTGTCGCCGCCGCCGACCACCACCACATGCTTGCCCTTGGCAGAGATCGGGTTGGGCGCGCCGCCGGCCACTTGCTTGTTCTGCGGAATGAGAAACTCCAGAGCGAAATGCACGCCGGCAAGCTCACGCCCCGGCACCGGCAGATCGCGCGGCACTTCCGCGCCACCGGCCAGAATGACCGCATCGAAGGAGCTCCTCAGCGCTTCGGCCGAGAGCACTTCGGTAGCATCGTTGATGATGCCCGCAGGCACGTCGCTGGGGCCAACCAGCACCTCGGTCCGGAAAGTCACTCCTTCGGCCTCCATTTGCCGGATGCGGCGGTCGATGAGATGCTTTTCCATTTTGAAGTCGGGGATGCCGTAGCGCAGCAGGCCACCGATGCGATCGTTCTTTTCGAACACGGTGACATCATGGCCGACCCGGGCCAATTGCTGCGCCGCAGCCAAGCCCGCCGGGCCGGAGCCGACAATGGCCACTTTCTTGCCGGTCTTCGCCGCCGGCGGCTGAGGCTGCACCCAGCCTTCTTCCCATGCCTTATCGATGATCGCCCGCTCGATCGACTTGATGCCGACCGGATCGGCGTTGATGCCCAGGGTGCATGCCGCCTCACAGGGCGCCGGACAAATGCGGCCGGTAAATTCCGGGAAATTGTTGGTCGAATGCAGCACCTGGAGGGCGTTGTGCCAATCGCCGCGATAGACCAAGTCATTCCAGTCCGGAATGATGTTGTTGACCGGACAGCCGTTGTTGCAGAACGGAATGCCGCAGTCCATGCAGCGCGCCCCCTGCACCGCGGCTTGTGCATCGGTCAGGCGGACGGTGAATTCGCGGTAGTCCTTGACCCGCTCGGCTGCGGGCTTGTACGCCTCGGAAAGGCGCTGGTATTCGAGGAACCCAGTCGGCTTGCCCATCTCAAGCGGCCTCCAGTTGCTGTTGCTTTTGCGCGGCCATCTCGGCCAGCGCGCGACGGTATTCGTGCGGGAAGACCTTCTTGAAGCGCCCACGCCAATGGGCCCAGTCATCCAGGATCATGCGCGCACGCGCACTGCCGGTGAAGCGCACATGGCGCTCGATCAGGCCCTTGAGGATCAACTCGTCACCCATGGTGAGGTGGTCGATGTCCACCAGCCCGTGGGATTCGAGCTCATCGCCCGATTCCGAGCCTTTGCGCGCCTCGATCTCATCGGGCAGCGGCTCGAGGGCCACCTGCGCCATGTTGCAGCGCTGCGCGAAGCTGTCGTCCTCATCGAGCACGTAAGCCACTCCGCCCGACATGCCTGCGGCAAAGTTGCGCCCGGTCTGGCCCAACACCACCACGGTGCCGCCGGTCATGTATTCGCAGCCATGGTCGCCCACGCCTTCCACCACCGCGGTGGCGCCGGAGTTGCGCACCGCGAAGCGTTCGCCGGCCACGCCGGCAAAGTACACCTCGCCTTCGGTGGCGCCATAGAGCACGGTGTTACCCACGATGATGTTGTCAGCGGTGGCACCGCGGAACTCGGCCGGCGGACGCACCACGATACGCCCGCCGGACAGGCCCTTGCCAACATAGTCGTTGCCCTCGCCCACCAGCTCCAAAGTCACGCCTCGCGCCAGGAAGGCGCCAAAAGACTGTCCGGCGGTGCCGGTCAGCTTGACGTGGATGGTGTCGGCAGGCAGGCCGGCATGGCCATAGGCCTGGGCAACGCGCCCGGAGAGCATGGCGCCCACGGTGCGGTTGATATTGCGCACCGGCAGTTCGATACGGACTTTTTCGCCTTTTTCCAGCGCCGGCCGGGCCAGCTCGATGAGTTGGTTGTCAAGCGCTTTGTCCAGCCCGTGATCCTGGTTTTCGGTGTGTAGCCGGGGCACGCTGGCCGGCACGTTGGGACGGTAGAAAATGCGGGAGTAGTCCAGTCCGCGTGCCTTCCAGTGCTCGATGCCCTTCTTCATGTCGAGCAGATCGGCACGCCCGATCAGGTCGTCGAACTTGCGGATGCCCAATTGGGCCATCAGTTCGCGCACCTCTTCGGCCACAAAGAAGAAGTAATTCACCACGTGTTCAGGCTGCCCCTGGAAGCGCGCGCGCAGCACCGGGTCCTGGGTGGCCACCCCCACCGGACAGGTGTTGAGGTGGCACTTGCGCATCATGATGCAGCCTTCCACGACCAACGGCGCGGTGGCGAAACCAAATTCATCCGCGCCCAGCAGCGCGCCGATGACCACGTCGCGGCCGGTTTTCATCTGGCCGTCGACTTGCACCCGCACGCGCGAGCGCAGACGGTTGAGCACCAGGGTCTGCTGGGTCTCGGCCAGGCCCAGTTCCCACGGCGAGCCGGCGTGCTTGATCGAGCTCCAGGGCGAAGCGCCGGTGCCGCCGTCATGACCGGCAATGACGATGTGGTCGGCTTTGGCCTTGGCCACCCCCGCGGCCACGGTGCCGACGCCGATCTCGGACACCAGCTTCACCGAGATGCTGGCCTGCGGATTGACGTTCTTCAGATCATGGATGAGCTGCGCCAAGTCTTCGATCGAATAGATGTCATGGTGCGGCGGAGGCGAAATCAAGCCGACCCCGGGCACCGAGTGGCGCAGATAGCCGATATATTCGGACACCTTGTGGCCGGGTAGCTGACCGCCTTCGCCGGGTTTGGCCCCTTGGGCCATCTTGATCTGGATTTGGTCGGCATTGACCAAATACTCGGCGGTGACGCCAAAGCGACCGGAGGCCACTTGCTTGATCGCCGAGCGCAACGAGTCGCCCGCAGACAGCTCGATATCGCGCTCGACGCGGCTCTTGCCGATGATTTCGGAGAGCTTCATGGCCTGGACGATGGGCTTGAAGCGCATCGGATCCTCGCCGCCTTCACCGGTGTTGGATTTGCCGCCGATGCGGTTCATGGCGATGGCCAAGGTGGTATGCGCCTCGGTGGAGATGGAGCCGAGCGACATTGCGCCGGTGGCAAAACGCTTGACGATCTCCTTGGCCGGTTCGACCTCCTCCAGCGGCACCGGCGGTGCGGCGGGTTTGATCTCGAACAGTCCGCGCAGCGTCATATGGCGCTTGCTCTGGTCGTTGATCAGGCGGGCATATTCCTTGTAGGTGTCGAACTTGCCCGAGCGGGTGGCGTGCTGCAGCTTGGCGATGGCATCCGGCGTCCACATATGCTCGTCGCCGCGCACACGGTAAGCGTATTCACCGCCGGCATCGAGCATGTTGGCAAGCACTGGGTCCGCGCCGAAGGCTTTCTTGTGCAGGCGGATGGATTCTTCCATGACCTCGAACACGCCCATGCCTTCGACCTGGCTGACGGTGCCGGTGAAATATTTGTCGAGCAGCGCTTGTTGCAGACCGACCGCTTCGAAAATCTGCGCGCCGGTATAGGACATGTAGGTGGAAATGCCCATTTTGGACATCACCTTCATCAAGCCCTTGCCAATGGCCTTGACGAAGTGCTTGACGTATTTTTCTGCCGTTTCGGCGTCGCCTGCGAGGCTCTGCAGAGTTTCCAGCGCCAGATAGGGGTGAACCGCCTCGGCCCCATAACCGGCGAGCACTGCAAAATGGTGCACCTCGCGTGCGCTGCCGGTTTCGACTACCAGGCCGGTGCGGGTGCGCAGGCCCTTGGTGACCAGATGCTGGTGGATCGCCGAGAGCGCCAGCAGGGCCGGGATGGCAACATTGTCGGCATCGACCTTGCGGTCGGACACCACCAGGATGTTGTAGCCCTGCAGCACCGCGTCTTCGGCCTCGGCACACAGCGACGCCAGACGCGCCTCCACGCCTTCCTTACCCCAGGCGGCCGGATAGCAGATGTCCAGCTCGGCCGAGCGGAACTTGTTGTGGGTGTAACGCGCGATGTTGCGGATCTTGGCCATGTCGGCAAAATCCAGCACCGGCTGCGACACCTCCAGACGGAACGGCGGGTTGATCTCGTTGATTTCCAGCAGGTTGGGACGCGGCCCGATGAAGGACACCAGCGACATCACCAGTTGCTCGCGGATCGGATCGATCGGCGGGTTGGTGACCTGGGCGAAAAGCTGCCGGAAGTAGTTGTAGAGCGGCTTCTCCTTGGCAGACAACACCGCCAGCGGCGAATCGTTGCCCATCGAGCCGGTGGCTTCCTCGCCGGATTTGCCCATCGGTTCGAGGATGAACTTGATGTCCTCCTGGGTGTAGCCGAAAGCCTGCTGACGGTCGAGCAGGCTGGCGGTGCACTCGGGCGCCGCCGCACGGGCCGGCGCTTCCAGGCCATCGAGCTTGATGTTGATGCGGCGCAACCACTCGGCGTAAGGGCGTGCGCTGGCGAGCGACTCCTTGAGCTCTTTGTCGTCGATGATGCGGCCTTGCTCCATGTCGATCAGGAACATCTTGCCGGGTTGCAGCCGCCACTTCTTGACGATCTTGCTTTCCGGGATCGGCAACACACCCGATTCGGAAGCCATCACCACCAGATCGTCATCGGTGACCAGATAGCGCGCCGGGCGCAGACCATTGCGGTCCAAGGTGGCGCCAATCTGCCGCCCGTCGGTAAACGCCACCGCGGCGGGGCCATCCCACGGTTCCATCATCGCCGCGTGATATTCGTAAAACGCACGACGGCGCTCGTCCATGTGAGTGTGCGACTCCCAGGCCTCGGGGATCATCATCATCACCGCGTGGGCCAAGGAATAGCCGCTCATCACCAGCAGTTCGAGCGCATTGTCGAAGGCGGCCGAGTCGGACTGGCCAGGGTAGATCAACGGCCAGATCTTTTCGAGATCGGCGCCCAGCATCGGCGAAGACACGCCTTTTTCACGTGCGCGCATCCAGTTGTAGTTGCCGCGCAGGGTGTTGATTTCGCCGTTATGGGCGATGTAGCGGAACGGATGCGCGAGATTCCATTTCGGGAAGGTATTGGTCGAAAAGCGCTGATGCACCAGCGCCAGGGCGGACACCGCACGCGGATCGACCAGGTCGAGGTAATACTCGCCCACCTGATGGGCAAGCAGCAGACCCTTGTAGTTTACGGTGCGCGCGGACATGGAGACCATGTAGAACTCCTGTCCGTGCTTGAGATTCAACGCGTTGATGGCGTTGGCGGCGCGACGGCGCGCCACGTAGAGCTTGCGCTCGAGCGCCTCGGTAACCATGATGTCCGGGCCGCGGCCAACGAAAACCTGCCGGATCACCGGCTCTTTGGCCTTGACCGCAGGGCTCATCGGCATCTCACGGTTGACCGGCACATCGCGCCAGCCCAGCACCACCTGACCTTCGGCGCGCACCGCGCGCTCGATTTCTTCTTCACAGGCCAGACGCGATGCTTGTTCTTTGGGCATGAACACCATGCCGACACCGTATTCGCCTGGCTCCGGCAGGACGACCCCCTGCTTGGCCATTTCTTCGCGGTAGAGCTGGTCCGGGATCTGGATCAGGATGCCTGCGCCGTCGCCCTGCAGCGGGTCTGCCCCCACCGCGCCGCGATGATCCAGATTTTTCAGGATTTCGAGGCCCTGCAGGATGATATCGTGAGACTTCCGGCCCTTGATGTGAGCAATGAAACCCACGCCACAGGCATCGTGTTCGTTTGCCGGGTCGTATAAACCCTGCTTCTGGGGGAGATCCATCTCGTTCTTCCTCGAAACAACACGTTCGCCGGACGAATCCGGCACGAATCAGGCCGCAGCCAGCTGAAGCAATCGCCCGCACCAAAAAAAGTGCATCGCGCAAAAAAACGCCGGTCCTCTAGCACCGGCGGTTTTTGTCGTCGCGCACACAGGCGCCCGCATCTTACTTTTTGCAGAGCGGCCGATGAATATACCCCCCTGCCCTGTATCGTTCAAGTTTTTTGCGCTGCGGCAACTCCATGATCGGTCAGTGGATTTCACCCACCGCAAAGAGGCGGCGATGCTCCTTGATGGCGTAGCGGTCGGTCATGCCAGCGATGTAGTCGGCAATGGCGCGCGGCTTGTCATCGGCTGCGCGGCGCTGATACTGCGGCGGCAGCAGACGGGGGTCGGCCATGAAAGCGTCGAACAGGTCGCGGACGATGCGCCGCGCCTTGTCGGTCATACGCAGCACCTGATAGTGATGGTATAGATTGTCGCGCAGGAAGGTCTTCAACACCTGCAGGCGCGGACGCAATTGATCGGAGTACGCCACCAGCCGCGGCGCGGCACGGACATCGGCCAGCGACTCCACCCGTGCCGCGGCGATGTTCGCACGGGTTTGGGCAATCAGGTCGAGCACCATTTGATTGATCATCCGTCGGATAGTCTCGTGAATCAGCCGGCGCCCGGCCAGACCGGGCCAGAGCCGCTCGACCTCGCGCCGGTTGTCGGCAAACACCGGCACGGCTTCGAGCTGTTCCAAGGTGATCAGCCCGGAGCGCAGCCCATCGTCCACATCATGGTTGTTGTAGGCAATCTCATCGGCCAGGTTGGCCAATTGCGCTTCGAGCGACGGCTGGGTGCCGTCCAGAAAGCGCTGGCCCAGCTCGCCGAGTTGCGTGGCATGAACCCGCGAGCAGTGTTTGAGGATGCCCTCGCGGGTTTCAAAACACAGGTTCAAGCCGTCGAAACCCGCATAGTGCTCTTCGAGCAGATCGACGGTGCGCAGCGACTGTAAATTGTGCTCGAAACCGCCATACGCCTTCATGCAGGCATTGAGCGCCTCCTGCCCGGCATGACCGAAGGGCGTATGCCCCAGATCGTGGGCCAGCGCGATGGCCTCGGCCAAATCCTCGTTCAAGCCCAGAATACGCGCAATGCTGCGCGAAATCTGCGCGACTTCGATGCTGTGGGTCAGCCGGGTGCGAAAAAGGTCGCCTTCGTGGTTAACGAACACCTGGGTCTTGTACTCCAGGCGCCGGAAGGCGGTGGAATGCACGATGCGATCACGATCGCGCTGAAACTCGCTGCGTTCGACCGGAGGCGGTTCGGCATGTACCCGCCCCCGGGAATGACGCTCGTCGACCGCGTAAGGGGCAAGCGCGTTCATGCACAGCACGCCTCGATGGTTGCAGCAATCTGTTCGCCCGAGGCCGCATCACTCACCACCGCCTGGCCAATCGCCCGCAGCAGCACCAGTCGCAGGCGACCGGCTTCCACTTTTTTGTCATGCGCCATCAGATCGAGATAGCGCGCCGCGCCCAACGCCGGTCCTTTTACCGGCAACCCGGCGCGACCAAACAGCGCCATTACCCGCTCCAACGCCGCCGCCTCCAGCCAACCGAGCTGGCACGACAGGTGCGCGGCCATGACCGTGCCGGCCGCCACCGCCTCGCCATGCAGCCAGTGGCCGTAGCCCAGCCCCGCTTCGATGGCATGCCCGAAGGTATGCCCAAGATTGAGCAACGCGCGTTCGCCTCGCTCGGTTTCGTCGGCAGCCACCACCTCGGCCTTGTTGCGGCAGGAGCGCTCGATGGCATAAGCCAGCGCCGCTGGATCGCGATCGAGCAAGCGCTCGAGATGCGCTTCCAGCCATTCGAAGAAAGCAAGGTCGCGTATCAGGCCGTATTTGATGACTTCTGCCAAACCGGCTTTCAGCTCCCGCTCGGGCAAAGTGTCGAGCGTGGCGGTGTCGGCCAGCACCAGCCGGGGCTGGTAAAAAGCGCCGATCATGTTCTTGCCCAAGGGGTGGTTGATGGCGGTTTTGCCACCCACCGAGGAATCGACCTGCGACAGCAGCGTCGTCGGCACTTGGATGAATGGCATGCCGCGCTGATAGGTGGCTGCGGCGAATCCGGCCATGTCGCCCACCACGCCACCACCGAGCGCGATCAGCGTGGTGGAGCGCTCACAGCGCGCCGACAGCAGGGCATCGAAGATCAGATTAAGCGTCTGCCAATCCTTATAGACCTCGCCATCGGGCAGCACGACCGCCGTAGTGCGCACACCATTGGCCTGCAACCCGCTTTCGAGACGCTCGAGATAAAGCGGCCCCACCCGGTCGTTGGTCACAATCGCCACCCTCGGATACTTCAGCCGCGCAAGAATCAGCGACGGGTCGTCGAGCAGGCCGCGGCCGATATGAATGGGATAGCTGCGCTCACCGAGCGCAACATCGAGGGTATTCAAGACCATTTTTCGCAGGACTCCAGCGCTTTCAGAATCTGCCGCACCATGCTGCCGGGGTTGCTCCGCCCCCCGTCGACAATAATGTCGGCAATTTCCCGGTAAAGCGGATCGCGCTGACGATGCAGCGCCGCAATATGCTCGCGCGGATTCGGCACCTGCAGCAACGGGCGGTTGCGGTCATTGCGGGTGCGCTCCCACAAGATTTGCGGCGGCACATTAAGATAGATCACCACGCCGCGTTCGGCCAACAGCGCGCGATTAGCAGGATCCAGGACCGCCCCTCCGCCGGTGGCGATCACCACACCGTCGGACCGGGTGAGTTCATCGATGACCTGGGACTCCCGCCGGCGAAACCCCGCCTCGCCCTCGATTTCGAAAATCGTGGGGATATTCACGCCGGTGCGCGCTTCGATTTCATGATCGCAATCGACGAAGCGCATCCCGCAGCGCTTTGCCAACTCGCGTCCGATGGTGGTCTTGCCGGCGCCCATCATGCCGATCAGAACGATTCGATCCACGCAGGTGTTAGATTGATGTCAAGCGCAAAACGCCGACGCGCCGCATGCACGCGGCGCGCTATTCGGCATCGATGGTAAGGGGCCGCCAATCAGCGCAGGGTCAGTGCTTCGGAGACGATACGCGGTGTGATGAAAACCAATAGCTCGGAGCGTTTGGACGAGCGCTTGGTGTTCCGGAACAAAGCACCGACCACTGGGATTTCGCCCAGCACCGGTACGCGGGAAACACTGTCGTCATTGGACTCTTCGTAAATCCCGCCCAGTACCACGGTCCCGCCGTTTTCGACCAGCGCCTCGGTTCTGACGTTTTTGGTGTCGATGGCAGGCACAGGGAAGCGCGCATCGAACACCGCGCGGTCTTTATTGACCGCCACCTGAAGCTGGATACGCCCATCCGGCGTGATCATGGGCTTGACCTTCAGGGACAGCACCGCTTTTTTGAATGAGACGTTGGTCGCACCCGAACTGGTCGCCTCTTGATAGGGAATTTCCTCACCCTGTTCGATGACCGCCTCGACCTGATTGGCAGTCAGCACCCGGGGACTGGAGATGACCCGCCCCCGTCCGTCGGATTCGAGCGCAGAGAGTTCGAGATTGAGGAAACGGGTTGCCGAAGCATTGAACAACGCCAAGTTCAGTGTCGAGAACGTGGCCGATGGCGCCACACCACTTTGCGCCCCGGTTCCGGTCAACGGCTGGCCAACGCCGGGAATTTGCCCCATACCCAAGCGCGCGCTGTCGCCCAAGCGCATCGCAGCATTATCCGTAAAGTTCATGCGCACGCCGACTTCTCGGGCGAAGTCCTTGGTCGCTTCGACGATACGCGCTTCGATCAGCACCTGCCGAGGCGCCACATCGATTTCGCCGATCACACGACGCACATCGGCCAGACGTGAAGCCACATCGGTCACGAAAATCTTGTTGCTGCGATCGTCCACGACGACGCTTCCGCGTTTGGACAGCAGCGTCTGATCACGACTTTTGAGGAAGTCGTGGATCTCCTTGGCCCGATGGTAGTTGATCTGAAAGCTCTCGGTTTGCAACGGCTCCAAATCACCAATCTGGGCAAGCGCTTCCAGTTGCAACTTCTCCCGGGTCGCCAGCTCCTCGCTGGGCGCAATCCAGATCACATTGCCATTTTTGCGCATGTCCAGGCCCTTGGCCTGCAAAATGATGTCCAGCGCCTGATCCCATGGCACGTCCTTGAGCCGCAAGGTCAAGTTGCCACTGACCGAATCGCTGGTGATGATGTTGAAATCGGTGAAATCGGCAATCACCTGCAACACTGCCCGGACATCGATGTTCTGGAAATTGAGCGACAGCCGCTCGCCGCCGTACTGCCCACGCGGCGTACCTTGCACCAGCTTGTTCGGGTCCTCGGTCACACGACGGACTTCGAGCACGAACATGTTGTCGCTTTGATAGGCGTTGTGCTCCCACAATCCGGTTGGGGTGACCACCAGACGAACGTTATCGCCTTGCTGTTGCGCGGTGATGGCGCTCACCGGAGTACCGAAATCGAGCACGTCGGAGCGACGGCGCAAATGCTCGGGCAGGGCGGTTTTGATGAACTCCACGATCAGATTCGGACCCTGCTTGCGGATATCGATGGGCGTGTCCGGGCTGGAAAGTTCCACCATGACCCGACCTTCGCCTTCTTTCCCTCTGCGAAAATTCACATCGCGAATACTCTTGCTTGCCTCGGCTGCAGCAGACGATGAAGCGGCAAAATTGGCGATCGGCTGTTCTGCCGTGGCCTGGACGATGGTTTCTTGCGGAATCGGGCTGAGCGTGATGATCAGCGCATTGCCTTCCAGGCGGGTTTCATATGGCGCCATGCGCGCCAAGTTCAGTACCAGGCGGGTGCGGTCGCCGGCTTGCACGATGTTGGCGCTGACGAGGTCGCCGGCATTGATCGGCTGCGTATTGCGTCCCAGTGCGTTCGCCGTTCCCGGAAAATCGAAAGCGATACGCGCGGGGTTGGCCACGCTGAAACTCGCCGGCACGGCAGACAAGGGCTGCTGCAGAGTCAGCTTGACATACACTGAGCCGCCTTGCTGGGCAACTTCGAGGTTTTCGATACGGTTTCCAGCGCTGGCCTGGGCCTGTTCGACGGCGCTTTGCGCACGCACCGTGAACGGGCTCAGTCCCGATCCGGCAAACAAGGCTGCGAGCAGCAGCGTCGCGATGCGAATTTTCATTGTTTACTCCCCTGCTGCTCCTGCAAAAGCAGCGAACTGCTTCGTTCTATCCAGTCGCCATTGGCATCTTCGACGAGTTCACGCAATTTCACTTCGGTTTCCGAAATTGCGGTCACCACACCGAAATTCTGGCCCATATAGTTGCCGACCCTGACTTGGTGAATGGCATTGTCCGCTTTGATCAATGCTTCAGCCTGTTTGCCTTGCATGATGACGCCGACCATGGTCAGCGATTCCAGCGGATAAGCTTCCAGCGGCTCACGGCGCCGGTTCAAATCCGGCTTGAGGCCCCCGCCGCCACCGCTGCCCGCGCGCTGTTCGGGCACAATGCGCTCGCTGCTGAACGGACTTATCAAACCCTGTGCCTCATACTCGACGATAGGAAAAGGCTTGATTTCGGGCAGCGGCTTGACCGCTCCCCGCATTCCCTGTGCTTGCTGCGCCATCCACGCATGGATGTCCTCTTCCTCGCTCGCGCACCCGGCGAGCAAGCCGACGGCCAACACCATGACCGAAGCGCTGAGTTGAATGCGGCCCCTCATTTGCGTTCCCCGGCCTTTTTCTGCGCTGCCTGTTTGTGAGCTGCCAGTTCTTCCTCGTCGAGATAGCGATAGGTCACCGCCTTGGCTTCGAGTTTCAAGCGCCCGTCCCGCGTCCCCTCGACAGCAATATCGTTGAGCGTGACAATCCGCGACATCTTGGCCACATCGCCGGCAAATGCGCCCAGATCGTGGTAGCCGCCGAGCACACGGATATCGATGGGCATTTCAGCGTAAAAGTCTTTGATCACGTCCGCACCGGGTTTGAACAGATCAAACTGCAGGCCGCGCCCCAGACCGGCCTGGTTGATCTCGGCCAACAGCGAATCCATTTCGGCGCGGTTGGGCAACTGCCGCAGCAGCGCACCGAACTGGCGGTCGATTTCCTCCAGTTGCCGCTTATGCTCATCGAGGTTGACCGCAAGGCGTTTTTTGGTCACCCACTGTTCGCGCAAGGTGATTTCTTCGGCCTCGTGCTGGGCGAGCGTCTCCATTTGATCCCGCCAATCGAACCACCATGCCGCCGCGAGCGTGGCGACCAGCAGCCCGATGAACACCGCCACCTTGGGTGCGGTGGGCCACAGCCCGGGGTCGTTCGGGTCCAGCCCCTTGAAGTCTTGTACGATCCGATCGAAGTCGATCGCTTTGGCTGCACCGCGGATCTGGTTCGGCTTCATCCACGCATCTCCTTGATGCCGCCTTGTTCTTCCTTGGGTTGCTCGATGGTGACGTTGAGGGTGAATTCGCCGACTCGGCGACCGTCCACCGTTGCGGCCTTGATTTCGACCAATTGCGGCTGAGTGAGGTAGGGCGATTCGTCCAGCGCCCGCATGAGATGGGAAACCCGCGCGTTCGACTGCGCGTAGCCGACCAAGGTGATCAGCCTGGCAGTCTGTTTGATCGACTTCAGATAGATCCCTTCAGGCATCTGGCGGGCCATTTCGTTGAGCACATGCACCGTTTGGGCGCGGTCGCTTTGCAAGGATTCGATCACCCGCTTACGGGCCAGCAGGGCGTCGATTTGTTCCCGAAGGCGTTTGATTTCGGCGATTTCCGTGTCGAGCTTGGCGATCTCGGTTTTGAAAATCTGATTCTTGCGGTCCTGACGCTCGATGAACCCGCCAATCACGGTATGCACCGCAAAAGCAATCGCCAACCCCAAAACGATCATCAGCCCGGAGACCACATAGAACTGCTGGCGGCGTTCTTTGCGCTTGATCTCGCGGTGCGGCAACAGGTTGATGCGGATCATGTGTCGAACCTCCGCATGGCCAGCCCGCACGCGACCAGCATACCCGGCGCGTCCGCCTGCAGGGCCTTGGGGCGGACCTGTGAGGACAGGGACATGCCTTCGAAGGGATTGGCAACGCTTGTCGGAATCTGTGTGCGGCCGCCAACCAGTTCCGCCAGACCGGGTAGGACTGCGCAGCCGCCGGCCAACACGATGTGATCGACCTGGTTGTACTGCGTGGAAGTGAAGAAGAACTGCAGCGCCCGGGACACCTCGAGGGCGAGGCTGTCGAGAAATGGGCGGAGCAGGTCGGTTTCGTAATCCTTCGGCAAACTGGCGCTGCGTTTGGCGGCTTCGGCCTCTTCCAGGCTCATGCCGTATTGCCGGGCGATGTCCTGGGTCAGTTGATTGCCGCCGAAGGACTGCTCACGGCTGTAGACCTGCTGGCCATTGCGTAACACAGTGACCGTGGTCACGCTGGCGCCGATGCTGATCAGCGCGATGATCTGATCACGCCCCTGCCCGGGCAGGCGGCGGCGGATCAGCTCGAACGCCGCCTGCGCGGCGAACGAATCGACATCCATGATGACCGCCTTGAGTCCCGCCAGTTCGGCCGCAGCCACACGATCCTCGACTTTTTCCTTACGCGATGCGGCAATCAGCACCTCGACCTCGTCGGCGCTGTCCCCCAACGGCCCGATGACCTGAAAATCCAGGTTCACCTCGTCCAGCGCAAAGGGGATGTACTGATTGGCCTCGGACTCGACCTGAACTTCCATTTCCTGCTCGCGCAAGCCTGCTGGCAGGATGATTTTCTTGGTGATGACCGCAGAAGCAGGCAGCGCAACCGCCACGTTCTTCAGCCCCGCGCCCATGCGGCGCGCTGCCCGGCGGATCGATTCGCCCACCGCTTCCAGGTTGGCGATGTTGCCATCGACCACCGCATCGCGGGGTAGCAGCTCGATCGCATAGCGTTCGACACGGAACCCCTCTTTTTCCGAGCCCGACAATTCGACCAGCTTGACCGATGAAGATGAAATATCCAGACCGGCCAACTGTCGCGCCTTGGGGCTGAACATGGCGAAGTCGATCACAAAGAAAATCCTTTAATTTCTTTATGTTAGGCTTATTTACTAAATAAGCATCTCAAATGCTAGCAACAACATTGTCAAGTGTAAAGCAACATCCCTTGACAAACCGGCGTGAAGCACTCCCACCGGCGCCCCTTATAATCGCGCCCTTGAACCAACGGACGGATTGCCAATGCGCTGGGTTCTCTACCCCCTGGCCTTTATCTTCGTACTGCTCGTCATCGGCTTGGCCACACTGACGGCCGCCGCCACGCTGGCCTGGCCGAATCTGCCGTCGCTGGAGACGCTCACCGACTATCGTCCCAGAATCCCGCTTCGAGTATACACGGCCGATGGCTACCTGCTTGGCGAATTCGGCGAAGAACGCCGCTCGGTGGTGCGTATCGGCGACGTGCCGGCCGTGCTCAAACAGGCCATCCTCGCCGCCGAGGACGAACGCTTCTACGAGCATTCCGGCGTCGATCCAATCGGCATTTTGCGCGCGGCGCTCGCCAACCTCACCTCCGGCGGTCGCGGACAAGGTGCGTCGACGATCACCATGCAGGTGGCGCGCAATTTCTTTCTGACCCGTGAAAAGACCTATAACCGCAAGCTGTACGAAATTCTGCTCGCACTGAAAATCGAGCAGAACCTCAGCAAAGACCAGATTCTCGAGCTCTACATCAACCAGATTTATCTCGGCCAGCGCGCCTATGGGTTTTCGGCTGCGGCGCGCACTTATTTCGGCAAGTCCTTGGAGCAGCTCACGCTGGCCGAAGCCGCGGTATTGGCCGGATTGCCCAAAGCCCCATCCGCCTTCAACCCGGTGGTCAACCCGGCGCGCGCCGAAGTACGCAAACAGTATGTGCTGCGCCGCATGCTGGAAGCCGGATTCATCGACCAGTCGGCCTACCGCGCCGCGGCCGACGTGCCACTTCAGACCGTGCGGCAAAAACGCAACGACAACTCGGTCGACGGCGACTACGTGGCCGAGATGGCCCGCCAGTTGGCGGTCGAACAGTTTGGCGAAGAAGCCTATCAACTGGGTATCCGCATCATCACCACGGTCAGGCGTGAAGACCAGATCGCCGCACGTCGCGCCCTGCAGGACGGCGTGCTGGCCTACGACCGGCGTCACGGTTATCGAGGGCCGGAGGCGTTTGTCGACCTTGGCAGTGCGGGGCAAACCAAATCCGAACGACTCGACGAATTGCTGTCCGACTATGACGACGTTGGCGACCTGCTGGCCGCAGTGGTGCTGGAGGCCTCGCCCAAAGCGGTGCGAGCCTACCGTCGCGGACAAACCTTGACCATCGAGGGCAAAGGTTTGCGCTTTGCCGCGCCGATGCTCGCGGCCAATGCGCCGCAAGCGCGGCGCATCCGCCCCGGTGCGATCGTCCGCATCCGTGACCTGGGTAGCGACGGCTGGGAGATCCTGCAAGTGCCCGAGGTCCAGGCAGCACTGATGTCCGTTGACGCCAAGACCGGCGCGGTACGGGCCTTGGTGGGCGGCTTCGATTTCAACCGCAACAAGTTCAATCACGCCACCCAGGCCTGGCGTCAACCAGGCTCCAGTTTCAAACCTTTCATTTATTCGGCTGCGCTGGAGCGGGGCTTTTCGCCCAGCAGCCTGGTCGAGGACGGACCGCTGTTCTTCCCCGCCGGGGTCACCGGCTCGCAGGATTGGGCGCCGCGAAACTACGACGGCAAATTCGACGGCCCGATGACGCTGCGCGACGCACTGGCGCGCTCCAAGAATATGGTATCGATCCGCGTCCTGCAGGCCATCACGCCCCAATACGCGCAGGACTACATTACCCGCTTTGGGTTCGAGGCGGCCAAACATCCGCCCTATCTCACCATGGCGCTGGGCGCCGGCAGCGTCACGCCCTGGCAGATGGCCGCTGCGTACGCAGTGTTTGCCAACGGCGGCTTCCGCATCGAACCCTATGTGGTTTCCCAGATCGTCGACGGTGAGGGCCATGTGATCGCCAAGGTCGATCCCCCGGTGGCGGGACAGAGTGCGCCGCGGGTCATCGATCCGCGCAATGCGTGGTTGATGGATTCGATGCTGCAGGATGTGGTGCAGCGCGGCACCGCGACCCGGGCACGCGCACTCGGGCGCGGCGACCTTGCCGGCAAGACCGGCACCACCAACGATTATTTGGACGCCTGGTTCTGTGGCTACAACCCAGACTTGGTGGCCGTCAGTTGGGTGGGTTTCAGTCAGCCGCGCAATCTGGGTCGAGGCGAAACCGGCGGCTCGGCCGCGCTGCCGATCTGGGTGGACTACATGCGCACCGCGCTCAAGGATGTTCCGGAGCAGCCGCGTCCGCGCCCGGAGGGCCTGGTGGAAATTCCGCGTGCCGGCGGCGTCCGCGCCGAATTCGTCTATCGCGAGAACTTGCCGCCCGAACCCCAACCCCTGCCGGTGCTGCCGTTCAATTTCTCGCCGGCCACCGAATCGCCGGACGAAGCGCTGCCGCCTGTGCCGCCTGTGCCGCCGCCCAGCGTGCCGGTCACCCCCGCACCGGTGATCGAGCGCTCTTTCGGTTCGCCCTGATCAGCGATGCGGACGAAGCGTCACCGTCTCGCCGGCCTGCTCGCTGACCACGCGCGACAGCAGCTCGTAGAGTTCGGCGCCGTCTCGGGTGGCGATCCAGCGACCGTCCTGTGGGCGAAAATGAAACCCCCCCGAGCGCGCTGCCACCCAGATTTCACGCGCCGCGCTATGGCGGTTGATGATGATTTTGCTGTCGTCCTCGAACACCACTTCGACAACGCCGCCCGGCTGCGTGTCCACCTCGAGCTGAGCGCCGCAGCGCTCCAGCGCTTCTTCGATGCGGCGCAACTCCGCCTCGGCCAACGCATTGAACATCGATTCTTCCATGCTGCCTCCTTCTGTTAGCATTCGCGTCTTTCAGCGGCCCCGAAAGCGGATTCCGATGCGCAACAAGGTTCTTCTCGCAACGCTAGCCAGCACGCTCATTGTCTCGGCCTGCGGCCTCAAGGGCCCGCTCTACCTGCCCCAGCCGCCGGCTGCGGGCGCCGATCATAGCAAAGAGCCGCCCGTACAAGTACCGACCCGATGAGACCCGAGTTTCCCGTTCCCACCCTGTCGCGCGACCCGCGCGGACTACGTCTGGAAGGCGTGGCCTTGGCGGACATTGCCGCTGCCTACGGCACCCCGGCCTATGTCTATTCGCTGGCCGCACTGCGCGCCGCCTTTAAAGCTTATCAAGACGCGCTCGCCGGCCGTCCGGCACTGGTGTGTTACGCGGTCAAGGCCAACTCCAACCTCGGCGTGCTGTCGGCCTTCGCCCGTTTGGGTGCAGGCTTCGACATCGTCTCCGGCGGCGAGCTGGCGCGTGTGCTGGCAGCCGGCGGGAGTGGGGCACGGGTGGTGTTTTCCGGCGTCGGCAAGAGCGAGACCGAAATGCGCCAGGCGCTGGACGCCGGCATCCGCTGCTTCAATGTCGAGTCCGCCGCCGAACTGGACCGTCTGTCCGCGGTCGCGCAGCAGATGGGCAAGGTCGCGCCGATCGCCCTGCGCGTCAACCCGGATGTCGACCCCAAGACCCATCCCTATATCTCCACCGGCCTGCGCAGCAACAAGTTCGGCGTGGCCTTCGACGAAGCGCTGGCGCTGTATCGCCGCGCCGCCGCCCTGCCCGGGCTGCGGGTGGCGGGCATCGGCTGCCATATCGGCTCGCAGTTGCTCGATGGCGCCCCGGTGGTGGAGGCCGCCGAGAAAGTGCTCGGCTTGGTCGACCGCCTGGCGGCCGAGGGCATCGCGCTCGAACACATCGATCTGGGCGGAGGCCTCGGCATCCGTTACCGCGACGAAAACCCGCCAACGGTGGCTGAATACCTCGGCCCGCTGCTGTCGCTCTTTGCCGGCCGGCGCGAGGAACTGCTGCTCGAACCGGGGCGCTCGCTGGTCGGCAACGCCGGCCTGCTGCTCACCCGCATCGAGTATCTGAAACCCGGCGTGGAAAAGAATTTCGCCGTGGTGGATGCGGCGATGAACGATCTCGCCCGTCCGGCACTCTATGATGCCTGGCACGAGGTGGTCGAAGTCGCCCCGCGCGCCGGTGCCGCACGGCCGTATGAAATCGTCGGCCCGATCTGCGAGAGTGGCGATTTCCTTGCCCACGACCGCCGGCTGGCGGTCGAACCCGGCGATTTGCTGGCCATTCTATCGGCCGGCGCCTACGGCATGACGATGAGCTCCAATTACAACACTCGGCCCCGCGCGGTGGAGCTGATCGTCGATGGCGATCGGGTGCACCAGGTGCGCGCGCGGGAGACGGTCGAACAGCTGTACGCCGGCGAACGCCCGCTGGACTGACCGCCCATCGGCCTGCAAAAAAGCCGGCAGACCTTCAGCCCTCGGTTTTGCGGCGCTCGGCTTCCTCGATCAGCGCGCGACCCAAGGCTTTCCATACCGGCCCGCCATGGGTATGTACGCCGAATTCGGCGCTCTGCGTCATCGTCCTGAGCATCAATGCCGCCAGCGCAAAGAGTTCGGCACGCGCCCGCCGCTTGAGGTCCGGGCTGCGCAGCGCCTCCAGATTGCAGGCCGGATCACAGGCCAACGCCTCGCGCGCCAAGACCCGCACCGCGGCCGCATCGTTCCAGTCGATGCCCAGCGCAATGCCGCGCCGGACGATCTCGCGCTCCAATTCCTGAGCGTCGCGGTCGAAATGGCCAAATCCGCTCATCGTCCGCCCAGCTCCTCCAGGCAGCGCACCAGCGCCTGTTCCCAGTGCGGCAGGCGCAGACCGAAGCGTGCCGCCAGCGCCTGCTGGTCCAAACGGGAGTTGCGTGGCCGTGCGGCTGGCGTCGGGTATTCGGCGCTGGCAATCGGCGCCACCTCGGTCACCTTGAGTCTGTGTTGCGGCAGCAAGCGCCGGGCGTGGGTAAAAATCGCCTCGGCAAAGCCGTGCCAGCTGGTTTCGCCACCACCGGCCATGTGGAACAGCCCGGAACGGAACGTGCCCGCCGCCCGCTCGCGGGCGGCTTGTACCATGGCTTGTGCGCTGGCGTCGGCGATGTTGCGTGCCCAGGTGGGCGCACCGATTTGATCGGCCACCACGCGCAGCCGCTCGTGCTCAGCCCCCAGCCGCAACATGGTGAGCAGGAAATTGGCCCCACGCGCGGCATACACCCAGGTGGTGCGGAACATCAGGTAATCGCAACCGGAGCTTAGCACCGCGCGTTCGCCAGCCAATTTGCTGCGGCCATAGGCGTTCAGCGGCGCAACCGGATCGTTCTCCAGATAGGCGCCGGCTTTGCTGCCGTCGAATACGTAGTCGGTGGAGTAATGCACCAACAAGGCGCCAGCGCGACGCGCGGCCACGGCCAGCTCACCCACCGCCTCGGCATTGATACGGTAAGCGAGCGCTTCCTCGGTTTCCGCCCGGTCGACTGCGGTATAGGCTGCCGCATTGACGATGACCGCCGGCCCAACTTCGGCCACCAACGCGGCCAGCGTCTCAGGGCGGGCCAGATCGCAGCGCTCCCGTTCAGGAACGATCACCTCGCCCACCGGCATCAGGCTGCGGGCCAACTCCCAGCCAACCTGGCCACGCGCGCCGATGAGCAAAATTCTCATACCTGAGCCCCAGAGGCGGCGTAGTGGGTGGCAATCCAGTCACGATAGGCACCGCTTTGCACATCCGCCACCCACGCTTGGTTACTCAAATACCACTGCACCGTCTTGCGAATGCCACTGGCGAAGGTCTCCGCCGGCCGCCAGCCCAGCTCACGCTCGATCTTGCGCGCGTCGATGGCGTAGCGGCGGTCGTGCCCCGGCCGGTCCTGCACGTAGGTGATCAGGCGCTCGTGCGGACCTGCCGGGTCCGGGCGTAGTTCGTCGAGCAGCGCGCAGATGGTACGCACGATGTCGATGTTGGGCATCTCGTTCCAGCCGCCAATGTTGTAGGTTTCACCAGGCCGGCCGCGCGCGAGCACCGCGCGGATCGCCGCACAGTGATCGCCCACATACAGCCAGTCGCGCACATTCATACCGTCGCCGTAGATCGGCAGCGGCTTGGCGGCCAGGGCGTTGGCGATCACCAGCGGGATCAGCTTCTCGGGAAACTGGTAAGGGCCGTAGTTGTTCGAGCAGTTGGTGGTGAGCACCGGCAGCCCATAGGTGTGGTGCCAGGCGCGCACCAGATGGTCGGAGGCCGCCTTACTGGCCGAATACGGACTGTTGGGCGCATACGCCGTGGTTTCGGTAAACGGCGGATCCTGCGGCCCGAGCGAACCATAGACTTCGTCGGTAGACACATGCAGGAAGCGGAACGCCGCCTGCGCATCGCGATCCAGCTCCCCCCAGTATGCGCGCGCCGCCTCCAGCAGCGTGAAGGTGCCCTCGATATTGGTACGTACAAAGGCGGCTGGGCCGTGAATGGAGCGGTCGACATGGCTTTCCGCGGCAAAATGGACGATGGCGCGAGGGCGGTACTCGGCCAGCAGGCGGCCAAGCAGCGCGCCATCGCAGATGTCGCCGCGGACAAACACATGGCGCGGGTCACCGGCCAGACTGGCCAGATTTTCCAGATTGCCGGCGTAGGTCAGCGCATCGAGATTGACCACCGGCTCATCGACAGTGGCGAGCCAGTCGAGCACGAAATTGGCACCGATGAACCCGGCGCCGCCAGTCACGAGAATCATGTCGGAATCCGTTGGCAGAAGTCATACCGCGCAGGATGGATAAAATATGAAACCCGCCTGCCCTGCGGCAAAAGCCGGCATTGTACTCTGCCCGCATTCGTCTCGACCTCAACACATCCAAACACCCGATAGCCATGCTGCGGCTGCGCCCTTTGCTTTTTGTAGCTGTCTGCTTGCTGACCGTCTGTCGCGCCACCATAACGGCAGCCGGTAATCTACCTGCCAGCGTTCGGCAAGCGCTGGAGGGCGCAGGCGTGCCGCTGGCCGACACCGCCATCTGGGTTCATGCCATCGATGGCCGCACACCTACACTCTCGATCAATGCCGAGCGACCGATGAACCCCGCTTCGGTGATGAAACTGGTCACCGCTTTCGTGGCGCTGGAGCGCCTGGGGCCGGCCCATACCTGGATCACCCGTATCGGCACCGATGGCCCGCTCCGCGAAGGCGTGCTCCACGGCAATCTTTACTTGGTTGGCGGTGGCGACCCGGTGTTGAGTTTCGAGCGGCTGTGGAAGATGTTGCGCCAGGCGCGCGCCTTGGGGGTGGAGCGCATTGCCGGAGACATCGTGCTCGACGGCTCGGCGCTGAGCTTGCCCCCGCACGACCCGGACGCCTTCGATGGCCGCGGCCTGCGTCCCTACAACGCCGGGCCGCATGGCTTGCTGCTCAATGACAGCACCCTGCGCCTCACATTGGTACCGGGCGCAAAGCCCGGCGAGCCGGTTGCGCTGGCCGCCGATCCGCCGCTGGCCGGTCTGACCATCGATAACCGCATCCTCACCGCCGACGGCAGCTGTGGGGTGTGGTACCAGGCACTCGAGGCCCGCGTCGCGAGTACGCCTGACGGGCTCCGCCTGGCGCTCGACGGGCGCCTGCCGGCCAGTTGCGGAAGGCGCAATTGGGGCGTGGCGCCTCTACCCAGCGCACACTACGGGGTCGCGCTGGTGACCGCACTGTGGTCCGAGGCCGGCGGTCGCCTGGACGGCCGGGTGCATGCCGCGCAGGCGCCGGCTCAGATGAAAGTATTGCTGACCGAAGAGTCCAAACCGCTTGCCGACGTGGTGCGCGACATGAACAAGTGGTCAAACAATCTGATTGCCCGCCAACTGCTGGCTACGCTGGGGGCCTCGGCCATCGGTGCGCCGGACATGGTAAGCGGCGGCGCACAGGTCGCCCGCGCGCAACTGGCCGCAGCCGGCGTCCGCACCGATGACTTGGTGATCGAAAACGGCGCGGGTCTGTCGCGCACCGCGCGCATCCGCGCCGACACGCTCGGTCAATTGCTGCTGGCCGCCTGGCAGCGCCCATGGATGCCGGAATTCATCGCCGCGCTGCCGCTGGCCGGGGTGGATGGCACAGCGCGCCGCCGTCTCACCGGCAGCCCAGCCAGCGGCTATGCGCATATCAAGACGGGCACGCTCAACGGCGTGCGCGCAATGGCCGGCTATGTGCTCGACCGCCACGGCCGCCGTCATGCGGTGGTGATGATGGTCAACCACCCTCAGGCGCAGGCCAGTCAGGCTGCGCAGGATGCGTTGCTCGAATGGATATGGGCCGGCCATTGACGCCGCCTTGGCCCAGGGTCATAGCCCCAAATCCCCCCAGATGGCATCCACCCGCGCCTTGACTGCTGGGTCCATGACGATCGGCCGCCCCCACTCCCGACTGGTTTCGCCCGGCCATTTATTGGTGGCATCCACTCCCATCTTGGAGCCAAGTCCGGCCACCGGGCTGGCAAAATCGAGGTAGTCGATTGGGGTATTGTCGACCAGCGTAGTGTCGCGGATGGCATCCACCCGGGTGGTCATCGCCCAGATCACCTCGGGCCACGAGCGGATGTCTACATCGTCGTCCACCACGATGATGAATTTGGTATACATGAACTGGCGCAAAAAGCTCCAGATGCCGAACATCACCCGCTTGGCGTGCCCTGGGTACTGTTTTTTGATGCTGACCACCGCCAGCCGGTAGGAGCAGCCTTCCGGCGGCAGATAGAAGTCGACGATCTCCGGAAACTGACGCTGCAAAAGCGGCACAAAGACCTCATTAAGCGCCACCCCCAGCATCGCCGGCTCGTCTGGCGGCTTGCCGGTATAGGTGGAGTGGTAAATCGGCTGGCGACGCATGGTGATGCGCTCGATGGTCAATACCGGAAAGTCGCTGACTTCGTTGTAGTAGCCGGTGTGATCGCCATAGGGGCCTTCCGGCGCCATGTCGTCCGGGTAGATCACGCCTTCCAGCACAATCTCGGCGGAGGCCGGCACCTGCAAATCCGAGCCGAGGCAGGTGACCAGCTCAGTCTTGGCGCCACGCAGAAGTCCTGCAAACTGATATTCGGACAAGGTATCCGGCACCGGTGTCACCGCACCCAGGATGGTGGCCGGATCGCAGCCCAGCACCACCGCCACCGGGAAGGGTTCGCCGGGGTGAGCCTGCTGGTGCTCGCGGAAATCCAGCGCGCCGCCGCGATGCGCCAGCCAGCGCATGATCACCCGGTTCGGCCCCAGCACTTGCTGGCGGTAGATGCCCAGATTCTGGCGCTTTTTGTGCGGCCCGCGGGTCACCACCAGACCCCAGGTAATCAAAGGCGCGGCATCGCCCGGCCAGCAGTGCTGGATCGGCAGCTTGGCAAGATCCACCGCATCGCCCTCCCACACTACTTCCTGGCAGGGCGCCGAACGCACCGCCTTGGGCGCCATATTGAGCACTTGCTTGAACACCGGCCACTTCTCCCAGGCGTCCTTCAGACCCTTGGGCGGCTCGGGCTCTTTGAGGAAGGACAAGAGCTTACCCACTTCGCGTAGCGGGGTACGCCAATCGCCATCGCGCACTTCCTCACCCATACCCATGGCAACCCGCTCGGGCGTACCGAAGAGGTTGGCCAGCACCGGAATCGCCTGCGGCACACCACGGGTCACCGGCTGCTCGAACAACAAAGCCGGTCCACCGGCGCGCAGCACCCGGTCGGCGATCTCGGTCATCTCGAGATGGGTGTCGACCGGCACCCGGATACGCTTAAGCTCGCCGCGCGCCTCCAGTTGAGCGATGAAGTCGCGCAGATCATGGTATTTCATACTGCACACCGAAAAAAGAGTCAGGCCCACCAGAGAACTGGCGGGCCTGACGGTTCAACGCTCTTCCTACTACAAGAATTAGGGATTAATGGTGAGCGTCACGGTTCTGTTTACCACAGTGGTTCCCTGCGTTGCGGTCAGCACCACGGTATACACACCCGCAATGGTTGGCGTACCGGAAATCACCCCGGTTGCCGACGCAATGTTCAGCCCAGCCGGCAAACCGGTTGCGCCCCAGGTAATCGCGCCGCCCGAACCACCGGTTGCGGTCACAAAGGTGACATAGCTCGACCCAACGTTACCGCTCGGCAAGGAACTGGTCGCAATCTGCAGCGGAGCAGGCGCAGGATCCGGCGCGGCAGTGATCGAAATCGTAAACACAGCCTGTGCAGTCTGCTGCAAGGTTGCCGAATCCCGCACCTGCAGGGCAAAGCTGTACGGACCATCGACCGAAGGCGTACCGTAGATGATACCGTTGGGCGACAGGCTCAGGCCGGCAGGCAGGCTGGAACCCGGGACCAAAGACCAGACGTAGGGCGGCACACCTCCGGAAGCCTGGACAAGGGCGGCATACGACTTGCCTTCTGTGGCATCGGGCAGCGCGCCGGCGCCCTGGATCGCCAGCGCCTGCATGCCGACCGAGGCGACCACCGGCACTGCAACGATATTCGACACGACTTCGGTGATACCGTTATCCACATTGTTGTCGGCCCGATCCGACAACACTTCGACCAGCACGGAACCGGTCGAAGCACCACTGACCAGGGTAAAAGCGGCCTGGCCGCTGACTGAGCGGGCCTTCACCCAGGTATTGTCACCGCCGGTACCGCGCAGCTTGGCGTCGTCATCGGCCGTGCCGGCGGTGGGTACGATACGTGCGTACAGGTTGTTAACACCGGGAGCCGGGTTGGGTACTGCAGCCCCGGCATCGTCTAGAACCTGCGCCTGCAGCAGAATCTGCGTCGTCTGGCCAATGCCCTGCACGAAGAGATAGGCCGGGTCCGCCGCATTGACGACGACCTGCGACGGTTTGCCGGTGGCACGCCCCACCGTCACATTGATACTCGCCTCCCGCTGGGTGCCATTGTCGTCCACAGTACAACGCACGGTAGCCGTGCCCGGCGTATTGGTTGCGTGCAGGTGAAAACTTGCTGCGCCGGCATTGGCGCCAAGCACCACAGACCTCGAAGGCTTGGGATTGCCATCGTCGTCCTCTTCATCGGTGCCATCGAGTTTGTATAGGACCGCAGAATCCAGGCCGCCGACCACATTGCAGGTGAAAACACCCTCCCCGCCCGGAATGAGATCGCCGGTATTTTCGCGTTTGGCAGAGACATACAACGTGGTTGTATAAGGTGAATTGACCCCGATCCCCGGTCCAACCCCCATGATATTGGTCGGCAGCTCGGTTTTATCCGCCCTCAACGAGACCTTGTACGCTCCCGGACCGCCGCTACTGCTGCCGCCACCGCCGCCGCCACACGCCACCAGCGCTCCGGCCACTGCGGTCAGCGCAAGCCCCTTGACAACCCGAATGCTTGAAAAATGCACAATCGACTCCCTGAAAATTTCATCACTTGCGGACCACTCAGCCCGCCGGAATAAACGCGGACCAAATTCAACCGCATATCCCGCGCCATTGCAACTTGAATGCAAACGTCGCCATTGCGCGTGTGCTAACGGCATGCGTTGATGGCATTGCAGGTCTCCTGCGCTGCGCGGCGCGCGGCAACCGCGAAGTCTTGGCCCTGGCTGGCGTAGAGGATGGCACGAGAAGAATTGATGATCAGCCCGCAACCATCGGCCGTACGCCCGGCCGCCACCGTGGCGGCGATGTCGCCGCCTTGCGCGCCGATGCCCGGCACCAAGAGCGGCAGCTCGCCGGTGAGCGCGCGCACCCGGGCGATTTCGGCCGGAAAGGTGGCGCCCACCACCAGGGCGCAGTTGCCGTTAGCGTTCCATTCCTCGGCCACCAGGCGGGCCACGCGCTCAAAGAGCCGCTCGCCGCCAGCATCCAGGCATTGCAGATCCGCCCCGCCGGGGTTGGAGGTACGGCACAGCAGGATCACGCCCTTGTCGCCATAGGCCAGGTAAGGCTCCACCGAATCCCGCCCCATGTAGGGGTTCACGGTGATGGCATCGGCCTTGAACCGTTCGAAGGCTTCCAGCGCGTATTGCGCGGCAGTGCTGCCGATGTCGCCGCGCTTGGCGTCGAGAATCACCGGCACCGCCGGGTGTTGGGTGTGGATGTGCTCGATCAGCGCCTCGAGCTGGTCCTCCGCACGGTGCGCGGCAAAGTAGGCAATCTGCGGTTTGAAAGCACAGACCAGATCCGCCGTGGCGTCGACGATCTCGCGGCAGAATTCGAAAATCGCCTGTGGGCGGCCGGCAAGATGCGGCGGAAATCTACCCGGATCGGGGTCCAAGCCCACGCACAGCAGGCTGTTACGCTGCCGCCAGGCGGCTTTTAGAGCGGTCATGAAATGCATGAGATTGTCCTGTTTGGTTTGGGGCGGATGACAGCCTGTGCCGCTGTCGGGCAGGCGGGGTGCAGCGGTGACACCGGTGCGTTTAGGCGGTCCACCCGTAGTCGGCCGCCAACGCGGCAAAGATCGTCGCGCCCACCCAGTTGTTGTGCAAGAAGGCTTTGAAGCACAAGTGGCGCTCTCGCCCCCGGATCAGCGTGTAGTGGTAGAACGCAATGCCGCCGGCCGCCACCAGCCCGGCAAAGAACACCGGCCCGCGCCCGGCGGCCACACCGACCGCGGCCAGCAGCCCGAACGCGGCCGCGTAGCACAGCATGACGGCGGCCACGTCGAAACGGCCGAAAGTGATCGCCGAGGTATGGATGCCGATCTTGAGGTCGTCCGGACGGTCGACCATGGCGTATTCGGTGTCGTAGGCCACCGCCCAGAACACGTTAGCGGCAAGCATCAGCCAGGCAATCGGCGGCACGTCGCCGCGCACCGCGGCAAAGGCCATCGGGATGCCGAAACCGAAGGCGATGCCCAAGTAGGCTTGTGGAATCGCAAAAAAGCGTTTGGTATATGGGTAGCTTGCGGCCAGCAACAGCGCCGGCACCGACAGCCATAACACCAGTGCCGGTAGCGGCAGGATCAGCACGAAGGCCGCCAGCGTGAGTCCGGCGGCCAGCCCCAGCGCCTCGCGCGTGCCCACCGCACCGGTGGCCAAAGGCCGCATCCGGGTGCGCTCGACATGGCCGTCGAAGTTGCGGTCGGCGTAGTCGTTGATCACACAACCGGCCGAGCGCATCAGCACGGTGCCGAGCATGAAAATGGCCAACACCGGCAGTGGCGGCACGCCCTCGGCGGCCACCCACAGCCCCCATAGCGTGGGCCATAGCAAGAGCAGGATGCCGATCGGCTTGTCCAGGCGCATCAGGCGCCAGTAAAGGGGAAAGCGTGCGGTGAGCGTCATGGTGTTCAGGCAGGCAGTTCCAGGATCGCCGGCGCAAAGGCTTCGCTGACCAACAAGGCACGCCCGTTGAGCAGGAAGACCGAACGGCGCGCCCACACACGGGACGGCAGGCGCTGTCCAGCCAGCGCGGCGGCAATGCGATGATAGCGCGCATCGCGCCGGTCCAGGCCGATGCAGGCCAACGGCTGGCGTTCGATGCGCGGATCGGCAAACAACGCCGCCCCCAGCGGGCGTGCCCCAAGACCGTGAAAAAGATTCCAGGCGCCGCGTAAGTGATGGCGGGGCAGCACCGAGCGGGCGAACACCACCGCACGGCCGTCGGCCAGCAGCAGCACTTCTCTGACCCAAGCCAATTCACCCGCGCGCAGCCCTAGTAATTTGGCTTCGTCCCGGTTCGGCCGTTTGAGCCGTTGCGACAGCACCCGCACACCAAAGTCCGCGCAACGCGCGCGAATGCGTGCGGTGAGCGAGCCGGGATCGGTCAGCCAGGGGCGCAGCGCGGCGGCCACGGTGGCGCGCGGCGGATGGCGCAACCAGGTTTCGCGTTGAAGTCGGGTACGCATGGATGCGGTTTGTGAGCGGCGGGCGCATGATACTACCAGCGCCGCCCGGGCGGTCAGGCGCGCAGCAGACCTTCGCGGCCTCCCAGCCAGCGCGCCATCAGCGCCGCGGCGGCCGATGGATGGTCGCGCAGCAGCGTATCGGCCACCTGCCGCGCGGCCTCCAACAGATCGGCGTCGGCCTCCAGGTCGGCGTAACGCAATAGCGGCAACCCGCTCTGGCGCGCACCGACGAATTCGCCCGGGCCGCGAATGCGCAGGTCCTCGCGGGCAATGGCAAAGCCGTCGCTGTGCTCATAGATCACCTTGAGCCGGGCGCGGCCAGCCGGCGACAGGGGCTGAGCATAGAGCAGGATACAAACCGATTCGGCGCTGCCGCGCCCGACCCGGCCGCGCAACTGGTGCAACTGGGCAAGCCCGAAGCGTTCGGCGTGCTCGATCACCATTAGGCTGGCATTGGGCACATCCACACCAACTTCGATCACCGTGGTGGCCACCAACAGATGCAGCTCGCCCGCAGCAAATGCGGCCATGGTGGCGGATTTGTCCGCCGCCTTGAGCCGGCCGTGGAGCAGGCCGATGCGCAGTTCCGGCAGCGCTTCGCACAAGGCGGCGTAAGTCTTCTGCGCGGCCTGCAACTGCAAGGTCTCGGATTCCTCGATCAGCGGGCACACCCAGTAGGCCTGACGGCCGGCCAGACAGGCCGCGCGCAGGCGGGCGATGACTTCGTCGCGCCGTGCCTCCGATACCAACTTGGTGCGTACCGGGCTGCGCCCGGGCGGCAGCTCGTCGAGCACCGAGACATCGAGATCGGCGTAATGACTCATCGCCAGCGTGCGCGGAATCGGCGTGGCGGACATCATCAACAGGTGAGGGCTGATCGCCCCCGCCCCGCCTTTTTCGCGTAAGGCAAGACGCTGACGCACGCCGAAGCGGTGCTGCTCATCGACCACTGCCAGCCCCAGCCGCGGCAGCATCACCGGATCTTCGATCAAGGCATGGGTGCCGACCACCAGGCGCAGCTCGCCGCTTGCCAGCCGGGCCAGTTCGGCTGCGCGAGCGCGCTTGGCCCGGCTGCCGGACAGCCAGGCGACCTCCAGCCCGAGCGGTGCCAGCCAGGCGGCCAGTTTCTGCCAATGCTGCTCGGCCAGGATTTCGGTCGGCGCCATCAATGCCGCCTGCCAGCCGGCATCGACGGCCTGCAGCATGGCCAGTGCGGCGACGATGGTCTTGCCGCTGCCCACATCGCCCATCAGCAGGCGTTGCATTGGGTGCGGCAGCGCCAGATCGGCGCTGATTTCGGCCCATGCACGGCGCTGCGCGCCGGTGAGCGCAAACGGCAGGGCATCGACCAGCGCCCGCACCAATCGGCCGCTGCCGGCCATGGCCGGCGCGGTCTTGGCGCGGCGCGCCAAATAAGCGCGACGCAAGGAGATCTGCTGGGCAAGCAGTTCTTCGAACTTGATTCGTCGCCAGGCCGGATGCTGGCGATCCTCCAACACGCTGGCCGGCACGTCGGGGGGCGGATGATGCAACAGCCGCAGCGCATCGGCAAAGGCGGGCAGACCGAGCGTCCGACGCAGATCGTCGGGCAGATGATCCTCCAGCGGCTGACTGGCCAGTGCGTGGTCGATGAGCCGGCGCAAGGTTGTTTGCGCCACTCCCGCGGTGGTCGGATAGACCGGGGTGAGCGCTTCCGGCAAACCGTCTTCGGCACTCACCGCGCGCACCCGCGGATGCACCATTTCGGCACCGAAGAAGCCGGCACGCACCTCGCCGAAGAGCCGCACCCGTCGGCCGCTGGCAAGCAGCTTTTGCTGCGCAGGATAAAAATGCAGCCAACGTGCCACCAGCGTACCCGAGGCGTCCCGCACCCGCACCACGAGTTGTCGGCGCGGGCGCAGGCTGACCTCGCAAGCGGCCACTTCGCCTTCGACCTGCGCCGCAAAACCCGGTTGCGCGGCAGCAATCGGAGTCAGCCGGGTTTCGTCCTCATAGCGTAGCGGCAGGTGCAGCAGCAGATCGCGCGGATGGTACAGGTCGAGCTTGGCCAGCCGTCCGGCAAGCGCCGCCGTGACCCCCGGCCAGCCGCTCGCCGCCCGATGCGCCATCCGCGCAACTGGGTTCAGCCCAGCACCAGCACGGCGTCGGCCTCGACCAGCGCGCCGCGCGGCAATTCCTTGACGCCCACGGCGGCGCGCGCCGGATACGGCTCATTGAAGTAGCGCGCCATGATCTCATTGACCTTGGCGAAGTTCGACAAGTCGGTCAGGTAAATGTTGAGCTTGACCGCATCGGCCAGCGAGCCGCCGGCGGCCTCGGCCACCGCCTTGAGGTTGTCGAACACCCGCACGGTCTGGGCTTCGAAGCCATCGACCATTTGCATGGTGGCCGGGTCCAGGCCGATCTGGCCAGATAGATAGACGGTGTCGCCGACGCGCACGGCCTGGGAATAGGTGCCGATGGCAGCGGGCGCGTTGGGCGTGGCGATGATCTGACGGGTCATGGCAATGCTATTTGAAAAAATGACGAACAGCAGCACGGCATTTTACGTCCGTGCCCGGTTTGCAAAAACAACGTCCGCGGACAATGGGTGCCGGAGCAGCCCGACGGCCTCAATCCTTGGCGCGCATGACGATATCGCACTCCATTTTGCTGATCACTTTTTGCAGACCGCGGCGGGCATCGACGTTGATCACCAGCGGCGCCATGAAATTGGCGCGCAGCCCGGCACTGGCCGGCGAACCTTCGGCAGCCTCGTCTTTGCGCACGATCACCACCACCAGCGCCTGCTCCGGGCTGCTCAGGCCCAGCGCCGTTTGTTCTTCATCGCTCAGTTTGAATTCGTAGTGAACGCCAAAAGTAGCGGGATCGGCCAGCGAAAACACCACCTCCGGATCGTCGGCGCTGTGCAGCAGCGCCACCCGGTCGGTGCCTTCCTCATGCACCAGCGCAAATCGTTTGCAATGCTCGAAGCCGGGCAGACCGGCAGGGAATTCGATCAATTTGTCTTCGGCGACATCGATGCTGCCAAACTGCGCACTGTCGATCTTCATGCTTCGCTCCTCCCATGTGAATGACTCGGTCAAATGATACGCCGTCCGGCCGTATCAAGGGGTCTGCGCCGACGGCACCACCATGCCGGCCGGCTGCCCGGCCCGCTTGAGCGCGGCCTGGGCGGCTTCTGCCGCAGCACGGTCGGGAAAAGGGCCCAACACCACCCGGCTTTCGATACGGGCGGGAAATCCCAGGCGGGCAAGTTCCGCGCGCAACCGTTCCGCGTTGTCCTGCGCGCCGAACACTCCGAGCTGTAACACCGGGCCGGAAGGCTTGGGCACCAGCACCACCGGCTCCGGTATCGATGGCTGCACGGCAGGGGGCGGCTCGGAAGAGGCAGGCGCAGGGGCGGCACCGACCGGCACACTGGCAACTTCCTGCGCTATTGGCGGCGGAGCCGAATGTTGCGGTGGCGCGACCACGGGCGGGCTTGGCGGTGGTGTAGAGGTTGTCGGCGCAGTCGGCGTGCGTTGCACCACAGCGGGAGGCGTAGCCGGCATCAACCATAGTCCGGCCGCAATCAGCACGGCAGCGGCTGCGGCGATCGCGGCGCGGCGTAGCGGTCGGTGCGCTGCGCCGTGTGCCCGGTCTTTGGCGGTTTTGACGCTCAAACGCCCCTTCATGCGCGCTCTTCCTGGGCGCTGCCGCCTGCGCGGTTCAGGGCGCGGACCAGCTCGGCTTCGGCAACCGAGATGCCGCAGCGCTCGGCAATGGCCTCGGCCTCCAGCCCGCGACGCGCAAGAACCAAAGCTTCGTTGTATTCGGGCGACACACCTTGTCCGGCCAGATTGGCCTCGAACTGCTCACGCAGGGCGTTCATGGCGTCTTTGAGCGCAGCCATCTCAGCCTGTTGGGCCAGTTGCTGCGCCTGCAACCGGGTCAGCTCAGTGCGTAGCTGCTGCAATTCGAGCGCCTGTTGGAAAACTTGCGGGTCAGCTGCCGAGGCAGCCGCCGCAGCGTCAGGCAGAGGTCGCGGCGCATAGTTGAATAAGGACTCATCCACCTCGTCCTCTTCGTCGGTCGGCGCAACACGGTCCACATCCGCGCCCGGTTGCGCAGGCTGCGCCGCACGGGCACGCCGCCGCTCGCGCAGCGCTTGTAACACCTGCCACAGCGCATAGGAGAGCAAAACAACGATCAGCAGCAGGAGCAGTACGCGGATCATCGGTGCTTCAGCCTGCGGCCTTGGTCAGCGCCTGGTCGAGATCCCAAAGGATATCGTCCAGGCTTTCGATGCCAATGGACAGGCGCACCATGTCGGGCGGCACGCCGGCGGCGCGCTGCTCGGCCTCGGAGAGCTGGCGATGAGTGGTCGAGGCCGGATGAATCACCAAACTGCGCGCGTCGCCCACATTGGCCAAGTGGCTGAACATCTGTAGTGCGCCAATGAAGCGTTCGCCCGCCGGCTGGCCGCCGCGGATGCCGAAGGCGAGCACCGCGCCGGCGCCCTTGGGCAGATAGCGGCAGGCCAGCGCGTAATCCGGACTGGCCGGCAAGCCGGGATAATTCACCCAGGCCACTGCCGGATGGTCGGCGAGGAACTCGGCCACCGCCTGCGCATTGGCGACATGGCGGTCCATGCGCACATGCAAGGTCTCCAGGCCCTGCAGCAGCAGGAAAGCGTTGAAGGGAGAGAGCGCCTGACCGAAGGTGCGCAGGGTTTCCATACGCGCCTTCATACTGAAGCCGAAATTGCCGAAGGTCTCGAAAAAGCGCACCCCGTGGTAGCCGTCGGACGGTTCGGTCATCTGCGGAAAACGCCCGTTGTCCCACGGGAAGGTGCCGGATTCGATCATCACCCCGCCCAGGGTGGTGCCGTGGCCGCCAATGAACTTGGTGGCCGAATGCACCACGATGTCCGCGCCATGCTCGATCGGCCGGCACAGGTAGGGTGAGGCCAGGGTGTTGTCGATCACCAGCGGCACGCCGGCTTCCCGGCAGACCTCGGCCACGCCGGCGATGTCGAACACGTTGAGGCTGGGGTTGCCGATGGTTTCGCCATAAACCGCTTTGGTGCGCTCGCCGATCGCAGCGCGAAAATTGGCCGGATCCGAAGGGTCGACGAAGCGAGTGCGAATACCCAGCCGACGCAGGCTGACATCGAGTTGCGAATAGCTGCCACCGTAGAGCGTGCGCGCGGCGACGATCTCATCGCCGGCCTGGCACAGGGTCAAAAAGCAGGTCATCTGCGCGGCCAGCCCGGACGAGGCGGCTAGCGCCGCGCGCCCGCCTTCGAGGGCGGCCATGCGCTCTTCGAACACCGCCACGGTCGGGTTGGCGATGCGCGAATAGACGTTGCCAAAGGTTTGGAGATTGAACAGCGCTGCCGCGTGCTCCGATGAATCGAAGACGAAGGAAGTGGTCTGGTAAATCGGCACGGCGCGCGCGCCAGTGGCCGGATCGGGCTGTTGCCCGGCATGCAAGCACAGAGATTCGAAGCGGTAGCGATGGTCTGGCATGAGCACCGTCGGGCAGCCCGCGCAGGCCGCAGCAATGAATTGCTGGGATAATAACGGCGCCCTCCGGTCAGGACAATGAAGATGAATTTCGATCTTGCGCTGGCGCTGTTCTGGAGCAAGAAACTGTTGGCCGCCGCCTTGCTGCCGCCGCTGGGGCCGCTGCTGCTGATCGCCGTCGGGCTGCTTCTGTTGGGCCGCCACCCGCGCATTGGCCGGGTGCTGGCCTGGTGTGGGGTGGCCATCGCCTTGTTATTGATGACCCCGGCGAGCGTGGGCTGGCTGGCACGCGGGCTGGAGTCCAGCCCGCCGGTGAGCGCCGCGGCGCTGGCCCCGGCTCAGGCCATTGTGGTGCTGGGCGGCGGCAAGCGCGACCATGCACCGGAATATGACGGCGAGACGCTCAACCGGTTGACCTTGGAGCGGGTGCGCTACGCCGCGCGGCTCGCCCGCAGCACTGGCTTACCGCTCCTGGTCACCGGGGGTAAAACCAGCGGGGAACAGGCCGAAGCGGTGTTAATGGCCGCGGCACTCGAGGACGAATACGGGGTCAAGGTACGCTGGATCGAGGGTGCCGCCCGCGACACCCGCGAGAACGCGCGCTTTTCCGCGGCACTGCTGCAAGCGGCTGGCATCCGGACGATTGCGCTGGTCACCCACGCCGCCCACATGCCGCGCAGCCGCGCGGCGTTCGAAGCGGCCGGCCTGAACGTAGTCCCGGCCCCCACCGTCTGGCTGAGCGGGCCGGACGACGGTGTAGCGCTGCTGGATTTTTTGCCCAACGCCAACGCCGCCTTTGCCGGCTGGCTCGCCGCCCATGAGTGGCTGGGGCGGCTGGCCTACCGGCTCAGCCGCTGACAGGGCGGACGCACCGGGTCACTGGCCACGAAAAACAGGCTGACGCTTTTCGAGAAAGGCGTTGACCCCTTCGCCGAAATCGGCGGTCGCGGCACAGCGCGCAAAGGCCTCGGCTTCGCTCTGCAATTGCGACGCCAACGAATTGTCGTGCGAGGCGGCGAGCAGGCGCTTGATTTCCTGGTAGGCGTGACGTGGGCCGCCCAACAGACGGCGAACCAGACGGTCGGTTTCGGCATCGAGCTCATCGGCCGGCACCACCTTGCCGATCAAGCCCAGGCGCAGCGCTTCTTGCGCATCGAAGCGTTCGGCCAGCAGCAGCAATTCGGCCGCCTTGCGCCGGCCGACCTGGCGCGGCAAAAAATAGGATGCGCCGCCGTCGCCGGACAAGGCAATTGCCGAATAGGCGGTGGTAAACACCGCATTGTCGGCGCAAATCGCCAAGTCGCTGCCCAGCATCAGCGACAGGCCGAAACCAGCGCAGGCACCGCGCACCCGGGCCACCACCGGCTGCGGCAGCGCCTGCAGCATCTTGACCGTGGGATTGATGTATTGCTCGATCATCGCCCGGAAGGTGGTCAGGCGCGCTTCGGGCGACAGGTGCTGGTTGCGGGCAAAGTCTTTGAGATCGCCACCGGCCATGAAATGATCGCCCGCGCCGGTGAGCACCACCACGCCCACATCGGATATCGCCGACAGTTCGCGCACCGTGGCGGTGAGCTCTTGCATCATTTCCACGGACAGCGCATTGAGCGCCTGGGGACGATTCAGGGTCAGGGTGGCAACCTGGTCGCGCACCTCGAGCAATACGGTCTTGGCCATGCGGTCTCCTCGGGAACGGTTCGCGCGCGTTGCGTTGCTCGAGCGGGCGCGCCTTGCCGCGAACAAAGCCACAACATAAACCCCCGGTCGCTGCGCGCGCAAGGCGGGCGCCGGCCGGGGGTCGGGTCAGGCAGCCGGCGACTGGCTCAGCCGCCGAAATCGTCGAGCATGATGTTTTCGCGCTCGACACCGAGATCCAGCAGCATCTTGATCACCGCGGCGTTCATCATCGGGGGGCCGCACATATAGAACTCGCAGTCTTCGGGCGCCGGATGGTCTTTGAGGTAGTTCTCATAGAGCACGTTGTGGATGAAACCGGTATAGCCGGTCCAGTTGTCCTCCGGCAGCGGATCGGAAAGCGCCAGATGCCAGGTGAAATTGGGGTTTTCCGCCTGCAGCTTGTCGAACTCCTCGACGTAAAACGCTTCCCGCAGCGAGCGCGCACCATACCAGAAGGAAATCTTGCGCTTGCTGCGCAGCCGCTTGAGCTGGTCGAAGATGTGCGAACGCATGGGCGCCATACCGGCGCCGCCCCCGATGAACACCATCTCGTTGTCAGTGTCGCGGGCGAAGAACTCGCCGAACGGGCCATAGACCGTGACCTTGTCGCCCGGCTTGAGGCTGAACACCCAAGAGGACATCTTGCCGGGCGGAATGTCGTCGCGTCCGGGCGGGGGCGAGGCCACCCGGATATTGAACTTGATGATGCCTTTTTCTTCCGGGTAGTTGGCCATCGAATAGGCGCGGATCGTGGGCTCGTCCACCTTGGAGACGTAACGCCACATGTTGAATTTGTCCCAATCGCCGCGGAATTTGTCCTGAATATCGAAATCCGCATACTTGACCACATGCGGCGGGCATTCCAGTTGCACATAGCCACCGGCGCGAAAATCGACATGCTCGCCTTCGGGCAGGCGCAAGGTGAGTTCCTTGATGAAAGTGGCCACGTTGGGGTTGGACTCCACGGTGCACACCCACTTTTTCACCCCGAAGACTTCTTCCGGCACCTCGATCTTCATATCCTGCTTGACCGCGGTCTGGCAGGACAGGCGCCAGCCTTGGCGGGCTTCACGCCGGGTGAAGTGCGACTCCTCGGTCGGCAGCATGGAGCCGCCGCCTTCTTTGATGATGCACTTGCACTGCGCGCACGTGCCGCCGCCACCGCAGGCCGACGGCAGAAACAGGCCGTTGCCGGCCAGCGTCTGCAAAAGCTTGCCGCCCGCCGGTACGGTGAGCTTGTGCTCGCCATTGATTTCGATGGTGACATCGCCGCTGGCCACCAGCTTGGAGCGGGCAAAGATGATGAACACCGCCAGCGCGAGCACGATGGCGGTAAACATCCCGATGCCGAGTACGATTTCCGTATTCATGCGTTCAATTCATCCTTACAGCTGCACACCGGAGAAGGACATGAAGCCCAGCGACATCAGCCCGATGGTGATGAAGGTGATGCCCAGGCCCTGTAGCCCTTCGGGCACATCACTGTATTTGAGCTTCTCGCGGATACCGGCCAGCAGCGCAATGGCCAGCGCCCAGGAAAAACCCGAACCCAGACCATACACCACACTCTCGCCCAAACCGTAATCACGCTCGACCATGAACAAGGTGCCGCCCATGATGGCGCAATTGACCGTGATCAACGGCAGGAACACGCCCAGCGCGTTGTAGAGCGCGGGCACGTATTTGTCGAGCAGCATCTCCAGGATCTGCACGATGGCCGCAATCACGCCGATATAGGACAGCAGCCCAAGGAAAGACAGATCGACCTCCGGCAGTCCCGCCCAGGCCAACGCACCATCGCGCAGCAGCCAGGTGTAGATCAGGTTATTGGCCGGCACGGTGATGGTCTGCACCACGACCACCGCAATCCCCAGGCCGATGGCCGTTTCCACCTTCTTGGAAATGGCGATGAAGGTACACATCCCCAGGAAGAAGGACAGCGCCATGTTCTCGATGAACACCGCGCGCACGAACAGACTGATGTAATGCTCCATCTCAATAGACCTCCTTGGTGATGACCTGCGGGGCCATCTTGAAGGTCGGCTTTTCCACCTGCTCCTTCTTCCAAGTGCGCAGCGCCCAGATGAACAGACCGATCAGGAAGAAAGCCGAAGGCGGCAGCAGCAACAGTCCGTTGGGCAGGTACCAGCCGCCGTCCTTGGTGAGCGGCAGAATGGTCACCCCGAAGAGCTTGCCGGCGCCGAACAGCTCACGGACGATGCCCAAAGCAATCAGCATGGTGCTGTAGCCCAGGCCGTTGCCGATGCCGTCCAGGAAGGACAGCCAGGGCGGATTTTGCATCGCAAAGGCTTCGGCGCGGCCCATGACGATACAGTTGGTGATGATCAGGCCGACGAACACCGACAACTGCTTGGACAGGCTGTAGGCATAGGCCTTGAGCACCTGATCGACCACGATCACCAGCGAGGCGATGATCACCATCTGCACGATCATACGGATCGAGCTGGGAATCTGCGCACGGATCAGCGAAATGAACAGGTTGGAGAAGCCGGTCACCAGGGTGAGCGCAATCGACATCACCAGCGCGGTCTGCAGGTTGGAGGTGACCGCAAGCGCCGAGCAGATACCGAGGATCTGCAAGGCGATCGGGTTGTTCTTGAAGACCGGATTGAGCAGGACTTCCTTGGGCGTGGGCTTGGACATGTTCAGACCCCCTGAGTGCTACGCAGTTTGGCGAGCAAAGGGCCGAAACCTTGCTCGCCGAGCCAGAAGTGCAGCAAACGATTGACGCCGTTGCTGGTCAGCGTGGCGCCGGCCAGCGCATCGACCTGGTGCTTGGCTTGCAGGCTGGACGGGTCGACGCCGCCTTTGACGATCTCGATCGCCAAACGCCCGGCGTCGTCGAACAGCGATTTGCCCACCCACTGCGCCTTCCAGTTCGGGTTGTCGACTTCACCGCCCAGGCCCGGCGTTTCCGCATGTTGATAAAAGCCGATGCCGACCACGGTGTTCAGATCGCCCTTGAGCGCCATGAAGCCATGTAGCGTCGACCACAAGCCATAGCCGCGAATCGGCAGGATCAAAGTGTCCAGCCGGCCGTCCTGCTCCACCATGTAGACCGTGGTGTAGCGCTCACGGCGCTTGATCAGGGCGATATCGCGCTCGCCCGGCAGCGCTTGGGACAAGGACGGGTCGCGCGCGGCTTTGAGCGGATCGAAACTGAGCGGATCGAAGGCGTCGATAAATTCCCCGGTGTCCAGATCAACCACCCGCGCCTTGATCCGTTGCGCAAACAGTGCCTTGGTTTCGCGCGCGGACAGCCGCCCCTGGCTCAAGCCGGCAATCGATAGGATGCTGCGCTGTTTGTCGAGCTGGCGGTTTTCGATCTGGGTGGGTTTGAGCGACACCGCCGCTCCGGCCACGAAGACCGAACTGACGAGACTGACCGCAAGCGCCACCAGCAGCGTGCGGGCCGTCGATTCCTTGTTACTGGACATTGCGCGCAAGCCTCCGCTTGATATTGGCCGCAATCACGAAATGGTCGATCAGCGGCGCGCACAGGTTGGCGAACAAGATCGCCAGCATCATCCCTTCGGGGAAGGCCGGGTTCACCACACGGATCAGGACCACCATAACGCCGATCAGTGCCCCAAAGATCCATTTGCCGGTATTGGTCATCGACGCCGATACCGGGTCGGTGGCCATGAAGATCATGCCGAAGGCAAAACCGCCGACCACCATGTGCCAGTACCAGGGCATGGCGAACATCGGGTTGGAGTCCGAACCGATGAGGTTGAACAGCGTGCTCATGGCGATCATGCCCAGCATCACGCCGGTGACGATGCGCCAGGAGGCGATCTTGGTGAGCAACAGAAATGCGCCGCCAATGAAAATGGCCAGCGTGCTGGTTTCGCCGATGGAGCCGTGCATGTTGCCAAGGAAAGCGTCCCACCAGCTCAGCCCGGCGGCGGCGATGGCTTCCATACCGCCGGCCGCCCCCAGACCCAGCGCGGTAGCGCCGGTATAACCGTCGACCGCGGTCCACACCGCATCGCCCGACATCTGCGCCGGATAGGCGAAAAACAGGAAAGCACGGCCGGTCAGCGCCGGGTTGAGGAAGTTCTTGCCGGTGCCGCCGAACACTTCCTTGCCGAGCACCACGCCGAAGCTGATGCCCAGCGCCACCTGCCACAAGGGGATGGAGGGCGGACAGGTGAGCGCGAACAGCACCGAGGTGACAAAGAAGCCCTCATTGACCTCATGCTTGCGCACCGAGGCAAAGAGCACCTCCCAGAAGCCGCCGACCACGAACGTGACCAGATAGACCGGCAAAAAGTAGGCTGCGCCGTGGATCATGTTGTCCCACAAGCTGCCCGGGTCGAAGCCGGCAAACACCGAGATCAGCGCCAGCCGCCAGTTGTCCTGGGCGGCCAGTAGATCGGGGTTGGCGGCATAGATGCTGTTGGCCTGATAGCCGATGTTCCACATGCCGAAGAACATGGCCGGAAACGTGCACAGCCACACCGTGATCATCATGCGCTTCAAATCCAGACCGTCGCGCACATGCGCGGTGGTCCGGGTCACGCTGGCCGGGCGGTAGAAAAAGGTGTCGACCGCCTCATACAGGGCGTACCACTTCTCGTATTTGCCGCCCTTTTCAAAGTGATGCTCGATGCTGTCGAGGTATTCACGCACGCCCATCGATCAGCCCTCCTTCTCGATACGGGTCAGGTTGTCGCGCAGGATGGGGCCGTATTCATACTTGCCGGCGCACACGTAGGTGCACAATGCCAGATCCTCCTCGTCCAGTTCCAGGCAACCGAGTTTTTGCGCCATCTCGGTGTCGCCGACGATGATGGCACGCAGCAACTGGGTGGGCAGAATGTCCAACGGCATCACTTCCTCGTAGTTGCCGACCGGCACCATGGCGCGCGGACTGCCGTTGGTAGTGGTGGTGAAATCGAACAAGCGTCCGCTGGCAAGCTTGGAAATGTAGATATTGAGCACCGAATGCTTGTTCACCCCGGCGCGCAGATAGTGCATGAACTCGCGCTGGTCGCCTTCTTGCAGGCAGGACACTTGGAGATGGTAGCGCCCCAGATAGGCCAGCGCGCCGCGGGCGGTGCGTCCGCCGAACACCGAACCGGAAATCACCCGGTTTTTGCCGGGCTTGAGCTCGCCCGCGGTCAGTTCATCCAGACAGGCGCCCAGCCGGGTACGCAGCAGCCGCGGCCGCTCGACCACCGGGCCGCCCAGCGCCACGATCCGCTCGGTCCATAATTGGCCGGTGGCAAAGAGCTTGCCCACCGCAATCACGTCCTGATAATTGATCTGCCAGACAAATTTGTGGGCATCGACCGGATCGAGGAAATGAATATGGGTGCCCGGCAAACCGGCCGGATGCGGACCGGCAAAACGTTCGAAACGCACCTTGGGCAGCCCTTCGCCGGGAATGTCGCCGCGCTCGCCGGCACAGACGAACAGCGGGGCGATGCGCGCCAACACCTTCAGTCCGCGGATGAAGTCTTCGCGGTATTCGGCAACGATCACCGCCGGATCGGCCGCCAGCGGGTGCGTGTCGACCGCGGTCACGAAAATGGACGCAGGCTTGGCGTCGATTGCCGGCACTTTGCTGTACGGGCGGGTGCGCAGCGCCGTCCATAGCCCGGACTGTTGCAGGTTGTCACGCACCTGCTGGTCGGTCAGCGTCTCGATTTCGGCATCCGAATAATGCGCAAAAGTCAGCGCTTCGTCGCCGTCCAGATCGATGACCACCGACTGCAGCACGCGGCGCTCGCCACGATGGATGGCACTGACCACGCCGGCCGCCGGTGCGGTGTAGCTCACCCCGGGCGTCTTTTTGTCGGAAAACAAGACCTGGCCAAGCTTGACCCGATCACCGACCTGCACCGCCATCGTAGGCTTCATACCGTGGTAATCGAAGCCGATGACCGCCACGCTACGCACCGGCCGGGCGGGCTCGATGCGCTGTGCGGGTGCGCCGGTGATGGGCAAGTCCAGTCCGCGTTTGATTCTTATCATGCGTCGAGCCCAATCACAGGTGGATACCGAAGGAAGGCCGCCCCCAATGACGGCCCGCGCCGTTTGCGTCGCCGCCCCCCAAGGCGGCGCACACCGACGGCGTCCCTGCACGAACAAACCTGTGGATTATAAAAGACTCAGGACGGGGCGCCACCCCGTAAAAACCCTTGCCCGCAAAACGGGCCGATGCGCGCGCCGCCGATCATTGGGCTCGATCATCGGCCGTTCAGTCCGATTGGCGGGCGAGCTTTTGCCGGTAATGCGCCTTGGTGGCGCAATAGACGGTTTTTTCCAGCTCCACGTGCACCCTTCCCTGACCGTCACAAAGATGGGCCCGGAAGGTACGCTCGGTTTCGCCAAATTCGGCCAGCTCGCGCCGTACCTCGGCCACGGTGGCCGCATCGACGTGAAAGTCGGCAAACAAATGACTGCGGCCGGGGCGGCGGTAGCGGATCTGCCCGGCTTTGTCCCAGACGATGACCTCGTCGCCCAGCTGCAAGGCCAGCAACATGGCGAACATCGGATCGGCGGCGGCATACAAGGCGCCGCCGAACAGCGCGCCGGCCGGGTTCACGGTACGCCAGGAATGGCGCAGCATGACCCGGATGGTGGTGAGATCGCGCGACACATGGATCACCCGCCCGCCGGTGGCCCGGTAAGAGGGATACAGGTTGAAGCCCAGGCGCAGCAGTGCCGCCCGGAAACGCGGCGGCACACGATCCAATATCTTGGGACGCACGGACGGCTCAGACGCGCTCGAACACCCCGGCCGCCCCCATCCCGGTGCCGATGCACATGCTGATCATGCCGTAACGCAGACCGGGGTCGCGCTGCATGGCGGCCATCAATGTGGCGGTACGGATCGCCCCGGTGGCGCCCAGCGGATGGCCCAGGGCAATCGCGCCACCGAGCGGATTGACCCGCGCCGGGTCCATGTCGAGCTGGCGCATCACCGCCAGCGCCTGCGCCGCGAAGGCTTCATTGAGTTCGGTCCAGCCGATATCGGCAAGCTTCACGCCGGCGGCGGCCAGCGCGCGCGGGATGGCTTCCACCGGGCCGATGCCCATGATTTCGGGCGGCACCCCGGCCACCGCGAAGGACTTGAAGCGCGCAATCGGCGTAGCGTTGTAGCGCTTGAGTGCAGCCTCGGACATCAACAGCACCGCGCCCGCGCCATCGGACATTTGCGAGCTGTTGCCCGCGGTCACCGAGCCGCGCGCGGCGAACACCGGGCGCAGCTTGGCCAGCCCTTCGGCGGTCGTGTCGGCGCGCGGCCCTTCGTCGTTCTCGCACAGGCGCTCGGCCACCCGCACCGTTGCGCCTTCGCCCGGTAGATGCGTGCGCACCGTGTAAGGGGTGATTTCGGCACGGAAAAGACCGTCGGCGATGGCTGCGCAAGCGCGGCGGTGCGATTGCAGAGCAAAGGCGTCCTGGTCCTCACGACTCACCTGCCACTTGGCAGCCACCTTCTCGGCGGTCAGGCCCATGCCGTAGGCAATGCCGATGTTCTCCTCACGGGCGAAGATCGCCGGGTTGAGGCTGACCTTATTGCCCATGATCTGCGGCATCACACTCATCGACTCGGTACCGGCGGCAATCATCACATCCGCTTCGCCGAGCCGGATGCGGTTGGCCGCATCGGCCACTGCCTGCAAGCCGGAAGCGCAGAAGCGGTTGATGGTAATGCCCGGCACACGATCCGGCAGGCCGGCCAGCAACAGGCCGATACGCGCCACGTTCATGCCCTGTTCGGCTTCCGGCATGGCACAACCGACGATCACGTCGCCGATCTCGCCGGCATCCAACCCCGGCACTTTGTCGACCACCGCACGCAGTACATGGGCCAGCATGTCGTCCGGGCGGACATTGCGGAACATGCCGTTACGCTTGGACACCGGCGTGCGCGTGGCAGCCACGATGTAGGCGTCCTGAATTTGCTTGCTCATCTGTGTTGTCTCCTTTCAGGCGGCGCGCTTTAGTTGCGCAGCGGTTTGCCGGTCTCCAGCATGTGTACGATGCGTTGCTGGGTCTGCTCGTTCTTCAACAGTTCCACGAACTGCGCGCGTTCCACGTCCAGAATCCATGCCTCGCTGACCCGCGAGTTGGTGTCGACCTCGCCGCCGCACAGCGCGATGGCCGCCGCACGCGCCACCCGGTAGTCATAGGCGGAAATAAAGCCGCCTTCACGCATGTTGGCCAGCATCATTTCGCAGGTGGCAATGCCGTTGCGCCCGGCCACCACCACCGCACGTTCGACCAGCGGCGCGCGCCAGCCGGCTTCGGCCAGCGCGCGCGCGCGCCGGATGGCCACATACAAGAGCTCATGGGCGTTGAACAGCACGTCATCGGACGATTTGGCAAAGCCGAGTTGCACCGCTTCGAGTGCGCTTTTGGCCACGGTGGCCATGGCGATGGTCTGGAAAGCGGTCTGGATGTAGGGAAAGACGTCTCCGCCCGCGGCACGCTGCGCCAGACGGTGGGCCTGCAAAGCAAACTCCTTGCTGCCACCGCCGGCCGGAATCAGGCCAACGCCCGCTTCCACCAAGCCGACGTAGCTCTCCAGCGCCATCACCCGGTGCGCCGCATGCATGGCAAACTCGCAACCGCCGCCCAGCGCCATGCCCTGCACCGCTGCCACCACCGGCACCTGGGCGTGCTTGATGGCCATCGACGCCTGCTGGAACTTGGCCACGGTTTTTTCCAGCAGATCGAACTGGCCGGCCTTGCAGGCGGCCGCCACCTGTTGCAGGTTGGCGCCCACGGCAAAGGGCGCTTCGTGCCACAGCACCACGCCATCCAGATCGCGCTCGGCACGCGCCAAGGCTTCCAGTACGCCGTCGAGCACCTCGTCGCCGATGGCGTGCATCTTGGATTTGAAGGACAGAATGCCGATACGGGCGTCCTGATCGGGACGCAGCCACAGGCGCACGCCGTCGTTTTCCCACAGCGTGTCGCCACGGGCGCGCGGCGCCTCGCCCAAAACCAGCTCGGGATAGAGCTGGCGCTGGTAGACAGGCAGCGCCGAGCGCGCCTTCAGCGCATCGTCCGCAGCGCTGTAGGAACCGGCGGCCTCATGCACGCCTTGGCGCTGGAACACCCAAGCCGGTAGCGGCGCTTGGGCCATGGCGCGGCCCTGCTCGATGTCTGCGCGGATCATCTCGGCCACTTCGCGCCAACCGGCCGCCTGCCAGGTCTCGAACGGCCCCTGCGCCCAGCCAAAGCCCCAGCGCATGGCCAGATCCAGGTCGCGGGCGTTGTCGGCGATATCGCCCAAGTGCACCGCGCAGTAGTGGAAAACGTCGCGGAAGATGGACCACAAAAACTGCGCCTGCGGATGCGGGCAAGCCGCCAGGCGGGCGAATTTTTCTTTCGGGTCACGCAGCTTGAGGATTTCATCCACCTCAGGGGCCACGTCGGCGCCGCTGGGCCGGTAGTCCTGCCGGGCCAGATCAAGCACCATGATCTGCTTGCCTTCTTTGCGGTAAATACCGGCGCGGCTCTTTTGCCCCAGCGCACCTTTGGCAATCAGCGCCTGCAACCAGGCAGGCACGGCAAAATGCGCGTGCCAAGGATCGTCTGCCAGGGTGGCCTGCATGGTGCCGACCACATGCGCGAGCGTGTCCAGGCCAACCACATCGGCGGTGCGGTAAGTGGCGCTCTTGGGACGGCCGATGCGCGGCCCGGTGAGCGCATCCACCTCGTCAAAACCCAGCCCGAGGCGGGCGGTGTGGTGCATGACGGCCAGAATGGAAAACACCCCGACACGGTTGGCGACGAAGTTGGGGGTGTCCTTGGCGCGCACGATACCCTTGCCGAGCCGGCTGGTCAGCCAGGTTTCCAGCGCGTCCAGCATGGCCGCATCCGTCTGGCGGGTGGCGATCAGTTCGACCAGCGGCATGTAGCGCGGCGGGTTGAAGAAATGGATCCCGCAAAAACGTGTGCGCAGCGCCGCCGGCATGCCTTCGGCCAGTGCGTTGATCGACAGGCCGGAGGTGTTGGAAGCGAAGATTGCGTCCGGACGAATGTACGGCGCGACCTTGGCATAAAGATCGAGCTTCCATTCCATCTTTTCGGCGATCGCCTCGATGATCAGGTCGCAGTCGCGCAGTTGCGCCAGATCGCTGCCGTAGTTGGCCGCATCGATGAAGGTGAGCCGGTCCTTGGCGGCCAGCGGCGCCGGATCGAGCTTCTTCAGCCCGGCCAGGGCGCGATCGACGATCGCATTCGGTTCGCCGTCTTTGGCGGGAAGATCGAATAGCACTACCGGCACGTCGGCGTTGGCGCAATGGGCGGCAATCTGCGCGCCCATGACACCGGCACCGAGCACGGCGACCTTACGGATGATGAAATTGCTCACGCTGCTCTCCTATTGCTGCGGTGCGGCGCCCGGTGAGCCCGGGCGCCGGCCCTACTGACGAGGGTCAAAAATGGTGGTTGAGTTGAACGGACAGAATATGCACCTTGGTGTCGAATTTGCCGGCGACCACCTGCGCGGTCGGCGTGGTACCGAGCACCGTCTGACGGCGGATCTTGGCTTCATCGAAGATCAGATAGGCGTAGCCGACGTCCATCGAGGTCTGTTTGTTGAACTTGTAGTTCAGGCCCAGCGCCAGCCAGGTACGATCGGCGTCCGGCAGGCGCACGGTGCGGTCGTTGGCATTGCGCACCGGCGATTGGTCATAGGCCACGCCGGCGCGCAAACGCAGCGCATCGGTATATTGATACTGTGCGCCGACGCCAACACGGTGGCTGTCCTTGAAGCCGAGCCGCTCGTCGGTCAGCACCGCGCCGGTGTTACGGTTGATCACCCGCAAAGAGGGAATCGAGCTCCAGCCGGTCCAGGTGTAATCGGCCAAAAGTTCGAGACGATCGCCGATCTTTTGCGACAAGGCGAGCGAGGCGGTATCGGGCAGTTCGATCTCGACCTCGGCCGGAGTGGAGCTGGCGGGGTTCTCGGATTTGCCGGTGACTTTCAGATCGATACTGGAGCGATAGCTCAGACCGATGCGGGTCGTGGGCGTCACCTGGAACATCGCCCCGGCATTCCAGCCATAGCCAGTGTCATCGCCGGATAGCTTGTTTTCCACATCCACCGTGGCCGGCAAGGCGGCGGTGACCGGAATCATGCCGCGCAGATCGGCCTCGAATTTGACCATATTGACGCCAAAACCCAGCGACACCTGGTCATTGACCTTCCAGGCAATCGACGGATTGACGTTGATCGCCTTGATCTCGGAGTAATTGCCCTGATAGCGACCGATGAAATCGTCATCCCACTCGGTGACATTACCGAAGGTGGGCGACACCCCTACACCGATGCGCAGCGCCGGGCTCACCGACATGGCCCAGAATACCGCCGGCACCGGCGCGGTGCCGCCCGCCTGTCCGCCATCGCCGCCCAGCGGATAGGCCGGCACCGGCGGCGCGGCCACCCGCAGCGCGTTGGTGCCGCCATCATCGAACTTCAGCGAGCGGTTCAGTGCGGTCAGTGCGCCGGACAGGTGATGCCCTTCGGCCAGATAGGTCATCCCGGCCGGATTGAAGAAAATGGTCGAGGCATCCTCGGCCACTGCCGCCGCGCCCGCATAGGCGTAGCCCGTACCTGCGCCGTTCTGGTTTTGCAACGCAAAACCCGCTGCCAGGGTTTGCCCCGAAACGAACGCCCCGCTCATCGCAAGCGGAATCCAAACGGCCAGCTTCTTGAGTTTCATCGAGTCTCCTCCTTTGGTATTGATGGGCGGCAACGCCCGCCCCTGCGAACAACATTGCTTGCGACAATCTGCCTCATTCGGCGGGAATCGGCCGCTTGCGGCCTTTGTCGTCCAGCGCCACATAGGTCAGCGTGGCCTCGGTGACCTTGACCACCACCGGGTTTTCCGGGTCGCGCTCGGCATAAACCTCTACATCCACGGTCACCGAGGTGCGCCCCACCGACACTACGTCGGCATAGAAGCTGACCAGGTCGCCTACCGACACCGGCTGCTTGAACAAAAAAGAATTCACCGCGATGGTGGCCACCCTGCTCTTGGCGCGACGGCGCGCAGGAATCGCCCCAGCGATATCCACCATGGCCATGATCCAGCCGCCAAACACATCGCCGGCCGGATTGAGATCGGCCGGCATCGGCATCACCCGCAGCGCAGGCTGTTTGCCTGCGGGCAGTTCAACGACGGTTGCAGACAAATCGCTCATGATGCGAACTCCACACTGATCGGCTAACCGGCTCTACGCGCGGACCGCCTGCAAGGCTACAGCGGCATCAGCGCGGCCGAATCCACCTTGGCGCAGAAAATTCAGCGGTCCGCCGGTAAAAGGCGCAAAGCCGGTACCGAAGATCACGCCAGCATCGGCCAAATCGGCATCGGCCACCACCTTGCTCTGCACACAGCGCTGCACGGCCGCAAACAGCGGGGTCAGGACGCGCTCGGCCAGCCCGTCGGGGACCGCTGCCGGACGGCCCTTTTGCACTTTGCCCTCAGCCCAGCGGTAATAACCCTGCCCGGTTTTCTTGCCCAAATGGCCCGCGGCAACCAGTTCGAGTAGTTTGCGTGGCGCCTGCGCGGCCTCATCGCCTGCCAGCGCCTTGCCGGCCGCCACCGCGATGTCCAGCCCGACGGTGTCGACCAGCTCGATCGGCCCCATCGGCATGCCAAAGGCCAGCAGCGCCTCATCCACCGTCTCGGGCGCGATGCCTTCCTCGACACAGCGCAGGGCCTCCAGCATGTAGGGACCAAGTACCGCGTTGACCAGAAAGCCAGGCGCGGACTTGACCGGCAGCGGCAGCTTGTCGATGGCGCGCACGAAGGCCGCTGCGCGTTTGACCGCATCGGCATCCGAGTGCGCACCGGCAACCACCTCGACCAACGGCATCATCGCCACCGGATTGAAGAAATGGATGCCGACTAGACGCTCGGGCCGTTCGAGCGCGCTGGCAATGTCTTCCAGACGCAGGCTGGAGGTATTGGTGGCCAGTACCGCATCGGGCTTGGCGCGCGATTCGAGATCGCGGAATAGTGCCTGCTTAGCGTCGAGGTTCTCAAAGATGGCTTCGATGATCAAATCGGCGTGCGCCACACCGTGACCCTGCGGGTCAGGAATCAGGCGGTCCAGCGTGAAGCGCACCTGGCGCTTGTCGCCCCGATGTTTCTTCTCGTACAGCTTGTTGGCACGCGCGATGGCCGGGGCGATGCGCTCCACCGACTGGTCCTGCAGCGTCACCGTCATACCGCGCAGCGCGCACCAGGCGGCGATATCGCCGCCCATGACGCCGGCGCCGACCACATGCACCCGGCGCGGGACAAAGTCGCTGTCCTTGCCAAATCCCTTCAGGCGCTCCTGCAGGAAGAACACCCGCACCAGGTTCTTGGCGGTGGGTGAGCCGAAAATCGTGGCCATCTCGCGTTCGGCGGCAAGCGCATTGCCACCGTGGCGCGCCCAGATGTCGATGATCGCAAACGGTGCCGGGTAGTGCTGCCGACGCGCGCGGGTCGCGGCTTGTTTTCGAGCTTGGCCCGCCACCACCGCCTTCAGCGGACCGTTGAGCAGGCGCTGCGTCCACGGCAGGCGGCGGCGCGGACGGCGCGAGAGCACCAGCATGCGCGCGGCGTTTTCCATCACCCGCGGCGGCACGCATTCGTCGGCCAGGCCCAGACGCTGCGCGCGCTTGGCATCCACGCCCTTGCCGGTGAGCATCAGGTCGAGCGCCGCAGCCGGACCGACCAGTTCGGGCAGACGTTTCATGCCGCCCCAGCCGGGCACGATGCCCAACATCACCTCGGGCAGCGCCAAGCGGGTGGAAGGCTCGTCCACTACGATGCGGTAGCGGCAGGCGAGCGCCAGCTCCAGCCCGCCGCCCAGGCAGTGGCCGCGTACCAGCGCAAGCGTCGGATAGCGCGCCGCGGCAAGCTGGTTGAAGGTACGCCAACCACGCTCGATCAAGGTGCGCGCCGCCTCGGGCTTGTCCAGCGCGGTAAATTCATGAATGTCGGCACCGGCGATGAAGCCGGCGGGCTTGGCTGAAGCAATGATCAACCCTGCAGGCGGCGCGGCCTCGAAAGCGCTCAGCACCCGCGCCAGCTCGTCGAGCGCTTCGGCCGACAAAGTATTGGTGGCGGCCTCGGCGCGGTCAAACCACAGCCAGGCCAGTCCTTGCGCGTCACGCTCGATACGCCAGTGTTTGTAGCTCACGCTCATCTTTCTGCTCCGGCGGCAGCGGTCTGCCGCAATCATGAGAAACGGTGCTGCAGAGCGGCAAAGGCCACGCACAGACTGCCTACGCCCACATTGACCGCCCCAGTGGTGCTCATCTGACTGACCAGCACGGTGTGGCCGGCCGCCTCCAGTTCGGCACGGAGGGCCGCGAACCCGGCCATCTGTTCGAGGCGGTCCAGCGCGCCGGCATAACTTATGCACACACAGGGCACGTCCAAGCCACGCCGGGCCTCGGCCAGCACGTTGTCGAACACCCGGCGCACGCCGGCCTCGAAACCGCGCGCCTTGGCCACCGGCCCGGTATTATCGCGGTGGCAATGCAAAATGGGTTTTACGTCGAGCAGATTGCCCAGTGCGTAGCTCGCCCAGTTCACGCTGCGGTCGCCCTTGCGCGCCGCGCGATGCAGCACGAAATAAAGGTCGTCGGTCACCAGGTAAGCGTGAATGCTGTCGGCCAGCGACCGCAGCCGAAGCTCCAGTTCGGTAAGCGGTGCGCCCGCCTCGCGCAGGCGCACCGCCTCCCAGGCCAGTACCGCCTGTCCGGCAAACATCGAGCGGCTGTTGATGACCGTCGCCCCCCAGCGCAGCGGCAAACCTTCGGCCCGGCGCTGATCGCGCGCGCGGGTGCCCGCGGCCAGTACCGCGCGCGTGGTGTGGGCGTAGATCGGGCTGCGTGCCGAGGTGATGGTCATACACACCAAATGGTCATAGCGGCTCGCCCAGCGCGCCAGCAAGGTGGCCTCGATCTGCTCGGGTTCCAATGCCTGTGACTGCGCATGCAGTTCAGTGCGCCGGTCCAGGCGCTCACGATAAAACGCCGCGGTCTGTTCCGGGTCGCGCACGTCTTGCACATAGCGCTCTCCAAGACGAATGCCTATCGGCAGCACTTCGACGCCGCGCTCGGCCATAAAAGCGGGCGGCAGGTCGCAGGCTGCATCCACTACCAATCCGATCTCCATGTCTCCTCACGTCGTCGCCTGAGGCGATCTATTCGTGTTGGGTCGGTTTACGTCCGTACCCGACCCCGTCCGGGGTGCAGGGGGCCCGCCCAAGGTCGGGTACAGCCGTAACCATCGGGTTGTTCACCCGTTTTGTCTTGCACTCAGCCGCAGCGCTCGATCAGCATCGCCCCGCCCTGGCCGCCGCCGATGCAGATCGACGCCATGCCGCGCGCGCCGCCCGAACGACGCAAGCGGGCAAGCACGTGCAGCACGATACGCGCGCCGCTTGCGCCCACCGGATGCCCCAGGGCCACCGCGCCGCCGTCAGCGTTGAGCCGCTCGGCGTCGATTGCGCCGAGCGCACCGGACAGCCCCAATTCATTGCGGCAGTAGTCGATATCGGCCAGCGCGCGCTGGCAGGCAATGACCTGGGCGGCAAATGCTTCGTTGATCTCCCAGGCATCGAGCGCGTTGGGGGTGAGATCGTGGCGCTGCATGATCGGCACCGCGGCATGTACAGGCCCCAGACCCATTTGCGCAGGGTCCAATCCGGCCCATTGGCTGTCGACGATGCGCCCGAGCGGCGCGAGGCCATAGCGCTCGACCGCCTCTTCGGAGGCCAGCACCAGCCAGGCCGCGCCATCGGTGATCTGCGAACTGTTGCCGGCGGTGACCCGGCCGTATCGACGGTCGAAGAACGGTTTGAGCTTGGCCAGAGCGGCCATCGAGGCATCGCGGCGCACGCCGTCGTCGATGCGATACACCGTGCCGTCGCGGTCGATCAAGGGCACGATCTGCTCATCGAAGCGGCCATCGTCTTGCGCGGCAACCACACGCCGGTGGCTCTCCAGCGCATAGGCGTCCATCTCTTCGCGGGTGATCTGGAAGCGGTGGGCGAGGTTTTCCGCGGTCTGTCCCATCAGTTGGCCCACGATGGGGTCGGTCAGCCCTTTCATGATGCCGATAACCGGCGCCAGATAACCCAGCTTGAACTGCCGCAAGGCCGCAAGTTTTTGCCCGCTCGTCTTGGCGGCATACCAGCCCGACAGCCAGCGCACCATGGCGTCCGAAAACAGCAGCGGCGCGCGTGACAGCGCATCGACGCCGCCGGCCAGCACCAAATGCGAGCGCCCGGCCTGGATGTTGACCATTGCGGCATCGAGCGCCTGCATGCCAGAGGCGCAGTTGCGCATCACCGTCCACCCCGGCACCTTCTGCCCGCAGCCCATGCGCAGCGCCACCACGCGGCCGATGTTGACCTCGTCCGGCGAAGGGCTGGCGCAGCCCAGGATGACCTCGTCGAGCTGATCCGGGGCGAAACGCTGGCGGGCAAGCAGTGCGCTGCCCGCGGCAGTGGCCAGATCCGACGCGGCGAACGGCCCGGGGGCGTTTTTCGCCTTCAGGAAAGGCGTGCGTGCGCCATCGACGATGTACACCGGGCGGTTCATGCCGCCACCTTCTCCACTGCGGCGGGGCGGTTGGCGATCGCCTCTGGCAGTTCGGCAAGCGCGGCGCGCAGGCCGAAATCGTAGGGGAAATCATCGACCCGGATGACCTTGTCGCGCAGACGATTGCGACGCTCGATCACGGCGTACTCGTCGGCGCTGATCACGCCGGCTTCGCGCGCCTTGACCCATACCTCGTCCACCTTGCCGCTGACCAGCAATCCGGGTTGGAAGCGGCCGTCTTTTTGCGCCTTTTTCAGTTTCGCTTCGATCGGCTCGGCCTCGATGGTGGCGGCCAGCGCGGCTTCCAAGGCGCCAATCGGTTCCTCGATGTCGGAGGGCAGATAGACATCTGCAGTCAGGCGATCCCGGGTCGCAGAGGGCTCGATCAGCAAACTGGCAACCTGATGACCCAAACGGTCCGAGGGCACCACATAAGGGCGGCCGAGCGGAAACACCACCAGCCGGCGCAGGATCATGGCGAAGAAACGGTTGGGGAAGTTGGCGATCACCCCTTCAAAAGCGTTTTGCATGCGGAACATGCAGTCCCAGATCGCCCAGTGCATCAGCGGCGCGTCGGCCGCCTGGCGGCCTTCGGCCTCATAACGACGCAGCGTGGCGCTGGCCAAATACATCAGCGACAGGATGTCGCCCAGTCGGGCGGAGAGCTTTTCCTTACGCTTGAGCGCACCGCCCATGGTGCCCATGGAGATGTCGGCCAGGAAGGCAAAAGCCGCGGAAAAACGGGTGAGCTGCTGGTAGTAGCGGCGGGTTTCCGGCGCCACGTCGGCCGGCACGCGGACAAAGTGCGAGCCGGTCAGGCCCATCACCAGCGCCCGCACCGCGCTGGACACGGTATAGCCGATGTGTCCCCAGAAAGCTTCGTCAAAGGCGGCAAGATCATTGCGCTGCGCCGCGTGCATCTCATCGAGCACATAGGGATGGCAACGGATTGCCCCTTGCCCGAAAAGGATCAGGCTGCGGGTGAGGATGTTGGCGCCTTCCACGGTAATGCCCACCGGAATCTGCTGGTAGGCGCGACCGAGGAAGTTCTGCGGTCCCAGGCAGATGCCTTTGCCGCCGATCACATCCATGCCGTCGTTGACCGTCTGGCGGGCGCGCTCGGTGACATGGTATTTGACGATGGCCGACACCACCGAAGGCTTCTCGCCCAGATCGATCGCCCCCGCGGTGAGGATGCGCGCCGAATCGCACAGATAGGTATTGGCGCCGATACGGGTGAGCGCCTCCTCCACCCCTTCGAAACGGCCAATGGCGGTCTTGAACTGGTAACGGACCCGCGCATAGGCGCCGACCGCGCGCGCGGTGAGCTTTTGCATACCGGTGTTGGAGCCCGGCAGCGAGATACTGCGCCCGGCCGCCAAGCACTCCATGAGCATGCGCCAGCCCTGACCGGCCATCTTGGGGCCACCGATGATGAAGTCCAGCGGCATGAATACGTCGGTGCCGCGCACCGGGCCATTCATCCACACCGCATTGAGCGGCAGGTGGCGACGGCCGATGTCCACCCCCGGATGATCATGCGGCACCAAAGCGCAGGTGATACCCAGGTCCTTTTTGTTGCCCAACAGCCCATCCGGGTCGTACAGCCGGAAGGCCAGGCCGAACACGGTGCACACCGGCGCCAGGGTGATGTAGCGTTTGTCGAAGGTCACCCGCATGCCAAGCACTTCGCGCCCCTGCCAGACGCCCTTGCAAACCACGCCAGCGTCCGGAATCGAGGCCGCGTCCGAACCAGCCCAAGGACTGGTGAGCGCAAACGCGGGAATCTCCTCGCCACGGGCCAGGCGCGGCAGGTAGTACTGCTTCTGTTCCGGGGTGCCGTAGTGCAGCAACAGCTCGGCCGGCCCCAGGGAATTGGGCACCATCACGGTGACCGCCGGCGCCGACGAACGGGTCGACAGCTTGGTGACCACCTGGGAGTGAGCAAAGGCCGAAAACCCTTTGCCGCCATACTCCTTGGGGATGATCATGCCCAAGAAGCCCTTGTCCTTGATGTATTGCCAGACATGCGGCGGCAGGTCCTGCTTTTGCGTGCTGTCCCAGTCGTCGGTCAGCCGGCACAGCTCTTCGGTTTCGTTGTCCAAAAATGCCTGTTCTTCGGCGGTGAGCTTGGGCCAGGGATAAGCGAGCAGTTTGTTCCAGTCCGGCCGGCCGGCGAACAATTCGCCTTCCCACCATACCGTGCCGGCTTCCAGCGCATCTTTTTCGGTTTGCGACATCGAGGGCAAGGCGGCCCGGAAGGCACGGAAAATTGGCGCGCTGACCAGGCTGCGACGCAGCGGACGGATCAAGAACAGCGCCGAGAAAGCCACCCACAGGCCAATCACGACCGCGGTGGTGAGCGGCGCAAACCCAGCCGCCCAGCATAGACCGGCCAACCAGGCCAGACCGACACCCGCCCAGGCAAAAAATGGCGCTCGCCCGAAGGCGAGCGCACCTGCCAAGGGAGGGAGGGAACCGATGAACCACCAGATCATTGCTGTCTCCTTCTACCCGGGGCTGCGATCTTGGCGCCGCAGTCCGCCGGCAGTTCAAACGATGGGAACCACCAAAAAACGCGTCATGCCGCCTCCCGCCCACCGCGCGGCAACCGCTCCAGCGCGGCAAAATCGGGCAGCGGGGCGCGCAGTCCGCCCAACAGAAAAGACATCAGCCGGGGCATCAGACGCGCCGGGTCGGCATCGTCGAATTTGCCGGCAAAAAGCTGCAACGCATCGGTGCCGGCAATCGCGTAGGACATCGCCCCCATCATGAAATGGAAGCGCCACAGGATCTCCTCGCGCGGCACATCCGGCAGCGAGCGGTACAGCGCACCGAGAAAACGTTCCAGCACTTCGGCGTATTCCTCGGCAAGAAACTGGCGCACAAAAGCGCTGGGTTCGGTGTAAGTGCGGCCCAACAGCCGCATGAAGGTATGGCCACCGTGCTCGGTATCGGCCGCCAGCGCCAGCGCGGTGCCGAAAAACGCCTCGACGATGCGGCTGGGTTTGAGCGGCGCGCCGCCGGCTTCGGCTTCGAGGCGATCGAGCACCGCTAGGCGCTGACGGTTGAGTTCGGTCAGGCGGCGGCGGAACACTTCCTGAATCAGCGCGTCCTTGCTGCCGAAGTGGTAGTTCACCGCGGCCAGATTGACCCCCGCCATACTGGTGATCATGCGCATCGAAGTGGCTTCGAAGCCATGCTCCATGAACAGCACCTCGGCCGCATCCAGGATGCGGCTGCGCGTCTCAGGCGGATGGCGATAGCTCGGTGTGTTCATTGCATGACCTTCGATTTGCCGCGCCACATTTGGCCCGACCGGTTTCGTTCAAACGTTTGTTTGAATTGTACGTTTCAATCTCGTCGCGTCAACTCTTTTTTGCGGGCATCTTTTCGGCTAACGCCCGCCTTGACCGCTACACTTGCGCAATCGGGCACTGGACGCCCACCCTGACCGCGGGCAATATGCACCCAATCCAGCAATCTCCATTGTTCCGGCAGTAGTTGCCCCGGCACGCGGAGTCATGGCTTGTGACCGACCGGACTGCATTTCCCTCACCTGCCGCGCCCCCCCGACCCAGCGCCTACGCTGAGCTGCTGGGCGCTTGCCGGGAGCGCTATGTGGCGTTCATCGGCGGCGTATTGGAGCGCGCGGTTGCGCAAATCGACGCCACGCTCCAGGCCCGGCGGCGCGCAACCGAGGCGCTCGGTGAATCCCTGAGCTTGCTGGAGGCCCAATACCAGTTGCGCGCCATGGCGCGCGGGCTGCACGATAAGTTCCGGCAACACTTCGAAGACAGCTTCCGCCGCCGCACCGCGCCCGCCCCCACGCCCGAGTCAGCCGGCACTGAACCCTGTCTGTTGCCGGATTTTGGATTGCCTGCGCCGCAAGACATCGAGGTCTCGCCGGAAGCCTTGCAGTTATCCGCCCCGCTGATCGAAGCCACTGCGGCCGAGCTGGCCGAACTGCGCCCACGGGTGGCCTGGTTGACCGGCCACCGGAATCTGGACGAGCGCCTCGACCCGCTCGGCCCGGTAGCCATCTGCGAGGCCGTGCTGGGCGTGTGTAGCGAACTTGCCGGCGCGGCCGAAAACCGGGCGCTGATCAAGCAGATGCTGATCGATGCGCTGCAAAGCGCGCTGCCTGCGCTGTTTGCCGGTACCAACGCGCAGTTAGCGGCCCACAACATCCCGCCGCGCCCCGTGGATCGCCGGCCAAGTGATCGCGAACCGCCGAGCGGCGACCGCCCGCAGCCTGCCGCGGCGACGCTGGACTGCCGCAGCGCCGGCACACTGCAGCAGGCGCTGGCGGCAACAACGGCCGAAGCAACCCGCTTGACGCTGGACGGTCGTGAGTTTGCGCTGCGCCATGACCCGCAGGCGCTGGAAAATCTGCTGCGCAGCCTACAGGCCGCCGGCATCGACGAACGACTCGCCGAAGACGAGAGAACGATCGTCGACGTGCTGGCCGCTTTGTTCGACCACCTATTCGGCAGCCCCAGCATTCCGCGGCCGATCAAAACCCTGCTGGCGCGGCTGCAGCTTCCCGTCCTGCGTCTGGCGCTGGCCGATCATGCGTTCTTTGCCGACCGTCAGCACCCGGCGCGGCGGCTGCTCAACCTGCTTGCGCTGGCGGGCGCGACCTGGGATGGCGAGATCACACCCGACAGCGCCTTGTACCGTCAAGCGACGGCACTCATCGCCGAGATCAAGCGTCACGCCGCGCAGGATCCCGGTGTGTTTGCCCGCACTAGCCAGACACTGGCGGACTGGCTCGCCGAACAGGAACGCCTGACCGACGAACGTGCGGCCACGCTCACCGACCAACTGCTCCAGCGCGAGCGCGAACAGCTCGCCGTGCACCAGGCCGAAGCGCTGATTACCCCGATCCGCGCCGACGTCAGCTTGCCTGAATCGCTGCGGCAGTTTGCCGGCACCACCTGGTTGCAGGTGCTCATTCATGCCCACAGCGAAGGCGGTATCGACGGAGCGGCCTGGCGTGAGGCCAGTGCGGTGTTGCAGGATCTGGTGTGGAGCGTGCGGCCCAAATACGACCCCGCCGAACGCGCACGCTTGGCACGCCTGCTCAAACCGATGCTTGCGACGCTGCGCGACCGGATGAACCGCGCGGGCATCGATCCGGTGACCCGCGACGCTTTCTTTGCCGAACTGGTCAAGCTGCATGCGGCCGCGGTCAAAGCCGGCATGGCCGGACCGCCCGCCCGTCAAGTGGCGTACCGCGGCGACGACGCCGAACCCGAGGCCATGCCTGCCGGCGAATTCGAAGTCGACCTGCTCGGGCGCGGCGACTGGGTCGATATGCACGAGCACGACGGCAGCGTGCGGCGCCTGCGACTGACCTGGATCAGCCCGGCACGCACCCTTTATCTTTTTGCCAACCGCCAGGGCCAACGCGCGGTCGCGCTCACCCGCGACGAGCTGGCCCGCCGTTTTTCCACCGGAGAAGCCAGCACGGTGGGTCAAGACGCGCTGCCCGGAGGCATTGTCGACGAGGTCCTGGATCGCCACGGTAACGCATCATGAACTCACTCAGCCGTCCGCCGCGCAATCCCGACGACACCCGCGGCCGCATCCGCCGCTTCATTTTGGACGCCGAGGCGCTGCCCAGCCCCAAAGGCGCGGCCTTGCGCCTGATCGAATTGGCGCGCGACCCCGATGCCAGCATCGATGAGACGGTCAGAGTCATCCAGACCGACCCGGCGCTCACCGGCTTTGTGGTGCGCGCGGCAAACGCTGCACGCTTTGGCGGCATCGAGCGCACTCTGGATGTCAAACGCGCGGTGGTGCGCGTGGGCATGCAGATGGTGCGCGCCCATGCGCTGGCCATTTCAATGATCCGCGATCACAAAAAGCTACGCTGCAAGCATTTCGATTACACCCGGTTCTGGACCGAATCTCTCTACACCGCGGTGCTGATGGACAAACTGGCCGAACGCTACCGCGAATTCCGGCTGGGCGAAGCCTTCGTGCTCGGCCTGCTGGCCGGCGTCGGGCGGCTGGCTTTTGCCACCGCCGCGCCGGACGACTACGGCGTGGTGCTGGCGCGCGCGGCCGCGCGCGGGGTGCCGCTGGAGCTGTTGGAGCAAGAGGCGTTCGGCTTCGACCACCATGAACTGTCGGCCGTGCTACTGGCCGACTGGGGCGTGCCAACCGAGCTGGCCGATGTGGTCTATTGGCAGTGCGACCCCGAAGGCGGCGGCCTGAAGCCGGATTCTCGACCATATCGCCTGGCCGGCGTGCTGCAACTGGCCGCAGGTCTTGCCGCCGAGGCGGTTGCCGCGCCCGAGCAAGACGGCGCCAGCGGCATCGTCTATCTTCGCGCCGCGCTGCTCGAACTGGAGCCGGCGGACATGGCCGCGCTGACCGCCCAGGCTTTGGTCGAGTTGCGCGAGTGGTTGCAACTGATCGGTTTGCCGCCGCTCCAGCCCGCGGGCTAACAGGCCGTTGAAAAACGTAGCGAGGATGGCCAGATGCAAGGCGCACGGAGCGCAGCGACCGAGACATATCAAATAGATAGGCGAGGAAGCGAGCACCGCGCAACGCCGCAGATGGCCCACCGCAGTAGTTTTTCAACGGCCTGCTAAGCCCGTATCCGCACGCTGCTGCGGGTTAAAATTGCAATCATGCGACGCGCCGCTTCCCTTCCCCTGCCCGCTGCCGAGCCGGCCGAGCGCCGCGACTGGCAGACCCTGAAAAGCCTTTTCCCCTACCTCTGGGCCTACAAGGGCCGGGTGCTGTTCGCCCTGCTCTGCCTGGTGGCCGCCAAAGGCGCCAACGTGTCGGTGCCCATCGTTTTCAAACACCTGATCGACGCGTTGGGGCTGAGCACCGAACAAGCCTACGCGGTCGTACCCGCGGCGCTGCTGTTGGCCTATGGGGTGCTGCGCTTTTCCAGCTCGCTGTTTACCGAGCTGCGCGAATTCGTCTTCGTGCGGGTCACCCAGCAGGCGGTACGCGCCATTTCGCTGAAAGTCTTTCGTCACCTGCACGCGCTCAGCCTGCGTTTTCATTTGGAGCGCCAGACCGGGGGGCTGACCCGCGACATCGAACGCGGCACCCGTTCGATCAACTCGCTGATCAGCTATACGCTGTATTCCATTCTGCCCACGCTGGTGGAGATCGGCCTGGTCATCGGCATTTTGCTGGTGCAATACGACAGCATTTTCGCGCTCATCACCACGGTGACGCTTGCCGCCTACATCGCCTTCACCGTCAAAGTCACCAACTGGCGCAACGCCCTGCGCCGGCGCGCCAACGAGTTGGATTCGGCGGCCCATGCGCGCGCCATCGACAGCCTGCTCAACTTCGAGACGGTGAAATACTTCAACAATGAAGATTTTGAAGCCGCGCGCTACGACGAGCAGTTGCAAAAGTGGATCCAGGCTCAGACCGTCAACCAACAGTCGCTATCGCTGCTCAACCTTGGCCAGGCGGTGATCATTGCTGTCGGCGTCACCGCCATGATGTGGCAGGCCGCCATCCGGGTGGCCGCAGGCAGCATGACCGTGGGCGACATCGTGCTGGTCAACGCCTTCATGTTGCAACTGTCCATCCCGCTCAACTTCCTGGGCGTGATGTACCGCGAACTGCGCCAGGCACTGACCGACATCGAACGCATGTTCGGGCTGTTGCAGGTCAACCAGGAAGTGGCCGACGCGCCGGATGCACGCGCACTGCCGAGCGGTCCGGCGACCATCCGTTTCGAGGCGGTTCATTTTGCCTACGACCCCAAACGCCCGATTTTGCACGGGGTCGATTTCGAGGTGCCGGCCGGCGCCACCGTGGCGGTGGTCGGCCATTCCGGCTCGGGCAAATCCACGCTGGCGCGGCTGCTCTACCGCTTCTATGACGTGCAAGCCGGCGCAATCAAGATAAACGGCCAGGATATCCGCAGCCTCACCCAATCCAGCCTGCGCGCGGCCATCGGCATCGTGCCGCAGGACACGGTACTGTTCAACGACACCTTGCTCTACAACATCCAGTACGGTCGCCCCGGCGCCTCGCGCCAGGAAGTGGAGGCCGCCGCGGACGCCGCCCAGCTCACCGACTTCATCGCCCGCCTGCCGGACGGTTTCGACACCCGGGTGGGCGAGCGCGGGCTCAAGCTCTCCGGTGGCGAAAAGCAGCGCGTGGCCATCGCCCGTGCGCTGCTGAAGAACCCCTCCATCCTGATCTTCGACGAAGCCACCTCGGCGCTCGATTCCAAAACCGAAAAAGCCATCCAGGCGCAACTCGAACGCGCCGCGGCCGGGCGTACCGCGCTGGTCATCGCACATCGCCTCTCTACGGTGATGAACGCCGACGAGATCATCGTGCTCGACCAAGGCCGCATCGTCGAGCGCGGCACCCACGCCGCACTGCTCGCCCGCGGCGGCCATTACGCGCGAATGTGGGCCCTGCAACAACAGGAGGCGGAACAGGAGACCGGCTGACAGGCGGTTTGCAACACGCAGCACGAAGCGCAAGACTGCCGCAGTCGTTTTCCAACGGCCTGCTAAACTGGGGCCAAGCCGCACGGGCACTGCCCGCTCGGGCATCGACCGGTGCGCGGACAACGATCGACACGCTCGCCGTGCCCCCACCCAAGGAGAACACGCATGAACCGACCCACCCGCACCGAACACGACCTGCTGGGCGAACGCGAAGTTCCGGCCGATGCCTACTGGGGCATCCACACTCTGCGCGCGCTGGAAAATTACCCGATCACCGGTAAAACCATCGGCTCTTACCCGGAACTGGTGCGCGCACTGGCGCTGGTCAAGCAGGCTGCCGCGCGCGCCAACCACAAGCTCGGCCAGCTCGACGCCACCCGCCATCAGGCCATCGAGGACGCCTGCCGCGAGATCGCCGAAGGCCGCCTGCACAACCAGTTCGTGGTGGACGTAATTCAAGGCGGCGCCGGCACTTCGACCAACATGAACGCCAACGAGGTGATCGCCAACCTGGCGCTGGAAAAGCTCGGCTGGCCCAAGGGCCATTACAAGGAGCTGCACCCGATCAACCATGTGAACATGAGCCAGAGCACCAACGATGTCTATCCCACGGCGCTCAAGCTCGCGGTGGTATTCGCCATCCAGGGTCTGCTCGATGCCATGGAGCGGCTGCGTGCCGCTTTTGCCGACAAGGCCACCGAGTTTGCCGACGTGCTCAAGATCGGTCGCACCCAGTTGCAAGACGCGGTGCCGATGACCCTGGGGCAGGAATTCTCCACCTATGCGGTGATGATGGGCGAAGACATCGCCCGGCTGCGCGAGGCAATCGCGCTGATCCAGGAAATCAACCTGGGCGCTACCGCAATCGGCACCGGCATCAACACCGATATCCGTTACGCCAAGATGGCCACCGAGTTTCTGTCGGAACTGGCCGGCGTGCGCCTGGTGCCCGCGGAAAACCTCATCGAGGCCACACAGGACACCGGTTCCTTCGTGCAGCTGTCCGGCGTGCTCAAACGTATCGCCTGCAAGCTGTCGAAAATCTGTAACGACCTGCGCCTGCTGTCATCCGGCCCGCAAGCCGGCCTGAACGAAATCAACCTGCCCGAACGCGCCGCCGGCTCGTCCATCATGCCGGGCAAGGTCAATCCGATCATCCCCGAGGTGGTCAACCAGATCGCTTTCGAAGTGATCGGCAACGATGTCACCATCACCATGGCCTCCGAAGGCGGGCAGTTGCAGTTGAACGCCTTCGAACCGATCATCGGTCACTCGCTGTTCAAGAGCATCGAGCATCTGGAGGCGGGTTGCCGGACGCTGACCGACAACTGCGTGCGCGGCATCACCGCCAACCGCGAGCTGCTCGCCGAGCGGGTGCGCACCTCGGCTGGGCTGGCCACCGCGCTCAACCCTTACATCGGCTATGAGAATGCCACCTGGGCTGCGCGTGAAGCGCTGCGCAGCGGACGCAGCGTGGCCGAACTGGTGCTGGAGAAAGGATTGATGGACAAAGACGCGCTGGAACGCGTGCTGCGCCCGGAAGTGCTGACTGCGCCCCGGCACCTTTGACCGGCGGCCACCGGGAGAACGCCTCGATGCGGCACCGCCCACGCATTGCGCTGATTGCCACTGGCGGCACGATTGCCGGGACGGCCGCGGCAGCCACCGACATCACCGGCTATACCGCCGGCAGCCTGGATGCCACCCAACTGCTCGCCGCGGTGCCGCAACTGGGCGAACAGGCCGACATCCGCGCCGAACAGGCGTTCAATCTCGACAGCAAAGACATCGCCCCTGGGCATTGGCTGCGGCTTGCCCACCGTGTCCAGACCCTGCGTGACGACCCGACAATCGACGGCATCGTCATCACCCACGGCACCGACACCTTGGAAGAAACCGCCTGGTTTCTGCATCTGGTGCTGCACGGCGACAAACCGGTGGTAATGACCGCGGCGATGCGTCCGGCCACCGCTTTGTCGGCCGACGGGCCGATGAATCTCTGGGAGGCGGTGCAGGTGGCCTGTTGCCCCGCATTTCACGGCCCGGGGGTGCTGATCGCGGTCGGCGGGGAGGTGTTCGACGCCGCCGACTTCGCCAAGTGCCATACCATCCGTCCGGCGGCCTTCTGTGCGCCGCTGGGTGGCCCGCTTGGACTGGCCTCACCGCCAGTGCGGCTGCGCGGCGGGCCGATGGCGCCGGCCGCAGTGCTTGCGCGTGGCGCGCTGGAGCACATCGACACGCTGCCCTGGGTGGAGGTGCTGCATATCGGCGCCGGCGCCGATCCGCGCCTACTCGATCTACTGCGGGAAGCCGGTGTGGCCGGCGTGGTCCTGGCCCTGCCCGGCAACGGCAGCCTGCCGGATGCCTGGCTGCCGGCCGTAGCCCGTGCAGCCGACGCGGCAGTGCGGCTGGTGCGCGCCAGCCGCGTCCTGCACGGACCGGTCACCGCGCGCGCGCAGCCCGGTCCTCTGACCGCCGCCGGCTTTCGTTCCGCGCTGCAGGCGCGCATCGTGTTGATGCTGGCCCTGGCCACCGGCGATGACGGCTTGCTCGCAACCTGTGCTCCGGCACCCGGCTGAAAAATCCACCGGATGCGCCGGCGGCGCTGTGTGTTCAAAGCCCCGGATCGGTACCGCCGCCAGCCAATGCCGCGTCCACCACGCGCCGGCTGAGCTGCGGCGCGAACAACTCGATGAACGCATACACATAACCGCGCAGCCAGGCTTTGCGTGCGATGCCGATACGGGTGGTGCTGGATTCGAACAAATGGGCGGCATCTACCATTCCAAGATTTTTATCCAGCACCGGATCGTAGGCCATGCGCGCCAAAATGCCGATGCCCAAGCCCATGCCTACATAAGTCTTGATCACATCCGAATCGATCGCGGTGAGCACCACGTTGGGCTTCAGACCGCGGCCGAGAAAGGCTTTATTGATCAGGTTACGCCCGGTGAAAGCAAAGTCATAGGTGACGATCGGCCAGCGCGCGATCTCCTCCAGGGTCAAGGGGCTGACTTGCAAGATGGGGTGGCGCAGCGGCGCAACGATACAACGGTTCCATTGATGGCAGGGCAGTGTCACCAGTTCATCGAACTCGGCGATGGCCTCGGTGGCAATGGCGATATCGGCCTCGCCGGAAAGCACCATCTCACAGACCTGGCGGGGGTTGCCCTGATGCAGTTCGAGCTTGACCTGTGGATAACGCTGCATGAAGTCGCGCACCACCCGGGGCAAGGCGTAACGCGCCTGGGTATGGGTGGTGGCAATCGACAGGCGGCCGGCGGCTTCGTTACTGAACTCTTCGCCGACCTGGCGCAGGTTTTCCATGTCGCGCAAAATGCGGCCGACGATTTCCAGCACCGCACGGCCCGGCGCGGTGATCTCCACCAGGCGCTTGCCATGGCGCACGAAGATGTCTACCCCGAGCTCGGCTTCGAGCTGACGAATCTGCTTGGACACACCGGGCTGAGAGGTAAAGAGCGCCTCGGCCGCCTCGGAGACGTTGAGCCCATGGCGAGCGACTTCATGCACATAGCGCAGTTGTTGCAGGTTCATTGTTTTTCCGGCGGACACCGGCCACTACAAATAACCAATAGTTCTTAGAGTCTAACGCAAAACAACTTCTCGCACCTATCGCCTCGATTTAGGATGCGAGGCACCCTCCCCGAGCCCCGGCGCCGGCCGGACACACAGAGAGCCGCGATGTATCAGTACGACCATTACGATCAACGTCTGGTAGACGAACGTGTCGCCCAGTTCCGCGACCAGACGCGCCGTTATCTGGCCGGCGAACTCTCCGACGACGAGTTTCGCCCGCTGCGCCTGCAAAACGGTTTGTATATCCAACGCCACGCGCCGATGCTGCGCGTAGCCATCCCCTACGGCAACCTGCGTGCCGCCCAAGTGCGCAAACTCGCGCACATCGCGCGCACCTATGACCGCGGCTATGCCCACTTCACCACCCGCCAGAACATTCAGTTCAACTGGCCGCGGCTGGAAGATGTTCCGGAGATTCTCGCCGAGCTGGCCACCGTCCAGATGCACGCCATTCAAACCTCGGGCAACTGCATCCGCAACGTCACCTCCGACCCCTTTGCCGGCGTGGCCGGCGACGAGCACACCGACCCGCGTCCATGGGCCGAGCTGGTGCGCCAGTGGAGCACTTTTCATCCGGAATTCGCCTTTTTGCCGCGCAAGTTCAAGATCGCGGTCAATGGCGCGGCCGAGGACCGCGCGGTGATCCAGGTGCACGACATTGGACTCGACCTCAAGCGCAACCAGGCCGGCGACATCGGTTTTCGGGTCCTGGTCGGCGGCGGCTTGGGGCGCACGCCGATCATCGGCGAGGAAATCGCCGCCTTCGTACCGTGGCCGCACATCCTGTCCTATTGCGAGGCCATTTTGCGGGTCTATAACCTGCACGGCCGGCGCGACAATCTTTATAAAGCGCGTATCAAGATCCTGGTCAAAGCCTTGGGCATCGAGGAATTCCGCCGTCAGGTGGAGGCTGAGTTCGCCCACCTCAAAGACGGCCCGGCGACCCTCACCGAAGCGGAAGTGGCGCGTGTGGCGCGGCACTTCGTCGATCCCGAATACGCCACGCTGCCGGCCAGCGATGCCGGGTACGAAGCGAAAAAGGCGGAAAACAAACCCTTTGCCGCCTGGGCCAAGCGCAATGTGCGCGCACACAAGCGCCCGGGCTACGCCAGCGTGGTGCTGTCGCTCAAAGCCACCGGCGTAGCCCCCGGCGACATCACCGCCGAACAGCTCGACCGCGTGGCCGAACTGGCCGAGCGCTACAGCTTTGGTGAAGTTCGCGTGACCCACGAGCAGAACCTGGTGCTGGCCGACGTGCGTCAGTCGGATCTTTTCGAACTATGGCAGCAACTACGCGACGCACGCCTGGCCACGCCCAACATCGGCCTGCTCACCGACATCATCGCCTGTCCCGGCGGAGACTTCTGCAATCTCGCCAACGCCAAGTCGATCCCGATCGCCAACGCCATCCAGGCCCGTTTCGACGACCTGGACTACCTTTTCGACATCGGCGAGATCGAACTCAATATCTCCGGCTGCATGAACGCCTGCGGCCATCACCACGTCGGCCACATCGGTGTGCTCGGGGTCGATAAGAACGGCGAGGAGTGGTACCAGGTCACCATCGGCGGCGACCAGGGCAACCACACCGCGCTGGGCAAGGTCATCGGACCGTCTTTTGCGGCACACGAGATGCCAGATGTGGTCGAATCGCTGATCGCCGTCTTTGTGGAACTGCGCCACGCCGATGAGCGCTTCATCGACACTGTGCGCCGCGTCGGCGTGGAGCCATTCAAGACCCGGGTGTATGCCGACCGCGCGGCGCGCCAGGATCAACAAAGGAAAGTGGCCAATGGCTGAGATCATCCAACACGGCGCCATTGTCGCCGACGACTGGGAAGTGTTGCGCCTGACCGAAGGCGATACGCCGGACGCGGTCAAGGTTCCTTCAGGGCGCTGGATCGTGCCGCTGGCGGTGTGGCAGACGCAGCGCGAGGCACTCGCCGCGCGTTTGGAGGCCGGCGAACTGGGGGTGTGGCTGGCCGGCAGCGACGACCCCGCCTTGCTCGCCGAGGATCTGGTACGCCTGCGGCTGATCGCGGTGGATTTTCCAAAATTTACCGATGGCCGCGGCTATTCCATCGCCACATTGCTGCGCACCCGGCTGGGTTACGGCGGCGAGCTGCGCGCCATCGGCAACGTGCTGCGCGACCAGTTCTTCTTTTATAGGCGCTGCGGCTTCGACGTCATCGCACCGCAGCCGGGCAAATACAGTACCGAACAGTTGCGCGCCGCGCTCGCCAGCCTCGAGGACTTCAGCGAACCTTACCAGGGCGCGGCAGACCGGCGTGAGCCGCTGTTTCGCCGTGTGCGCCGCGAGGTGGCAGCATGACTGCCAGCACCTTCTCCCCGATCCGCCCGGCCGCCGGCAACCCGGCCACCCGGCCGACACTGACCGACGCCTTGCGCGATGCCGTGGCCGCCAAAACCGCGGCCGCGCTCGAACTGTTGCGCAGCGCGGTCGATGAATTTGGCGCAAACGGCGAGCTGACCTTCGCCAACAGCTTGGGCGCCGAAGACATGGTGCTCACCGATCTGATCTGCACCCAGCGGCTACCGATCGAGATTTTTTCCCTCGACACCGGCCGCCTGCCGCCGGAGACCTACACCCTGATGGGCGCAGTGACACAGCGCTATGGCCTGAAAATCAAGGTTTTTTTCCCTGACGCGGCAGAGGTGGAAGGCTTCGTGAATCGGCACGGCATCAACGCCTTTTACGAATCGGTGGCGCTGCGCCGCGCCTGCTGCGAGGTACGCAAACTGGGCCCGCTTGCCCGCGCGCTGGCCGGCAAAGCAGCCTGGATCACCGGCCTGCGCGCCGCCCAGTCGGTCACCCGCAGCACCGTGACCGTGCGTGAGATCGACACAGCCCACGGCCTGGTGAAACTCAACCCGCTGGCCGACTGGAGCGAAGCCGAGGTGTGGGCCTACATCCGCCTCCACGAGGTGCCCTACAACGCCCTGCACGACCAGTTCTACCCGAGCATCGGCTGCGCCCCCTGTACCCGCGCGATCGCGCTGGGCGAAGATATCCGCGCCGGGCGCTGGTGGTGGGAAAATCCACAGACCAAAGAGTGCGGGCTGCATGTCAAAACCAAGGATCCGTCATGAATACAGCGCATCATCCACAGTCGGCCAGCGCGCCACGGCTAAACTTGCGACGCCGCCTCAACGCCCTGCGTGCGGGCTGGCGTGCCGCGCTGCGCGCCTTGCGCTCGCATTCCGCCAAACAACCAAGCCGTTGAAAAGCGCATCATGTCTACGCTGACCAAGCAAACACTGTCTCATCTGGACTGGCTGGAAGCCGAGGCCATCCACATTCTGCGCGAAGTGGCCGGCCAGTGTGCCAACCCGGTACTGCTGTTTTCCGGTGGCAAGGATTCGATCTGCCTGCTGCGGCTGGCCGAAAAAGCCTTTCGCCCAGGCCGCTTCCCCTTCCCGCTGCTGCATATCGACACCGGACACAACTATCCGGAAGTCATCGCTTTCCGCGACAAACGCGCCGCCGAGCTGGGCGAACGCCTGATCGTGCGCTCGGTGGAAGATTCGATGGCGCGCGGCACCGTGGTGCTCAAGCACCCGGGTGAGTCGCGCAACAAGCATCAATCGGTGACGCTGCTCGAGGCCATCGAAGAATTCGGTTTCGACGCCTGCATTGGCGGCGCGCGGCGCGACGAGGAAAAAGCGCGCGCCAAAGAGCGGATCATGAGCTTCCGCGACGAATTCGGCCAGTGGGACCCGAAAAACCAGCGCCCGGAACTGTGGAACCTATACAACGCCCGGGTACACAAGGGCGAGAACATCCGCGCATTTCCGATCAGCAACTGGACCGAACTGGACGTGTGGCAGTACATCGCCCGCGAGCGGCTGGAGCTGCCGTCGATCTACTTCGCCCACACCCGCCCGGTGGTGATCCGCCACGGCGCAATCGTGCCGGTGAACGTGCCGCTGGTCACCGGCGAGCGGGTCAATCTGCCCCAGCCGGGCGAGCAGGTCGTCGAGCGCCGGGTACGTTTTCGTACCGTGGGGGACATTTCCTGCACCGCGCCGGTGGAATCGGACGCCGATACGGTCGACAAAATCGTCATGGAAACCGCCACCTCCACGATCACCGAACGGGGCGCCACGCGGCTGGATGACCAGACCTCGGAAGCGTCGATGGAACAGCGCAAGAAAGAAGGGTATTTCTGACCCCCGCACCCCATGCACAGCCTGACAGGAATCAACACCATGTCCGCCCCCGAACACCTGCCGGAAATCGACAACGGCCTGCTGCGCTTCATGACCTGCGGCAGCGTCGATGACGGCAAAAGCACGCTGATCGGCCGCCTGCTGTACGACAGCAAGACCATTCTTGCCGACACGCTCCAGGCCATCGAGAAAACGTCGAGCAAACGCGGCCTGAGCGCCGTCGACCTCTCGCTGCTGACCGACGGCCTGCAAGCAGAACGCGAGCAAGGCATCACCATCGACGTGGCCTACCGATATTTTTCCACCGGCCGGCGCAAATACATCATCGCCGACGCGCCCGGTCATGAGCAGTACACCCGCAACATGGTCACCGCCGCATCCACCGCCAACCTGGCCATCATTCTGGTCGATGCGCGCCGCGGCGTGCTCACCCAGACCCGCCGGCATTCCTATCTGGCCAGCCTGGTCGGCATTCCGCATCTGGTGGTGGCGGTCAACAAAATGGATCTGGTCGATTACGACCAAACCGTCTTCGAGCGCATCCGCGCCGACTATCTCGCCTTTGCCGACAAGCTGGGCATCCGCGATCCGCACTTCATCCCGATCTCCGCGCTGGTCGGCGACATGGTGGTCGAACGCGGCGCGCACCTGGGCTGGTATGACGGCCCCACCCTGCTGGAATTGCTCGAAACCACGCCGGCGGCCCACACCGAGCAGGCCGAGGATTTCCGCTTCCCGGTACAGTTCGTCTGCCGCCCGCAGGATGCGGCCAACCCGGCACTGCACGACTACCGCGGCTTCATGGGCCGGGTGGAGTCCGGCGAAATCGCGGTCGGCGACCCGGTTACCGTGCTGCCTTCGGGCGCCACCAGCCGGGTAAGGGCCATCGAACTGGGCGGCGTGCCCATGGAACGGGCCATCCATGAGCAATCGGTCACCCTGCTGCTGGAAGACGAAATCGACATCTCGCGCGGCGATTTGATCGTCAAATCCAGCGAAGCGCCCGAGCCGGTCAAACAGATCGACGCCACCGTATGCTGGCTGTCGGAAACCCCGCTGTCGCCGGCGCGCACCTATCTGGTGCGCCATACCACCCGGGAAGTGAAGGCCAAAGTGACCAACATCGCCTATCGGGTCAATGTCAATACGCTGGCGCATGAACAAGCCAGCCAACTGGCCATGAACGATATTGCCCGCGTCACGCTCAAGCTCGCCCAGCCCATCGTGGCCGACCGTTACGCCGACAACCGTGCCACCGGTGCCTTCATCATCATCGACGAGAGCACCAATAACACCGTCGGCGCCGGCATGATTGGCTGATGACGCCCACGGCGCGGGGCGGACGCAGGCGCGTTCCGCCTCGGCGCCGGTCAACCATTGCCGTGACGCCCGCCAGGGTCTCGCAGCCCGGCTGAGCGCTTGGGGCTCAAACCAGCACCAGCGCCAAGGCCACCGGCAGAAAAACCAGCGCGGCCAGATTGCCCAACAGCACCATCGAGGCGACTTTGTCCGGCTCCTGGTGATAGCGCTCGGCAAAGATGTAGTTCAGCACTGCTGGCGGCAGGGCGCCAAATACCAGCATCAAAGCCTGCTCATCCGGCTGCAGCGGCACCCACTGCATCACCGTCCAGGCCAGCGCCATACCCACCAAGGGACGCGCCACCGCGGCATACGCCCCCAACCCGAGCGACGAAATACGCGATTCCTGCAACCGCACGCCGAGCGCGAACAACATCAACGGAATCGAGATGTCGCCCAGCATCTCGATGGCGATCATCAGCGGCGGCCACACCTGCACACCGGCAATACCCACGGCCAGGCCGACCATCGTCGCCAGCACAGACGGCACCCGCCATACCGTCCACAGCTTGATGCGGCGATCCAGCAGCCAGGCACCGAAGGAAAAATGCAGCAGGTTGGACACCATGAACATCACCACCGCCGGGGCCAGGGCCGCATCGCCAAAGGCCAGCACCGCCAACGGCAGGCCCAGGTTGCCGCAGTTGTTGAACATCAGCGGCGGCACCAAGGTCTTGGGCGCCACCCCGCTCAACCGTGCCAGCCCCCAACCGGCCAGCCCCGAGCCGACCACCACCGCCAAGGTGGCAAAGGTCAGCGGCAGATAGGCGCCGATATGAAATTCTTTGTTGGCCAGCGCGGCAAACACCAACGCCGGCACGAACACATCCATGTTGAGCTTATTGGCATGCGACAGATCAGGCTTGAGCCGCCGACCGACGAAATAGCCCAAGGCGGTGATGGCAAACAGCGGAAAAAGAATGGCAACGATGCGAATCAACATGAGCGGCGTCGGTCAAAGGCGCCATGCGTGCAGCACATTGGGTCTTGGAAAACGCCTCGCCCGAGCGCGCATCGACGCCAAAAAACATTCCTCTATGGATGATCGCATTGAAGCATCGTTGACGCGCTACAAAAACCGGTCCAGCAACCGGCGGCTGTGCCGGTCGAGTTCCAGCGGACGGCGGATCAGATACTGCACCCCGTGGCTGTCCTGGATCAGCAGCACGTCGCGGGCCAGGCGCCGGATGTCCTCCTCGCCCTTGAGCACGAAGCGCGTGATGCCGCGGTCCGTCTCCACCGTCCACGTGCTCGGCGTGGCAAAGGCGCTGACCTCCAGCAGCCGCCGGATCACCGGGGTGAATTCGCGCTCCCGTAACGCCTCCTCGATCAACGCACGCGTCGGTTCGTCCACCTCCGCCAGCGATGCGATGAACGCCACCTCGTGCCCGTCCGGGCCGACCAGCGACACGTAGCGGTCTGGCGCTTGGATCGGGAACGCCCGCACCGGCACGACGCCCTCGACCCATTCGCCGCCGGGCGCGCGCCACGCGAGCCGACCCAGCGGGGTGCGGCGCAGCGTCAACGTGGGGTTCGGTTCTGCCTCGGTCGTCATCGCGTCAGTCCTTCAGCCATTCGCGCTCGGCTTCGGCCTGCCGCGCCTGCGCCTGATACAGGCGCCAGTACGCGCCCTGCCGCGCCATCAGCTCGTCGTGGGTGCCCTCCTCCACCTTACGGCCCTTGTCCATCACGACCAGGCGGTCCGCCCGGCGCAGCGTGGAGAGGCGGTGCGCGATGGCGATCGTCGTGCGGCCGCGCACGAGGTTGTCCAGCGCTTTCTGGATCTCTTTCTCGGTTTCGGTGTCCACGCTCGCCGTGGCCTCGTCGAGGATCAGGATGCGCGGGTTGATCAACAGGGCGCGCGCGATGCTGATGCGCTGGCGCTCGCCCCCGGAGAGCCCCTGCCCGCGCTCGCCCACCAACGAGTCGTAGCCTTGCGGCAGGCGCAGGATGAACTCGTGCGCGTGCGCGGCGCGGGCGGCGGCGATGATCTCCTCGCGCGTGGCGTCTGGCTTGCCGTACGCGATGTTCTCGGCGATGGTGCCGAAAAAGAGGAACGGCTCCTGCAGCACCAGGCCGATGTGGCGGCGGTAGTCGGCCACGCGCAGGCGGCGGATGTCGACCCCGTCGACCAGAATGTCCCCTTCGGCCACGTCGTAGAAGCGGCAGATCAGGTTGACCAGCGTGCTCTTGCCCGAACCGCTGTGGCCCACCAGCCCGATCATCTCGCCCGGGCGCACCTCGAGGTCCAACCCCTGAATGACCGTGCGGTTACCGTAGCGGAAGCTCACATTGCGCAACTGGATGTGCCCGCGGACCTCCGGCAACGGCACCGGGTCGACGGGTTCCGGAACGCTGGAGACGTGATCCAGGATGTCGAAGATGCGCTTGGCACCGGCGGCGGCCTTTTGCGTGACCGAGACGATGCGGCTCATCGAATCGAGCCGGGTGTAAAACCGCCCGATGTAGGCGAGGAAGGCCGTGAGCACGCCCACGGTGACCGAGCCGCGCGCGACGAGCCAGATGCCAAAGCCCCACACCACCAGCAGGCCGATTTCGGTCAGCAGCGACACCGTCGGTGAAAAGAGCGACCACAGCCGGTTGAGCCGGTCGTTGACCTCGAGGTTGTGGCGGTTGGCGTCGCGGAAGCGCTGCGCCTCGCGCCCCTCCTGCGCGAACGCCTTGACGACGCGGATGCCGGGGATGGTGTCGGCGAGCACGCTGGTGACCTCGGCCCAGACACGGTCGATCTTCTCGAACCCGGTGCGCAGCCGGTCGCGCACGACGTGGATCAGCCAGCCGATCAGCGGCAGCGGCAGCAGCGTGGCCAACGCCAGCGTCGGACTGATCGAAAACAGGATCACCGCCGTCATCAGGATCATCAGCACGTCGGTGGCGAAGTCCAGCAGGTGCAGCGACAGGAAGATGTTGATGCGGTCGGTCTCGGAGCCGATGCGCGCCATCAGGTCGCCGGTGCGCCGGTTGCCGAAATACTCCAGCGACAGGCCCAGCAGATGTTCATACGTCGTCGTGCGCAGGTCGGCCCCGATGCGCTCGGACACCAGCGCGAGGATGTAGGTCTTGGCCCAGCCCAGCCCCCACGCGAGCAGCGCCGCGCCCAGCAACCCGCCCAGCAGCATCGCGACCAGGCCGACGTCGATCGGCTGCCCGTTCTGGTACGGGATCAGCACGTCGTCCATCAGCGGGATCGTCAGATACGGCGGCACGAGCGTCGCGGCGGTGGCCGCCAGCGTCAGCAAAAAGCCCGCCAGCAACTGCCAGCGGTACGGGCGCGCGAAGCGCCACAGGCGCAGCAGCGTCAGCGTCGATGGGGGCGTGTGGACCACCTGCGCGCACACCGCGCACTCGTCATCCTCCGGCTCCATCGGCGCGTGGCACACCGGGCAGTGCAGTGGTGCCGCCTCCTGCGTGGGCGGTTCGCTGCCCGCGGCCTCGCGCACCGCCTCGAAGCGCTCGATCAGCCGTCGGGCCGCGACCTGTCGGCCGAGGGTGTAGCGCCACACCGCGAGCCGCTCGGCCGGCTGACCATCGCGCGCCTCGCGCACCAGCTCCAGCGCGGCCACGCCGTTGTGGTCGCTCACCCACAGCGCCAGGCCGGACTCGATCGGCCAGCATCGCGGTGCCGCTTCCGGGGCGTCCGCCCAGCACAGCGTCCGCCCGGCGATCCACAGCAGCCCGTCGCGGAAACGCAACTGCGCATCCAGATCGACCTGCAGCCACACACCCTCCTCTCCCGCGGCGGTCGGTGTCTGCTCGACAGCGCGACGCCACGCGGCCGGCAACCCGGGCCAGGCCGTCGTAAGAGAGGGGAAGGACGGATAAAGCATATTGTGGCTTGATTGGCGCATCTGCACTTGCCGGCCGATCCCTCATAATACGAACCTCGTCCGCCGGCGTTCGGGCTCGGCATTCTACGACCCGCGCGGCCGGAAGTGTGGCCGCGTACAGCGGAAAAAAGCCTTATCTCGATCATCCTGACCATTTCATGTCGCACAAGACCATCCGGATCCTGCGCATGCAACACCTGCGCGGGCCCAACCTCTGGACCTACCGGGCCGCGATCGAGGCGCTCATCGACATCGGTGAACTCGAAGACAGCCCCTCCAACACCATCCCCGGCCTGTACGAGCGCCTGACGGCGTGGCTGCCCGGGCTCGTCGAGCACCACTGCGGGGTCGGCGAGCGCGGCGGCTTTCTGCTGCGGCTGCGCGAGGGCACGTGGCCCGGCCACATCATGGAGCACATCGCCATCGAGCTGCTCAACCTGGCGGGTATGGCGACGAGCTTCGGGCAGACGCGCTCCACGTCCCGGCGCGGGGTGTACAAGCTCGTCATCCGGGCGCGGCAGGAGGAAGTCGCCCGACAGGCGCTGCTGGACGCGCGCGACCTGCTGATGGCGGCCATCGACGACCAGCCCTACGACGTGGCGGCGGCCGTCAAGCGGCTCAAGGGCCTGATCGACCGCCACGCGCTGGGGCCGAGCACCGCGGCCATCGTCGATGCGGCCACGGCGCGGCGCATCCCCCACATCCGGTTGACGGAGGGCAACCTGGTGCAGCTCGGCTACGGGGCGCGGCAGCGCCGGATCTGGACCGCCGAGACCGATCGCACCAGCGCCATCGCCGAGACGATCTCGCGCGACAAGGACCTGACCAAACGCCTGCTGGCCGAGTGCGGCGTGCCGGTGCCGGAGGGGCGCGTCGTCACCAGCCCCGACGATGCCTGGGAAGCGGCGCAGGACATCGGCCTGCCGGTCGTCGTCAAGCCGGTGGACGCCAACCACGCGCGCGGCGTGTCGCTCGACGTGCGCACGCGCGAGGAGGTCGAAGCCGCCTACGCGCTGGCCGAGCGCGAGGGTTCCGAGGTGATGGTCGAACGCTACATCCGCGGCCATGAACACCGGGTGCTGGTCATCGGCGGGCGCGTGGTGGCGGCGTCGCGCGGCGAGCGGGCGGTGATCGTGGGCGACGGCGTGCACACGGTGCGCGAGTTGATCGAGCGCGACATCAACAGCGACCCCCGCCGCGGCGAGGAGGAGGAGTTCCCGCTCGACACGATCCGCCTGCCGGAAAACCGCGATGTGATGCTGGAGCTGCGCCGCCAGGGCCTGACGCCCGAGAGCGTGCCGGAAGCCGGCCGCGAGGTGCTGGTGCAGCGCACCGGGTTGCTCACCGACGACGTCACCGACCTCGTCCACCCGGACGTGGCCGAGATCGCCGGGATCGCCGCGCGTGTCGTGGGGCTCGACATCGCCGGGATCGACCTGGTGGTCGAGGACATCGGCCAGCCGCTGGCGGCCCAAGGGGGCGCGATCGTCGAGATCAACGCGGGGCCGGGGCTGTTACCACACCTCAAACCGGCCAACGGCAAGCCGCGGCCGGTGGGTGAGGCGATCGTCGAACACCTGTTCCCGGGGGATGAGGACGGCCGCATCCCCGTGGTGGGCATCACCGGCACACGCGAGACGACCGCGCTGGCGCTGCTGGTGGGGGCGCTACTGCAACGCAAAGGGCCGGCCACCGGCGTGTCGTGCGGCGGGCGGCTGTATCTGCAGATGCACCCGATGGACGCGAACGTTCCCTCGGATTGGGAAGCCGGTCAGCGGATACTGATGAACCGTTGCGTCGAAGCGGCGGTGATCGAAACCTCCCCGCGCTGCATCCTGGACGAGGGGCTGCCGTACGACCGCTGCCTGGTGGGCGTGGTGACCGACGTGCCCGAACCGCAGGGATTGGAGGACCACGACATCCGCACGCGCGACGACATGCGCAAGGTGCTGCGCACGCAGGTGGACGTCGTGCTGCCCCAGGGCTGCGCCGTGCTCAACGCCGACTGCGAGATCTGCGCGAGCCTGGCCGAGTTGTGCGACGGCGACGTGTTGCTCTACAGCACCGATCCGCGCCACGCCCTCGCGGAAGCGCACATCGCCGATGGCCGCCGCTTCCTCACGCTCGAGGGTCAGCAGGTGGTGTTGCTGCAGGGCAGCCGGCTCACGCCGCTCGCGTCGCTCGAGCAACCGGGTGTCGCGGCGTTGTTGGGCCGCATTGGCGTGACCACGCTGCTCGCCGCGCTGGGCACGGCCGTGGCGCTGGACCTGCCGGCCGAGCTGATCCGCGCCGGCATCGAGACCGCCGCGCCCCTGCTGGACACCCTCTGAACCTCCTACCGCCCTACCTGACCCATCGCCATGGACATCATCCGCCTGCGGGCCCTGCGCGGCCCCAACCTGTGGAGCCGCTACACGGCCATCGAAGCCACCGTCCGCTGCGAGCCGCCCGAGCTGGATCTGCATCAGCTTTCCCACTTCGAAGAGCGGCTGCGCGAACGCTTTCCGGAGCTGGGCGTGCTGCCGGAACCGACCGCGGACGGCGTGGTCACGATGGCGCACGCGCTGGAGATCTGCGCCCTCGCGTTGCAGACCCTGGCGGGCTGCCCGGTGAGCTTCAGCCGCACCGTAGCCGCCCCGGAGGCCGGGGTGTATCAGGTCGTGGTCGAATACACGGTCGAGGAAGTCGGCCGCCTGGCCTTCGAGACCGCCGTGGCGTTGCTACAGGCCGCGCGTGATGACCGGCCGTTCGACACGCCGGGCGCGATCGCGCGCCTGAAGGAGCTGGACGAGGACCTGCGCCTGGGTCCCTCCACCGGCTCCATCGTGGAGGCGGCCGTGGCGCGCGACATCCCCTACCGGCGCCTGACGACGGGCAGCCTCGTGCAGCTCGGCTGGGGCAGCAAGCAGCGCCGCATCCAGGCGGCGGAGTGCGACACGACCAGCGCGATCGCCGAGTCGATCGCCCAGGACAAGGAGCTGACCAAGAAGCTGCTGCACGCGGCTGGTGTGCCGGTGCCGCTCGGGCGGCCCGTGCGCGACGCCGAAGACGCGTGGCGCGCGGCGCAGGAGCTGGGGGGCGCCGTCGTCGTCAAACCCCGCGACGGCAACCAGGGCAAAGGCGTGACGGTCAACGTCCAGACGCGCGAGCAGGTGCTGGCGGCTTTCGAGGCAGCCAGCCACTACGGCAGCGAGGTGATGGTCGAGCGCTACCTGCCCGGCATCGACTTCCGCCTGCTGGTCGTCGGGCGCCAGCTCGTGGCGGCCGCCCGGCGCGATCCGCCGCTGGTCATCGGCGATGGCGTGCACACGGTGCGGGAACTCGTGGACGCGGTCAACGCCGATCCGCGCCGCGGCGACGGGCATGCCACGCCGCTGACCCGCATCCGGCTCGATGACATCGCCATCGACCGGCTCGCGCAGCAAGGTTTGACGCCCGATTCGGTGCCGCCGCGTGGCATGCGCGTGGTGCTGCGCAACAACGCCAACCTCTCCACCGGCGGTACCGCCACCGACGTCACCGACGAGGTGCACCCGCTCGTCGCGCAGCGGGCGGTGGCCGCCGCCGTCACGGTGGGGCTGGACGTGTGCGGCGTGGACGTGGTGTGCCAGAGCGTCGTGCAGCCGCTGGAGGCGCAGCAGGGCGGCATCGTCGAGGTCAACGCCGCCCCGGGGCTGCGCATGCACCTGAGCCCTTCGTTCGGCAAGGGGCGCAACGTCGGCAAGGCGATCATCGACCACATGTTCCCGCCGGGCGAGGATGGCCGCATTCCCCTCATCGCCGTCACCGGCACCAACGGCAAGACCACCACCGTGCGGCTGACCGCGCACCTGCTGCGCCAGCGCGGCTGGCGCGTGGGCTTCACCGACACCAACGGGGTGTACGTCAACGGCCGGCAAATCGACAGCGGTGACTGCAGCGGCCCGAAGAGCGCGCGCCGGGTGCTCGCGCACCCGGATGTGGACGCGGCGGTGCTGGAGACCGCGCGCGGGGGCATCCTGCGCGAGGGGCTGGCGTTCGACCGTTGTCAGGTGGCGGTCGTCACCAACATCGGCACGGGTGACCACCTGGGCCTGAACTACATCACGACCGTGGAGGATGTCAGCGTCCTCAAACGCGTGATTGTGCAAAACGTCCCGGTTGGCGGCATGGCGGTGCTCAACGCGGCCGATCCGCACTGCGTGGCGATGGCGGAGTTCTGCGCCGGGCAGATCACGTATTTCGGCCCGTCGGCCCACCATCCGGTGATCGCCACCCACCGGGCGTTGGGCAAGCGCGTCGTGTTCGTGGAAGACGGCCACATCGTCGCGGCCGAAGGCGGGTGGCAGGTGCGAGTGCCGCTCGCGCAGATCCCGCTGACCGAAGGGGGGACACTCGCGTTTCAGGTGGACAACACCATGGCCGCCATTGCCGCGGCCTGGGCCGTCGGGGTGCCGTGGGAGGCGATCGCGCGCGGGCTGGAAACCTTCACGTCGGATGCCCACACCGTTCCCGGGCGCTTCAACCGGTTCACCTACCGCGGTGCGACGCTGATCGCCGACTACGGCCATAACCCGGACGCGATCGCCGCGCTGTGCCGCGCTGTCGAGGCGATGCCGGCCGGCAAGCGCGTGGTGGTCATCAGCGCCGCCGGCGACCGGCGGGATCAGGACATCGTGGATCAGGCCCGGCTGGTCGGCCAGGTGTTCGACGAAGTGGTGTTGTTCGAAGACGCGTGCCAGCGCGGCCGCGCCGACGGCGAGGTCATCGCGCTGCTGCAGCAGGGCCTGCAGGACGCGCCGAAGACCCGCTGGCAAACGGCCATCCGCGGCGAGTTCGTGGCGATCGACACGGCGCTCGCGCGCCTGCAGCCGGGCGATCTGTGCCTGATCCTCGTCGATCAGGTGGAGGAAGCCCTGGCGCACATCGCGCGGCGGGTGGCGGAAACCCCCGAGGCGGCTGCAGCGGCGAGCTGAGCCGACCGATCGCGTTCCACGTTCGCATCCGGACCGATCCGCGTTGCTCCCTACCGGCGCCTACAGCACGTAGCGGGCAAGGTCCTCCCGTTGGGCGAGCATGTTCAAGCGGGCGTCCACATACGCGGCGTCGATGTTCACACGGCCGGATCCGGCTTTGCCGGCCTCGAAGGAGACCTCTTCGAGCAGCTTCTCCATCACGGTGTACAAGCGGCGCGCACCGATGTTTTCGGTGCGCTCGTTGACCTGGCAGGCAATTTCGGCCAACCGGCGGATGCCGTCGGGGGTAAAGGTCAGCGTGACCCCGTCGGTTTCCAACAGGGCCTGATACTGGCGTACCAGGCAGGCATCGGTTTGCGTGAGGATGCGCTCGAAATCCTCCACCGACAAGGAATCGAGTTCCACGCGAATCGGGAAGCGGCCCTGCAATTCTGGAATCAAGTCCGAAGGCTTGGACAAATGGAAAGCACCGCTGGCAATGAACAGAATATGGTCGGTGCGGATCATGCCGTACTTGGTCGACACCGTGGTGCCTTCGACCAGCGGCAGCAGGTCGCGCTGTACGCCCTGGCGGGAGACATCTGCGCCATGCACATCGCTGCGCGCGGCAATTTTGTCGATTTCATCCAGAAATACGATACCGTTCTGCTCGACTGCCCGCACCGCGGCCGCCTTGATCTCCTCATCGTTGATCATGCGTGCCGCTTCCTCGTCGGCCAATAGTTTGAGTGCCTCGGCGATTTTCAGCTTGCGCAGCTTTTTCCTGCCGCCGCCGAGGTTCTGGAACAGGCCCTGAATCTGCTGGGTCAGCTCCTCCATGCCGGGCGGCGCAAAGATTTCGGCCTGTACCGGGGTGGCGGCCACCTCCAACTCGATCTCCTTGTCGTCCAGCTCGCCCTCGCGCAGCTTTTTGCGGAATTTCTGCCGTGTGGCGTTATCCGCAGCCGGCGCGGCCTCGGCGTTGAGGCCCAGCGGCCGGGCCGGCGGCAACAAGGCGTCGAGCACCCGGTCCTCGGCGGCATCCATCGCCCGGTCGCGCACCGCGCGCATGGCGCGTTCGCGCCCATCTTTGACGGCGATTTCCACCAGATCGCGGATGATGGTATCGACATCGCGTCCGACGTAGCCCACCTCGGTGAATTTGGTCGCCTCGATCTTGATGAAGGGCGCATTGGCCAAGCGCGCCAGGCGACGGGCGATTTCCGTTTTGCCCACGCCCGTAGGACCGATCATCAGGATGTTTTTGGGCGTGATCTCGGTGCGCAGCGGCTCGGCCACCTGGGCCCGTCGCCAGCGGTTACGCAGCGCAATGGCCACAGCCCGCTTGGCGCGCGCCTGACCGACGATATGCTTATCGAGTTCGGAGACGATCTCCGGCGGGGTCATCTGAGTCATATTGATCAGCGCTGGACAGCACCGCGCCGTCGGGCGCTCAACCGAGCGTCTCGATGACGTGGCTATGGTTGGTATAAATGCACAGGTCGGCCGCGATGGCGAGCGATTTGCGCACGATCTCCTCCGGGTCGAGCGCGGTGTTCTCGACCAGTGCGCGCGCCGCCGACTGGGCAAAGGCACCGCCGCTGCCAATGGCTACGATGCCCTGTTCCGGCTCCAGCACATCGCCATTGCCGGTGATCACCAGCGAATGCTCACGATCTGCCACCGCCAGCATGGCTTCCAGGCGACGTAACATGCGGTCGGTTCGCCAGTCCTTGGCCAACTCTACCGCGCTCCTCAGCAAATTGCCCTGGTGCTTTTCCAGCTTGGCCTCGAAACGTTCGAACAGGGTGAAGGCATCCGCCGTACCGCCTGCGAAACCGGCCAGGATGCGGTCTTGATAGAGCCGACGCACTTTGCGCGCGGTCGCCTTGATGACGATATTGCCCAGCGTGACCTGGCCATCGCCACCGAGCGCGACGCGCTCGCCGCGCCGCACCGACAAGATGGTCGTGCCGCGATATTGTTCCATGGAGTCTTTCCTGCACAGGGCCTTCCCGGCCCGGATTTGCGAAATGCCGCCGCAGCGCTTCAGTTGCGCAAAGTGACCTGCGCCACTTGGTCCACACCCATCACTCGCAGCAATGCGGCAACCATGGCATTGACCTTGTGCAACACTACCAGCTTACCTTGCGCCTGGAGGGTAGCGAGAATATTGAACAGCGTGCCGGCACTGACAAAGTCCATGCGGCGCAAATTCGAACAGTCCACATCCACCCGTTGCCGCTCGGCCGCATAAGCCGCGAGCTTGCGGATGCCCTCTGCCTGCGCACCGGCGATTTCGCCTTCCAGACAAAAACCGTCGGGCGTCTTTTCCGCGTCCGCGTCGACTTGGGTCGCGCTCATCGCCGCCTGCGCCTTGGGCATCCAGGACGGCGGCGACTCTTCGAAGGTGATGGCGTAATCGACCGCAAATTGCTCAAAGCGCTCCTGTTCGCCGGCATACTGCAGCATCTCCAGCAGCAGCAGCCAAGCGTCGCGGTTTTCAGCCCGTCCCGCGGCAATCTGCCCTTCGAGCATATTGACCAATTGGCTGGGCTTGAGTACCGAGACTTTCACTCGGTCGGCCGCAAGCGACTGCAACAACTGCAGGAACAATCTGCAACCGTCTTCATCTACCGAGCGCAGACGGCTCAAGTCGATGCGGATCGCGCCGCTTTTGCGCCCGATGACGCCGATTTGCTGGAACTGGGCTGCCGCCTGCCCGGTGAGCTTGCCCGACAGGTTGATCAACGGAGCGACATCGCTGCGCGGCCGCGCGGCTTGACTGGACAGGTCTTCCCACGGCGGGGGCGAACGCTCAAAACGGGTGGCGTAATCGAGTACGCGCGATTCGAAGCGCTCACGCTGCCCAGTGAGCTTGTACAGGTCGAGCAGCATCATCCACAGCCCTTCGCCGGCCTGAGCAGACGGGCCATCCAGCACCGCGTTGAGTACCTTCTCGGCATCCTCCACGTTGCCGTTGGCGTACAGCACCGCGGCTTCTTCAAAAGCCGCACCGACACCGGAATCCATTTCCTGTACTTCGACCAGGCCGGCACAGCGGGCGAGCGCATGCGCCGCATCGCCCGCGGTGAAATCGAGTGTAGACAGCTCTGTCGGCGGAGCCGCCGGTCGCTGCGCCCCACGCTCGGCGCCAGGCGCGCCGGCCGAGCCGGTGCCGGGCGAAGGCTTCTTGCCGAAAAATGGAAGAACCACGGTCTGACCTATACCTTACTGAACCCTGTGCCTTGAGCCCGGATATCCATTTTGCAAACCGGCCCTCGAGGGCCGGCACAAGCCTTGGCAGGCCGCTTTGCAAGCCGCTCTGGCGCTGGCGCTCCGACGAACAGCCCGGACTCAGCCCACCGCCCGGACCCAGACTCGGACGGCAGGTGGGCTGCAAGCATAGCATCATCGGCACCGCGCTGGGTCAGCGAGAACTCAAGATACGGGCGCAATTCACACTTTGCGCCGCCTATTCGGCGACGTTTGCGCCAGCTTACCTTTTGAGAGCATTTCGGCGCGCCCGGCCGTTGGCTCGATGCTGCGCCGACGCATGCCTCGGCTAGAATTCGGGCGATGCAAACCAGCCCGCCTTCAGCGCCCCGCAAAGCCTCGCCCTTGACAACGTTCATGCCCGACCAGACGTGCTTTACCTGGCCGATCAGGGTCTACTATGAGGACACCGACGCCGCCGGAGTGGTGTATTACGCCAACTACCTGCGCTTTTGCGAGCGCGCACGCACCGAATGGCTGCGTGCGGCCGGTTTCAGCCAGCAGCGCTTGATCGACGAGCGCGGCCTGGGCTTTGTGGTGCGCTCGCTCAGCGCAAAATACCGTCGCCCGGCCGTGCTCGACGACGCCCTTGAAGTGGTTTCTCACATCGACTCGCTGGGCCGCGCCAGCATTGACTTTGTGCAGCGCATCATGCGCGGCACCACTTTGCTGTTCGAAGCCCGTGTGGCGCTCGCCTGCGTCGATCTTGCGCAAGCTAAACCCGTCGCCCTGCCGGAGGATGTCAGGGCCCAACTCTGCCGTTTCGTTTCAGCATGACCGTCACACAAGACCTCTCCATCGTCAGCCTGATTGCCCAGGCCAGCGTCCTCGTCCAGCTCGTCATGGCCTTGCTGGGCGGCCTGTCGCTGGTATCCTGGTACTGGATTTTCCGCAAGCTGTTTCAGATCCGCTCGGCGCGTGCAAAAACCGCGGAGTTCGAGCGTGATTTCTGGAGCGGCGGCGATCTCAACGCCCTGTTCCAGTCGGCCAACGCCGCACGTCACCACAGCGGCGGCATGGAGCGCATCTTCGAGGCGGGTTATCGCGAATTCACCAAGCTGCGCGCCAAAAGTCATGACCACGATGCCATCATCGAAGGCGCACGTCGTGCAATGCGCGCAACCTACCAACGCGAAGTGGATGACTTGGAAGCCCATTTGGCTTTTCTCGCCTCAGTTGGCTCGGTATCGCCTTATATCGGCCTGCTCGGCACCGTGTGGGGCATCATGAACGCCTTTCGCGGACTGGCCAACATGAGCTCGGCCACGCTCTCGCATGTTGCCCCCGGCATTGCCGAAGCCCTGGTGGCCACCGCCATCGGCCTGTTCGCCGCCATTCCGGCCGTGGTCGCCTACAACCGCTTCGCCCATGACATCGACCGGATCAGCATCCGCTTCGAGAGCTTCATGGAAGAATTCTCCAATATCCTGCAGCGCCAGCTGCGCTGAGGCCGCGGGAGGTTTTCAATGCGTCAGCGCCGCCTGATGAACCAAATCAACGTCGTGCCCTACATCGACGTGATGCTGGTCTTGCTGGTCATCTTCATGGTCACCGCGCCAATGATTCAAACCGGCACCATCGATGTGCCCACTGCCGGGCAATCCGCCCGCCCGCCCGCCGAAGCCATGATCATCGAGGTCGCGGCCGACCGCAGCCTGGCGGTCAAACGCTCGGCCAACAGCACGGCACGCAAACTCAGCGACCTGGAGTTTCAGCGGTTTCTGCGCGAAACCCTGGAGACCAATCCGGAGCAATCTTTTCTGATTGCCGCCGACAAAACCCTGCCTTACCAAAAGGTGGTCGATGTGCTCGAAGCGGTGCGCCGTGCCGGTGTGCGCAAGGTGAGCCTGCAGACCGCAAGCAGCCAATGAACGAGTACCTTTCCCAGCGTGAGCCGCCGCCGGGCAAATGGGCTTCGCTCGCCCTGGCCGTGGCTGTGCATCTTGCGCTGTTTGCCTTTTTGTTCTTCGGCCTGTCCTGGCAAAGCAAAGAGCCCGGCAGCCTGGAGGTGAACCTGGTCGCCGCCCCCCCGGCGGCCAAGGTACAGCCATCCCCGCAACCCAGGCCCGAGCCGCCAAAGTCCGAACCCAAGCCAGAGCCAAAACCCGAGCCCAAACCCGAACCGAGGCCGGAGCCGAAGCCGCAAGCCAAGGCTGAACCACGGCCTGCGCCCACGCCCAAAGTCGAGCCCAAGCCTCAACCCAAGCCGGAGGTCGCCACCAAGCAGCCCAAACCGGAGCCCAAACCGGAGCCCAAGCCCGAGCCGAAGCCTCAACCCAAGCCAGAACCCAAACCAGAGCCGAAACCTCAACCCAAACCTGAGCCCAAGCCGCAGCCCAAGCCTGAACCGAAACGGGTCGAACCCACGCAGCCGGACTATTTGAAAGAAATGCTCGAAAGACAGACCCGCGAGGCCGAGCTGACGCGCATGCTGCGCGCCGAAGAGTCCCGCCTGGCCGCTGCGCGCAACGCCGCCGCAGCCGACGCTTACCGGCTTGCCATCGCCACCAAGGTGCGTGGTAATCTGCTGCGCCCGCCGGGGCTGCAAGGCAACCCTGAGGCAGTGTTCATGGTGGATCAACTGCCCACCGGCGAAGTCATCAACGTGCGTCTGGTGCGCTCCTCGGGCATTGCCGCGCTGGACGATGCCATCGAGCGCGCCATCCGCCGCTCCAGCCCACTGCCGCTGCCCACGGACAGCGCCTTGTTCGAACGCACCCTTGAACTGAAATTCCGGCCGCTGGAAGACGACTAATGTCGGTCATTGATATACAATTTGCCGCCTTTGCCGCCATGATCAAGACACTTCGCACCCTCCGCCTCGTTGTCGCCGCGCTGGCCATGGCTGTCGCGGCCGCCGCCCACGCCCAGCTCTCGATTGAGATCACCGGCGCGGGCGCCAACCGCATACCGGTGGCCATCCCCATTTTCGAAAGCGAAAGCGCCCTGCCGCGCGGCATCACCGACGTAGTCCGCGCCGACCTGGAACGCAGCGGATTGTTCAGCTTGGTCGACATCGGCCCGGTTGCCCTACCCGAATCCGTCGTGCCCGATTTGGCAGGTTTTCGCAGTCGCGGTGCGGACGCCATCCTCACCGGCACCGTGGTGCCCTTGCCCGACGGCCGCTTCGAAGTGCGCTTCCGGCTGTTCGACACGCAGCGCCAAATGGAACTGGGCGCTCAGGCCCTGCGCATGACCCCGCAGCAAAACCGCACCACCGCGCATCGCATTGCCGACTTCGTGTACGAAAAACTCACCGGTCAGCCGGGTTACTTTGCCACCCGTATCGCCTACGTGGTCAAAAACGGCGCGCGCTACGAGCTGCAAATCGCCGACGCGGACGGCGCCAACGCACAGGCGGCGCTGATCTCGCGCGAACCGATCATTTCCCCGGCGTGGTCGCCAGACGGACAGCGGCTGGCGTACGTATCGTTCGAAGCCAAAAAACCCATCATCTACATCCATACCCTGGCCACCGGTCAACGCCAGGTGGTGGCCAACTTCAAGGGCTCCAACTCGGCGCCGGCCTGGTCGCCCGACGGCCGCCAGCTTGCAGTGGTGCTCACCAAGGACGGTCTGTCGCAGCTTTATTTGATCAATGCCGACGGTTCCGGCCTGCGCCGGCTTGCGAGCTCGGCCGGTATCGACACCGAACCGGCGTTCTCCCCGGATGGTCAGTGGATTTACTTCACCTCCGATCGCGGCGGCAGTCCGCAGATCTACCGTATTCCTGTCGCGGGCGGCGCCGCCCAGCGGGTGACTTTCGAAGGCAGTTACAATGTCACACCGCGCCCGTCCCCGGACGGTCGCACGCTCGCCTATGTCACCCGCAACAACGGCCGCTTCCAGGTGGCCGTACTCGACCTTGCCTCGCGACAGACCATGATCCTCACCGATTCGGCGCGTGACGAATCGCCCAGCTTTGCGCCCAATGGCCGTATGATTCTCTATGCCTCCGACAACGGCGGGCGGGGAGTCTTGGCGGCCGTCTCGGCCGATGGGCGGGTCCGTCAGCGTCTGTCGGTAGAGGCCGCCGACGTGCGCGAACCCGCTTGGGGTCCGGCGCCGCGGCCATAACAGTGCTGTAACCAAACTGCTGTCTCACACAATGAAAAACGGAGAATACTCAATGAAGAAACTCATCCTGCCCGCACTGCTGGCTTCTCTGCTGGCTGCCTGCAGCACCACCGGCACATCCGACACCAGCAGCGCCGCTGTCGAAGACCGCGCTGGTGCAGGCGTGGCCACGGTGACCGCCCCCGGTGTTTCCGGTAGCGGCATTGCTGCGCTGACCGATCCGAACAACATTCTGTCCAAGCGCAGCGTGTATTTCGACTTCGACAGCTTCGTCATCAAGCCCGAGTTCAACAAACTGATCGAAGCACACGCCCGCTTCCTGGTGCAAAATCCGCAGATGAAAATGCTGATCCAGGGCAACACCGATGAGCGCGGCAGCCGCGAATACAACCTGGCGCTAGGCCAGAAGCGTGCCGATGCCATTCGCCGTGCGCTGACCCTGCTGGGCGTGTCCGAGTCGCAGATCGAATCGGTCAGTCTGGGTGAAGAAAAACCGCGCTGCACCGAAAGCAACGAAGCCTGCTTTGCGCAGAACCGCCGCGGTGACATGCTCTACTCGGGCGAATTCTGATGAAACGCCTCGTTCCGCTGGCCGCCCTGCTCATCCTGCCCACTGTCGCCTCCGCTCAGTTGTTCGGCGGCGGAGAGACTCAACGTCAGCTCGACGCGCTGCGGGAGAATGTCAACCAGCGGCTCGAGGCTAGCAGCCGCGCGCAGCTCGAACTGTCCTCTCAGAACGAGCTGCTGCGCGCCGAGGTCGCCCGCCTGCGCGGGCAGATCGAAGTGCTGATGCACGAGGTCGAATCGCTCAAACAGCGCCAGAAGGACTTTTACGTCGACCTGGACGATCGCCTCAGACGGCTGGAAGCGCCCGGTGGCGCGGCGCCTCAATCGGCCGCCGACCCTGCGGCCGAATCGGCCGAATACGAAGGGGCGCTGAATCTACTCAAAGCGGGTCAATACCGCGAAGCCTTGGCCGCCTTGAACGCATTTATCGCCAAGTACACCCAAAGCAGCTTTCTGCCCGGAGCACACTTCTGGGCCGGCAATGCTGCGCTGCAAGCCAAGGAAGTGGCCGCTGCCAGCAATCACTTCAACACCGTTCTGGCACGCTGGCCGGCCGACACGGTCGCCCCGGACGCCATGTTGGGGCTGGCCAACAGCCAGCAGGCGCTGGGCGATGCCAAAGCTGCGCAACGCACCCTGCAAGCGCTGGTCGAACGCTATCCAGAAAGCACTGCCGCTAAAACCGCCCGCCAACGCCTGGGCATCCGCTAGCCGGCCATGAACACAGCCCCCGGGCGCAATACACGGCTGCGCCTGACTGAAATCTTTGCCTCGGTGCAGGGCGAATCGACCCGAGTCGGCCTGCCCACCGTGTTCGTCCGCCTCACCGGCTGTCCGCTGCGCTGCGTGTGGTGCGACACCGCCTACGCCTTCAGCGGCGGGCAGTTCTACCCGATCGACGACATCGTGCGCCAAGTGACCGCTTTTGGGCTACGCCATGTATGCGTCACGGGCGGCGAGCCGCTAGCCCAGCAGGGCTGTTCGACGCTGCTCACCGCGCTGTGTGACGCGGGGTTCGACGTGTCGCTGGAAACCAGCGGCGCGCTCGACATCTCCACGGTCGATCCACGTGTGGCGCGCATCATGGATCTCAAGGCCCCCGGCTCGGGGGAAGCCGCCAAGAACAGGTGGGCAAACATAGACCAGCTGCGCCGCAGCGACGAGATCAAGATCGTAATTGCCGACGAAGCCGACTACGCCTGGGCGCGCGAGCAGATCGCTACGCACCGGCTGACCGAGCGCTGCGAAGTGCTCTTCTCCCCGGTGGCTGGACAGCTCGACCCGGCGCAGTTGGCGGAGTGGATCGTGCGCGACCGCCTGCCGGTGCGCTTCCAACTACAACTGCACAAGGTGCTTTGGGGCGACGCCCGCGGCAAATGAGCCGGTGGCAGCCTGCATCACCGACACCAACGACCATGGAACAAACCCCTCGCGCCGTCGTCCTGCTCTCCGGCGGCCTCGATTCGGCCACCTGCCTTGCCATCGCCCGCGACATGGGCTTTGAATGCTATGCCCTATCGGTGGCCTATGGTCAGCGCCACGCGGCCGAATTGACCGCCTCCAAGCGGGTGGCTGACGCCTTGGGCGCCCGCGAGCACCGTCTGGCCCGGGTCAACCTGGGCCAGTTCGGCGGCTCGGCACTGACCGACCCGGCCATTCAGGTCCCCGAAGACGGTGGCGGCAACGGCATCCCGGTCACCTATGTGCCGGCGCGCAATACCGTCATGCTGTCCATTGCCCTGGCCTGGGCCGAAGTGCTCGACGCGCGCGACATCTTCGTCGGGGTCAATGCAGTCGACTATTCCGGCTATCCCGACTGCAGACCCGAATTCATCCGCGCCTTCGAGGCTATGGCCAACCTCGCCACCAAAGCCGGCATCGAAGGCGCCCGGCTGCGGATTCATGCCCCTTTGATCGAACTGTCCAAGGCCGAGATCATCCAGCTCGGCACCCGTCTGGGCGTCGATTACGGCATCACCGTGACCTGCTACCAGGCCGACGAACAAGGCCGCGCCTGCGGACGCTGTGAAGCCTGCCGCCTGCGTCGTGCAGGCTTTCAGGCCGCAGGCATCGAAGATCCGACCCCTTACCAAGGGCGTGACGGCTGATCCCGCTTGGATCGAGCCACACGCCACAGGCGCCAAGCGCTGAGCAATCGGTTTTCCAATAGAATCCGGGTGCTTCCGGATCGAGCATACCCGCCATGGAACAACCCGTCGTGGCCTCCTCCACCATTGCTTGGCTGGCCTTCGCCCTCGGCGTAGTCTTTGGCGCAGTCGGCAACAAAACCCATTTCTGCACCCTGGGCGCGGTCTCCGACGTAGTAAACATGGGCGATTGGCGCCGCATGCGGATGTGGATGCTGGCCATTGCGGTGGCCATTATCGGCACCTGTGCGTTGCAATTGGCCGGCTTGGTCGATGTGTCCAAATCGATCTACACCGGCAGCCGGCTGCGCTGGCTGTCCCATGTGCTCGGCGGCCTGGCTTTTGGCGTCGGCATGACCCTGGCCTCGGGTTGCGGCAGCAAAACCTTGATCCGCCTCGGCGGCGGCAACCTCAAATCGCTGGTGGTGTTCGTCTTCCTCGGGCTGGCGGCCTCTATGACGCTGCGCGGCGTGTTTGGCGTGTGGCGGGTGCAATGGCTCGATAGCATGGCGGTCGAACTTGACTCGGCTCAACACCTGCCGGCCCTGCTCGCTGCCGGCGGCATGGCACCGGAACGCGCCCTGTTGCTGGCCACCACGGTGGTCGGCGGCCTGCTGCTCGCCGCCGCACTGGCCCACCGCGAAGCATGGCGCGCCGATATCCTGCTAGGCGGCACGGTCGTGGGACTGTTGGTGGTCGGGGGCTGGTATGTCACCGGCCATATCGGCTATGTGGCCGAACATCCGGAAACCCTGGAGGAAGCCTTCATCGGCACCAACAGCGGCCGGGCCGAGTCTTTTTCCTTTGTTGCCCCGCTGGCCTACACACTGGAACTTCTAATGCTGTGGAGCGACGCCAGCCGCATCGTCACCTTCGGCATCGCCGGCGCGCTTGGCGTGGTAGTCGGCTCGGCACTCTTGGCGCTCACGACCCGCAGCTTCCGGATCGAGAGCTTCCGTGACGCCGGCGATCTGATCCGCCACTTGTTGGGCGCGGTGCTGATGGGCTTTGGCGGCGTCACCGCCTTGGGCTGCACCATTGGCCAGGGTGTGAGCGGTATATCCGCGCTATCGCTGGGCTCGATGCTCACCACCTTGTCGATTATCGCCGGCGCAGCGCTGACGATGAAGGTGCAGTATTGGCTGTTGCTGCGAAATGCTTGAGCACGGCGCCACACCGCACACTGCGACGCGCAAAAAAAGAAGCGCCAATACCCTCCAATGTCCGCCAATATCCGCTATTGACGGCAAATCCCGCCTCGTCTAGAATTCGGCCCTCTTTGGCGGGTCGTTAGCTCAGTTGGTAGAGCAGCGGACTTTTAATCCGTTGGTCGCAGGTTCGAATCCTGCACGGCCTACCATCGCAGCATTCACGCAAGATTGAATGCGACAGATGCGGGGGTATAGCTCAGTTGGTAGAGCAGTTGACTCTTAATCAATTGGTCCTAGGTTCGAGTCCTAGTGCCCCCACCAGCAAATTCAAGCAAAAAGGCCAATCCTGAAGGGTTGGCCTTTTTGCTTCTTGGCTTCGTTAGATTTTGTGGCGGCGCGCGATCTTTGACACCGATTTGCGCGCGGGGCCACTTTGTGACTTATTGCACCACCCGCCCGCCGTCGCCGAGCATGGCAAAGTCGACGTAACTGGAACCCGACCGGCCCGGCTGACCAAAATCGAGTACAAAGCCGCCGAGATCCACCTTGCGCATGGCCTGCAGGTTCTTCACAACCGCCGCAGGGGTCGGAACGCCATCCGCTGCGGCGCTCTGCAGCGCATGGACCAGCGCCTTGGCGGCGATGAAGCCTTCGATGGATCGCGCCGAAAGATCCGCGTCCTTGCTCTGGTCGCGCAGGCGCAGGTATTCGAGATTGAGCGCGATGGTGCGCTGAGTCTCCAGCGGCAACACCACCGAGAAGGCGAAGCCGCGTGCACCATCCGGCCCGAGTTTGGCAAGCAGCTGACGGGTATCGATGATGGACATGCCGTATAGCATTGCCAGTCCGCCACCCTCACGGTACTGGCGCACGAATTCGATCGCCGCCGCCGTGGTGGCGCCGAGTAAGACCACCTGCGGCCCCGCCTGTACCATCGCGCTGACCGCCTCCCCAACCTCCACGGTGTTGCGCGGATAGCCTGCGCGGGCGGCTAATTCTATGCCATGGCTGCGCGCGACCGCATCGGCGCCGGCGATCACGTCCTGGCCGAGCGCATCGTCCTGGTACACCAACCCAACGCGCTTGATACCCAGGCCCGCCAGATTGGCGAACAGGCGGTTTATCTCCTCGTGATAGCTCGCCTTGATGACGAACACGTTTTTGCCGGCGATAACGCTGGAAGCGCCGGACACCGCGCCGACCAGTGGCACGCCGCTCTTTTGCAACACGCCGTCGGCGATCAACGCCTCCAGGTTGGTAGTGCCCACGGTGCCAATCAGCGCCACCGGCGATTCCCCGGCGATCAGCTCGCGCGCCAGCGCCACGGTCTGCGCCGCCTGCTGTGCATCGTCGCGGGTGACCAGGCGGATCTTCATGCCACGCACACCGCCTTGCGCGTTGACATGATCGACGTAGAGCTTCACCCCGGCATGGATCGCCCGTCCGGTGACCGCCTGCGGGCCGGAAAACGGCGCCACCTGACCGACAACAATCTCCCGCCCCTGAGCGGCTAGCTCGAACGGAAGGCAGAAAGCGAGCAAACTGGCAACGACGCTGAAGCTACGGATTATTCCTGACATGGCCGATCATCTAGCGAAAAACCCCCGGATTGTTCGGTCTCGATCCTGGCCAAGCAATTACGGAAGTCCACAATCCACCCAAAGCTGGGTGCCCGGAATTTTGAGGCGCACAGGCGGCTTCATCGATTTCAACCCGTTCTTCAGCCTCCTTTAAGTGTGCTCGGGTGTACTCACCACTGCGCGCCCGCTCGGCGCTTTACCTCAGCATAGGAGTTTCGCATGAACCGTATTTTTGCCGCTTTGAGCATCGCCATACTCTCCACCTCCGCGTTCGCCGGCCCGAGCTGTAATGCACCGAAAGAGAGGTGGATGGATCAGGACAAATTCAAGGCCGGCCTCGAGCCCCAGGGTTACCGAATCAAGACCTTCAAAGTCTCCAAGGGTAACTGCTACGAGATCTACGGCTTCGACAAGGCCGGCAACAAGGTGGAAATCTACTTCGACCCGCAAACCGGCGCCGAACTCGAACGCAAGTAATTAGCCCACGGCTGCTGGCGGCCAGCGGCGACACCCGAGGCCGCTGGCAACACTGGAGCCCGACCGATGTCCTCCAACCCGACCTTACAGGCGGTCCGTGTGTGGGACCGGTTCGTCCGCATCGTCCACTGGACGCTGGTGAGCTGCGTGCTCACCAATTACTTTGTCCTCGATGACGGGGAAACCGTACACCAATGGCTGGGCTATCTTGCCGGTGCGCTGGTCGCGGCCCGCATCGTTTGGGGTTTCATCGGCAGCGAGCATGCCCGCTTCGCCAACTTCATGCCTACCCGGTCACGGTTATCGGCCCATCTGTCCCGGCTGCGCGCGGGCCAGTACGATCGACACCTGGGCCATAACCCGCTGGGCGCGGTCATGATGCTGGCACTCATGGTGTTGATCCTGACGGTGGCTGCCAGCGGGTTCCTGCAGACTACCGACGCTCTCTGGGGTGAGGAGTGGGTACAGGACCTGCACGAAGCGCTGGCCGGCCTGCTGATCGGTTTTGCCGTCATCCACGGCATCGCCGCCATCGTGATGAGCCGCTTGGAAGGTGTCAATCTCATCGGTGCGATGATCACCGGCGTCCAACATATCCGTACCCAGTCGCCTTTGCAGAACCGGCAATCCGAACCCCGAAAGAGCAGCGTCGAACAACGCAGCATGTGAGATGACGGCGCGCAGAGAAAATTGCGTTCAGCGGCATGAGCGTCCGAGCCTTTTGTCACTGCGGAAACTTTGCCCACTTCCTCAGTCGAAGACCTCGACCCATCACGCAACTCCCACGGAGCCCGCTGCATGAACCCGGAACAAACCCGCGCCCTGCTGACCATTGCCTTGATGGCCGCATTTGCCGACGGCCACCAGGACGCTCGCGAGCGCGAGCATGTGCGTCGTGTTGCCGAATCACTCTCACGCGAGGCCGAGGTCGATTTCATAGCCCTTTACCAGGACGTGCTGCTGCGCCGGGTGAAGCTGGAAGAGGCCTGCGCGGCGCTGGATGCGCCTGAACTGCGCCAACTTGCGTTTGAAACCGCAGTGGGCGTGTGCGATGCCGACGGCCACCATAGCGCGGACGAGACCGCCTTTCTGGAGCGCCTTGCCGTCCTGCTCGGACTGGATTCAGGCCGGGCGCATGCGCTGGTCGACGAGGCCGACGCGCTAGCCGACGCGCCGGTCAAAGGCGCCCTGCCGCCGGCACCCGCCGATCTGCCGGCGCCGCCCCCGGCTGCCGGCAGTGCCGCCGCACCGGCCCCCGACCAGGCGGGCCTCGACCGCATGATACTCAACGCCGCCATCCTCAACGGCGCGCTGGAACTGCTGCCGCAGTCGCTTGCCTCCTGGGCGATCATTCCGCTGCAGACTCGGCTGGTGTATCGCATCGGCAAGGCTCACGGCTATGAGCTCGACCGCGGCCACATCACCGATTTTCTTGCCACCATCGGTGTCGGCCTGACTTCGCAATACGTCGAGCAGTTTGGCCGCAAACTCATCGGCGGCCTGCTCGGCAAGGCAATGGGCAAGACCGGGCGGGCAATCGGCAGTGCGGCCACCAGCATGGCCTTCTCTTTCGCCAGCACCTGGGCGCTGGGCCAGGTGGCCAAACGTTACTACGGCGGCGGGCGCAAACTGGATGCGGCCAGCCTCAAGCAGCTATTCGCCGGTCTGGTCGATGAGGCGCGCGGCCTGCAAGCGCGCTACCAGCCGCAGATCGAGGAGCGGGCGCGCACCCTGGACCTCAAGCAGCTCACCGCCGAACTGCGCGGCTAAAACGGGTGCCGCATGGGAGATCGCCCGGGCGGCCGTGTGTTAAGTCGGCGTTAAGGCACCGGATGCATAACACAGCCTTCCGACCCGCGATCTTCCTTTCATGTTCGCACACACCTTCAATCGTCGCGCCGCAACCCGCATCGGCGCCGTCAGCCTCGTGCTCGCCATCCTCGCCAGCCTTGCCGGCTGGTTAGCCGCAAAGGAAAGCGCCAAAAAAGCCACCGTCGCCCTAGCCATCGAGGAATCCCAACGCTTGTTGCGCCACTTCGATGCCCTGCACATGGACACCGAGACCAGCCGCGCACAAGCGGCCACCGCCGCTCTGGCAGCTTTCGCCGCGCTGCTGTGCGGCGCGGCCATCTATCCGGTGGTGGTGCATCTATCCAGAGAGAACGAGCGCAAGGCACATGAAGTGCTCGACTCCCACATTGCCATGATGGAAGCGCAGGCGACGCGTATCTTTGCGGTGGCCGACGTGGTCGATGCGCTGTGCGCGCGCCGCCCGTACAAGGCACCGATGAGTTTTGGCCAGGCCCGCGCCATTCTGGAGCGCGACAGCGGGCACCACGTCGATCCGGCGGTCATCGCCGTCTTTCGCGAAATTGCGCCTCAGCTCCACACCACCGTGTCGCAGTGTGACGAAGAAGCACTCCGCCGCCAGCTCACCGACGCTATCCGCAAACACTTCGACATCTGAGGCAGCGCGCATGCCCGCTCGCATAAAAAAATCACGCCACGCCGGGCTGGAGGCGGGCGAGGTGAGCCGACCGCGGCCGACCGCAGCCTTCGCCCTCCGGGCAGAACGGCTCGATCTGAGCCTCCAGCGCTGCCCAAGGGCGCTTCAAGACCAGAAAACTCATCGCCTCAACCTCCGATGCCTACCGCGCGCAACTGCTCGGGCTGGCATGACCTTCATGCGATTGCCCTGGCCCGAATCCGCGCAGAAGCCCGCCAACGGGGTAAGATCAGCGTTCCGTGACAACGCCCCGGTCTGGCGGGAACCGTTATGACGCTCACCGATCTTCGCTATCTCGTCGCCTTGGCCCGCGAACGCCACTTTGGGCGGGCGGCTGAAAAATGCCATGTCAGCCAGCCGACCTTGTCGGTGGCGGTCAAGAAGGTCGAAGAAGACCTTGGTGTGCAGTTGTTCGAGCGCAGCGCCACCGAGGTCAAGATTACCGAAACCGGCCGCCGCATCGTTGCGCAGGCGGAAAAAGTGCTGATGGAAGCCGCCTTGATCCGTGAAATCGCCGCCGCCGGCAAGGATCCATTGTCCGGCCCGCTGCGTCTGGGCGTGATTTTTACCATCGGTCCCTATCTTCTGCCGCGGCTGATTCCGCGGGTGCATCGGCTCGCGCCACGCATGCCGCTGATCATCCAGGAAAATTACACCGCCCGTCTGGCCGAAGCGCTCAAGCGCGGCGAACTGGATCTGATCGTCATTTCGCTGCCTTTCGATGAGCCGGGTGTCGTAGCGCAGCCGCTCTATGACGAACCGTTCCGCGTGTTGATGCCCAGCGCCCATCCTTGGACCCGGCTCAGTGAAGTGAAGGCGGAACAACTGGCGGACGATCAGTTGTTGCTGCTGGGCGCGGGCAATTGTTTCCGCGACCAGGTGCTGGAAGTGTGCCCGCAGTGCCGCAATGTGGGCGGCCTGCAGCGTACGCTGGAGGGCAGTTCTCTGGAAACCATCCGCCACATGGTGGCGACCGGTCTGGGGGTGACCGTGCTACCCGCTTCGGCCGCCGACGACTTGGAGGCGCAAAACAACCTCATTGCAGTGCGGCCTTTTGTCGCCCCGGAGCCAACACGCCGGGTGGCACTGGCTTGGCGGGTCACCTACCCGCGCAGCGGGGCGATCGATGTGCTGCGTACCGCCATCCTGGAGTGCGGCCTGCCGGGCGTGCGTCCTGTCGGGCGGGTGCATCCGCCCACCGTAGGCTGATGGACCAATGTATGCCAATTCACGCCGATGATTGCCCGCGCCGGTCCGAATCGCATAGCATGGGGCGGCCCGGCCTGTCCGGAGCCGCCATCAGACAGCAAGGAGAACCAACATGGACATCGACATTGGCATCAACAAGAAAGATCGCGCAAAGATCGCCGAAGGTCTGTCGCGCCTGCTGGCCGACAGCTACACCTTGTACTTGACCACCCACAATTTCCACTGGAACGTGACCGGGCCGATGTTCAACACCCTGCACCTGATGTTCGAGGCGCAGTACAACGAGCTTGCGCTGGCGGTCGACCAGATCGCCGAACGTATCCGTGCGCTGGGTTTCCCCGCGCCAGGCACTTACAAGGCGTTCCAGAAGCTCAGCAGCCTGACCGAGCCGGAGGGGGTTCCGAGCGCCGAGGAAATGATTCGCCAACTAGTGCTTGGACAGGAAGCGGTGATCAGGACTGCGCGCAGCGTGGCGCCGCTGGCCGACAAGGCCAACGACGAACCGACGCTGGATCTGTTGACCCAGCGCATGCAGGTGCATGAGAAAACTGCGTGGATGCTGCGCAGCCTGCTGGAGTCCTGAACAGCAGCACTAGCGTCGGGCGGGCGGTCCCCTTCAGCCCGCCTTGGGGGTGCGCTTGCGGGCCGCGGCCGGGTTGCTGCGCGGGGCAGTGGCGTCGGCTTTGGGGGCTTTGCTTTCGAACTCGAAGCCGACTTTGCCATCCTTGCCGCACACCAAAAAAGCCGAAAACTTGCGACGGGTTCGCGCCGAGACGAACCCCTTGAGCAAATCGGTACGTCCTTCGGCGAGCAGCTTGGACATCTGCTCGCGTTCGATCGGCTGTTGCAGGATGATTTTGCCGGAACGGAAGTCGCAACGCTTTTGCGGCCCGACTGCGTTTTCGCAGACATAGGCCATGCCGTGTTCGAATACCCGGCTGCCGCATTTGGGGCAGGGGCCCAGTGGCTGCTGAGCGGAAAAATCCACCGGCTCGGCCGCTTCTTCGTCCTTGGCCTGACCGAAATCGAAGCTGGGCTGCTTGTCCTCGTTAAGGACGATCTCGGCGTTGAACAGGCGGCCCATTTTGTTGCGAAAGCCGGTCAACGGACCGACACGGCCGGTACGCAGCAGGGTTTCGATTTCGTCGTACTCGAACTGCCGACCCGCGATGATCTTCCAGGTACTCCAGTCGCAGGATTGGCAGGCGAATTTTTTGTAGTTTTCCTTGACCGTGCCGCCGCATTTCGGGCAAGGGGTCTGCAGCGTGGCGAAGTCGCCCGGTACGGTATCGGATTCGTAGCGCTTGGCGCGTTCGACCACCTCGCGGGCCATCTGCGCGATTTCTTCCATGAATTCCTCGCGCGACAACTCGCCGCGCTCCATGCGCGCCAGTTTGTATTCCCAGCCGCCGGTCAGTTCCGGCGAAGTCAACGCGGTCACACCCAGCCCTTTGAGCAGGGTGATCAGCGAAAAGGCTTTGGCCGTGGGCACCAGTTCGCGGCCTTCACGGTGCAGATACTGTTCGGCGATCAGTCCTTCGATGATTTGCGCACGGGTGGCCGGTGTGCCCAGGCCACGTTCGGCCATTGCCGCGCGCAGCTCCTCGTCGTCGACCATCTTGCCCGCGCCTTCCATGGCCGACAGCAAGGTCGCTTCGGTAAAGCGCGCCGGCGGCTTGGTAACCTGTGCCTTGACCTGCACCTTTTCGGTCGAGACGATTTCGCCCGCGCGGATCGGCACCAACTGCGGGCCGCCGTCGAGTTCGTCTGCGCTGGCTGCTGCCTTGCCGTACACCGCCAGCCAGCCGGGGTTGACCAACACCTTGCCCTCGGTTTTAAAGGCTTCGCCGGCAACCCGGGTGATACGGGTGGTGATACGGTATTCGGCGGCCGGATAGAACACCGCCAGGAAGCGGCGGGTGACCAGGTCGTAGATTTTTTGTTCGGCTTCGGACAGGCTCTTGGGTACTACGCCAGTGGGGATGATGGCAAAGTGGTCGGAGATTTTGGCGTTGTTGAAGATGCGTTTGTTGGGACGCACCCATCCCTGGGCGGCGATCTCGTTGGCAAACGGCGCATAATCGTCCGGCAGCGTACGCAGCACATCCTTGACCGTGGGCAGATAGTCTTCGGGCAGCGCGCGCGAGTCGGTACGCGGGTAGGTCAGTACCTTGTGTTTTTCGTAGAGCGCCTGGGCCAACTGCAAAGTGACCCGCGCCGAAAACCCAAAACGGCCGTTGGCCTCGCGCTGTAGGCTGGTCAGATCGAAAAGCAGTGGTGAGAGCTGGGTCGAAGGCTTGGCTTCTTCGCTCACCGTACCGGGTGTGCCCTCGCACTTGGCGCGGATCGCCTCGGCCTGGGCGGGGTCCCAGAGGCGATACGCGCTGGCGTGTTCGTCGCCTTCGGGCTTTTTGAACGCTTCGTCGAACCAGCGTCCTTTGTAGCGCCCGGCGGCGCAAACGAAATCGGCTTCCAGCTCCCAGTAGTCGCGCGGCTTGAATTTACGGATGCGCTCCTCGCGCTCGACCACGATGGCCAGTGTCGGCGTCTGTACCCGACCCACGGTGGTCAGATGAAAGCCGCCGGTCTTGGAGTTGAACGCAGTCATCGCGCGGGTGCCGTTGATGCCGATCAACCAGTCGCTTTCCGCGCGGCAGATGGCCGCTGCGCGCAGACCCGCCACTTCTTCGGCGGCGCGCAGATGAGCAAAGCCGTCACGGATAGCCTGCGGCGTCATCGATTGCAGCCAGAGCCGACGCACCGGCTTGTCGCATTTGGCGTGCTGCACGATGTAGTTGAAGATCAGTTCGCCCTCGCGTCCGGCGTCGCAAGCATTGATCAAGCCATCGACATCCTTGCGCTTGATCAGCCGGGTGAGCAGCTTGAGGCGATCTTCGGTTTTTTCCACCGGTTTGAGCGCAAAACGCGGGGGGATCACCGGTAGGTGAGCAAAAGTCCATTTGCCGCGCTTGACCTCGTACTCGTCCGGTACCACCAATTCGAGCAGATGGCCCACGGCCGAGGAGAGCACGTAATGGTCGGACTCGTAGTAGTCCTTTTCCTTGGTGAAACCACCCAGCGCGCGGGCAATGTCCGCTGCCACCGAGGGTTTTTCCGCAATGATCAGTTGCTTGCTCATGCCGTTGGGAGTCTGGCCGCACGTCTGGGATCAGACGTCGGCGGATGGATGCAAAGCGGCCGATGATAAGCAGCCGGCCATGGCGCTTGCAAGCGTAAGCCAGGTCGCAGAATTACTGCATGGCCAGCCGCTGGTCGTCGTCACCATCGAGCAGTTCATCCAGGATCAGGCTGTCCAAGGGCTGATCTTGCTGCCAGAGAACCATCAGCACGATCACCTTGAGCCGGTGCAGATTGACGGTGCACTGCTTCAACGCCATGGCCCGCTCGATGATCAGTTCCCGGCTCAGCGCATCCAGCACCCCGGCGCTCTCCAAAAAAGCGATGAAACCGCGGCATTCTGCGCTCAGGTGGGCCATCTCGCTGTCAGCGTAGATGCGCACCGAGTCACTTTTCGGAGCAATCTGCGGAGAAGCCGCTTGCGCCATTTCGCGCAGCCCGGACCACCATTCCAGCGCCTCGTTGATTTCTTCATCTTCGAAACCGGCGTCGGACAACCGGCGGGCCAGTTGATCGGACGCTGGACACGCGCCGGCATGGACGTAGCTTTCGAAAAGAAAAACCAAAATGTCGAACACGGTGACCTCCTGCTGGGCGGCGACGGGGGGATGGGGGCAGTGCTGCAAAGATGCGACCCGCAACACACGGGGCGACATACGACCGGCGGGTTCAACGGCGCTGAAAGCGGCCGCCGGGCAGGCGGGCAATACGACCGTCCAATTCCATCGGCAGCAGGATGGCGTACAGCGCATCCACCGTCAAGCCGCTGCGCGCAGCCAGAGTGTCGAGATCGACCGGGTCGTGGCCCAGGTGGGCCAGCAAGGCAGCGGCAGGATCGTCATCCGCGGCAGGCGCGGTGACGGCGGATGGCTCGGTGGGTCGAGCCATGACGGAGCCGTCCAACTGCAGCTCTTCCAGAATGTCGGCAGCCGTCTCCACCAGCTTGGCGCCGTCGCGGATCAGCCGATGGCAGCCGCGGGACAAGGGAGAGTGGATGGAACCGGGAATAGCGAAGACTTCCCGTCCGCTATCGGCGGCCAGTCGCGCGGTAATCAGCGAGCCACTGCCCAGTGCGGCTTCGACTACCAGCACGCCACGGGCGAGTCCGGCGATCAGACGGTTGCGCCGCGGAAAATTGTGCGGCCGGGGCGGGGTGCCGAGCGGAAATTCGCTGAGCATCAAGCCGCGCTCGGCGATGGCATGCGCCAGCGCCTGGTTGCGGGCAGGATAAATGCGGTCGGCGCCGGTGCCAATGACCGCGATGGTCGCACCCCCTTGGGCGTCTAGTGCGCCTTGGTGGGCGGCCGCGTCGATCCCCAGGGCCAGTCCGCTGACGATGGCCAAGCCCGCCTCGGCGAGCGCACGGGCAAAGGCGCGTGCATTGTCCGTCCCTTGAGCGGTGGCCGAGCGCGCGCCGACCACGGCGAGCGCCGGACGGCGGAGCAAGGTCAAATCGCCTTTGGCGTAAAGCAGAATCGGCGGATCGGCGGTATCGAGCAGACTTTGCGGGTAGACGGCATCGGCCAGGGTCAGAATATGGTTGCCAGGCTGCTGAGTCCAGGCCAGCGCGGTCTCCAGAGCGGCCGGATCGGGCGCGGCCAGCAGGGAGTCGGCCACATCGCTGCCCACCACCGCTGCCACGGCGCGATGCCCGGCGGCGAACACCGCCTCTGGCAGCCCGAAGACGGCCAGCAGGCGGCGCTGGGCGCTGGGACCAACGCCCGGCGCCAAGCTCAGCCGCAGCCAGGCGGCCAGTTCGGGCTGAGGTGTCGACACTCAGGGTTTGCGAATGCTGTCGCCCACGGTGACCGGACCGTCGGTGTTCATCACCAGCGCATAGGAGACGCGCTCGAACACCCGGAATACGAAAGCCAGGCCGTAACGCTGCTGCGGCAGGGCGATGGTTTCACCTTCATACTTGACATTGCCGCGGTTGCGCCACAAAGCCACCACATGGCCGTTTTCCAGGCCCTCCCGCTTGCCGGCACCCAGGATCACCACATGGTGCGCGCCGGTGGTCTCGACCCCGCGGTGGATGGCGATGATGCGTGCGTCGAGATCCGCTTCCGGCGCATGCGGCACATAAGAAAATACCGTGGGCAGCGCGCTGGGCAGCATGCGGTCGCCTTCGCCGATTTCCTCCAGCGCGCGCACCAGCGTCAGGGTGGCGGGCTGACCGTGCTCGGTGACTCGCGCCGAGCCCAGATGGACCGCTTGGTAGGCGAGCACTTCTTTGCTGAATGGGTCGATCAGCGGTTCAGCTTTGCGGTAGACCTCCCAATTGTTCTGGTCCGCGGCGACATCCTTGGCAAACACCGTGTCACCATGGCCGGCAAAAACCCGGTCGCTCTGGGTGGCGACGATGGTGGCCGAATGGGCGATGTCTTGGTCATCGACCACCAGCGGCGCGATCAGAAAGGGTTGGATCACTTCCAGCGGAATGCTGGGAATGGGCTGGGTGGCCGGTTCGGAATAAACCTGGGGATAGAGCTTTTGGTCTTGTGTACCGAGGCGGCGACCAATGCTCAGCCAGGGACCGCTGCGGTCGAGAAAGATCACCTGACCGGGATAGATCAGATGTGGGTTGCGAATCTGCTCGCGGTTAAGCCGCCAGACTTCCGGCCAGCGCCAAGGTTGTTTGAGAAAGCGTCCGGAAATATCCCACAGGGTATCGCCGCGAACCACGGTGTAGGTGTCAGGGGCGTCATCGGCGATTTCCACCGGCGTCTGGGCCGCCGCGCTACCGCTCAGCAGGGCCGCTGCACTGAGAAGGAGAGGGAATATAATGCGGATCATTGCTCGCTTCCGATGGGTGCGGGCCGGCGGTCACCGGTCCGGAACGCTTGAGGCGGTGAGCAAGTCGAAGCGGCTGCGCGCGCAGCCGTTTTCGCCTCGCATGTCCGACCCAGCACATGGGCATGCCAAAACGCTTGAAATTCTGCACATAAAGTCTTAACCCGGCAAGCATTTATGGCCCTCTTACCCATCCTTCGCTATCCCGATCCCCGGTTGCATACCCGGGCCGAGCCCGTTACCGTCATCGATGACGAGATCCGCACGCTGGTGCGCGACATGGCCGAAACCATGTACGAGGCGCCGGGCATCGGTCTGGCCGCCACCCAGGTCAACGTGCACAAACGGGTGGTGGTCATCGACGTGTCGGAAGACCGTTCGGCGCTGATGGCCTTCATCAATCCCGAGATCATCGAGCGTCATGGCGAGCAGGTGTGTGAGGAAGGCTGCCTGTCGGTGCCGGGTATCTACGAGAAAGTCACCCGCGCCGAGCGGGTCAAGGTGCGCGCGCTCAACGGCGAAGGCCAGCCCTTCGAACTCGAAGCCGAGGGGCTGTTGGCCGTATGCATCCAGCACGAGCTCGACCACCTCGACGGCAAGGTTTTCGTCGAATATCTGTCGCCCCTGAAACTGAGCCGTATCAAGACCAAGTTGGCCAAAAAGGCGCGTATCACCGCCTAAGCGGCGCCGCGCCAGTCGCCGCGTTTCGTCACCCGAGAAAGCCGATGTCTGCACTGCAGGTTGCCTTTGCCGGCACCCCGGAATTTGCCGCCCAGGCGCTTGCCGCCATCCTGGATGCCGGTTTTGCCGTGCCGCTGGTCCTGACCCAGCCCGACCGTCCGGCCGGGCGGGGCATGAAGCTGACCGCCAGTCCGGTCAAACAGCTGGCGCAGGCGCGCGGCTTGGCGGTCGATCAACCCGAGCGCCTGCGCACGCCAGCGCAGCGCGCCGCGCTGCAGGCCGCGGCACCCGACGTGTTGGTGGTGGCCGCCTATGGTTTGTTGCTGCCGCCCGAGGTGTTGACGCTGCCACGCCTGGGGTGCATCAACATCCACGCCTCGCTGCTGCCGCGCTGGCGGGGAGCTGCGCCTATCCACCGGGCCATCCAAGCCGGCGACCGGCACAGCGGCATCACCATCATGCAGATGGACGAGGGCCTGGATACCGGGCCCATTCTGCTTGCCCGCAGCATCCCCATCCTGCCCGAGGACACCACCGGCAGCCTGCATGACCGCCTGGCCGCGCTGGGTGCGGACCTGGTGGTCGAGGCCCTGCACCGCCTGCCCGAGGGGTTGCCGGCCACCCCGCAGCCGCGCGAAGGCGTCACCTATGCCGCCAAAATCAGTAAAGCCGAAGCTGCGCTGGACTGGTGCCGCCCGGCGGCGGAACTGGCCCGCGCGGTGCGGGCCTTCAATCCTTTCCCGGGGGCACAGGGGCGCTTGGGCGGCACCACCATCAAGATCTGGCAGGCGCAGCCGGCCGATCTCAGCGGCGAGCCGGGGAAAGTGCTGGCCAGCAGCCCAGAGGGTATCGTGGTGGCATGTGGGGAGGGCGCTTTGCGGCTCACCGAATTGCAACGCCCAGGCGCCCGCCGCATGACAGTGCGGGAATTTCTGGCCGGATTTCCGGTCTCTGTGGGCGACCGCTTTGCTATCGCAGCGGATTGAATTTCGCCCGCCGCAGCCCCATGTCGGCGCAACGGCACTGTGACCCGCAACAGCAAGGAAGCACGTATATGCTTGGTAACTGGATGAAAACCTCGATCCTCATGGCGGCCATCGTCGCGTTGTTTGGCGCGGTGGGTGCCATGCTGGGCGGTCAGCAGGGGATGCTGATCGCGCTTTTGTTCGGCGGCGCCACCAACCTTTGGGCCTATTGGTTCTCCGACAAAATGGTGCTCAAGATGTACAACGCGCGTGAGGTCGATGCCAGCACCTCGCCCTATTTGTACAACATGGTGCGTGAGCTGGCGCACCGCGCCAATTTGCCGATGCCCAAGGTGTATATCATCGATGAAGCCCAGCCCAACGCCTTTGCCACCGGCCGCAACCCGGAAAACGCTGCGGTGGCGGCCACCACCGGCATTTTGCGCCTGCTCTCGGAGCGCGAGCTGCGCGGGGTGATGGCGCATGAGCTGGCTCATGTGAAAAATCGAGACATCTTGATCTCTACTATGTCGGCCACGGTGGCAGGCGCGATTTCCATGCTGGCTCAGTTCGGCATGTTCTTTGGCGGCCGCGGCGAGGACCGTCCGCACCCGGCCTTCCAGATTCTGGTGATGATTCTTGCGCCGCTGGCTGCGATGATCATTCAGATGGCCATCTCGCGTACCCGTGAATTCGGCGCCGACCGTGGCGGAGCGGAAATCTCCGGCGATCCGCTGGCGTTGGCCAATGCGCTGGCCAAGATCGACGCCTATGCCCGCGGTATTCCGCTGCACGCCGCCGAGGCGCATCCGGAGACCGCGCAAATGATGATTATGAACCCGCTGTCCGGCGGTGGCCTGCGCGGTCTGTTTTCCACCCACCCATCCACCGAAGAGCGCATTGCCCGGCTACGCGCGATGGTTGTCTGAGGCGGTGCGATGGCACCTTTACAGGGTTGACAGTGCGCAGCACCTTGCTGGCACTTGCCTGTTGGGCGGCCGTGCCGCTCGCGGCATTTGCCGACCAGAGCCGGCAGACGTGCGCAAGGTGGTTTTGGAAGAGCCGCCCGGTCACCTTGCCTTGGACCATCCCAAGGTGCTGGCAGCCCGCAAGCAGCTCTTCGGCGCCTGGGAGATGAACTGGATGGCCTATAACGATGCCCACGACTTGGCCTTGCCGGGCAGCCAGGGCGGACCGGTGCCTTTTTTGATGTATCCGCAGGGCGAGAGCGCCGCCGGCCGTTTGGACAGCCTGGATCCGCAGACCTTCCGCTATTCGCTGAGCTCGCGCGAAATCGTCTGATCGGCGTGCCGCATGATTGCATGCCCTTGCCCCGATCGTCGCACACCGCGCAGCGGCACACTGGCTGTGCGCCTAGCCCTGCCGGCGGGCTTCCGCCCGGCCGACGTGCTCGCCCTGCATGGGCGCGATCCGCTGCAAACCGCGGAATGCACCGGTGCGGACAGTCTGTGCAAAGGTCTGGTCTGGCGTGGGCGCCCGGCGGTACTGTCCGTTTTATTTCGGACAGACCATGCGGTGGCCAAGCTGACGGTCGATGGCGCGGCCGAGGCCGACGAGTCGGCCGCGCTGGTGGCCATGGTGCGCCGGATGTTGGGTCTGGACCAAGCGGTGGCGGCCTTCGAGCGCTGCCATCGCCACCACCCGGCGCTTGGTGCGTTGATCGCCGCGCAGTCGGGTTTGCGCGTGCCGCAAGCGGCCACCCCCTTCGAAGCGCTGAGCTGGGCGGTCATCGGACAGCAGATCAGCGTGCGCGCCGCGGTGGCGGTGCGTGCGCGGCTGATCCGTGCAGCCGGGATACGGCATAGCAGCGGGCTGTACTGTTATCCGGACGAACGCCGGCTGGCTGCGCTGGATACCGACGCGCTGCGTGCGGCCGGTTTGTCGCGCAGCAAGGCCGAGACGCTGCGAACGCTAGCCCAAGCGGTGGAAGCGGGGGCGTTGCCGTTGGACCATTGGCTGGCCACTGCCACCCCGGCCGATGACATCCGTACCAATCTGCTCGCGCTGCGCGGCATTGGCCCGTGGACCGTCGATTACGCGTTGCTACGCGGTTTTGGCCATTTGGACGGCTCGCTGCATGGCGATCTGGCGGTGCGTCGCGCGCTGCAGCGTCTGTTGGGTATGAAGCAGCCGCCGGGGCCCGATGCCACCGGTCGGTGGCTGGCCGCTTTTTCGCCGTGGCGAGCGTTGGTCGCCGCGCATTTGTGGGCGTTTGCCGCCAGCACGAACGGCGTCGGTGACGAGGACGAAAAGGGGCCCGCCGCACGACGTTGACCGGCCGCTCACCGGCTCATGGCCGCGCTCCGGGTCAAACGCTCAGTTTGGCGCGCAGAATGTCGTTGACCTGGGCCGGGTTGGCTTTGCCGCGGCTGGCTTTCATGACCTGGCCGACCAGGGCGTTGAAGGCTTTTTCCTTGCCGGCACGGAATTCTTCCACCGATTTCGGGTTGGCAGCCAGCACCTGGTCGACGATGGCTTCGATGGCACCGCTGTCGGTGACCTGCTTGAGGCCCTGGGCGTCGATGATGCGGTCGGCGGCATCGGCCCCGCTGCCGCCTTCGCCGTTCCACAGCGCTTCGAACACTTTTTTGCCGATGTTGTTGGAGATGGTGCGGTCGGCAATGCGGCGCACCAGGCCGGCCAGCTGGACGGGCGACACCGGCGAGGCGGTCGGTTCCAGCCCCGCTTTGTTCAGATGCGCGGTCAGGTCGCCCATCACCCAGTTGGCGCAGGGCTTGGCCAGCTCCCGGCCAGCCGCCTGCACCGTGGCCAGGAAGTAGTCGGCCATTTCCTTGCTGGCGGTAAGCATAGTGGCATCGTAGGCCGAAAGACCTAGTTCATCGATCAGGCGCGCCTTCAGGGCGCCCGGCAATTCCGGCATTTCGCTGGCGACGCGCTCGATCCACTCGGGCGAAATGATAAGCGGCAGCAGATCGGGGTCGGGGAAATAGCGATAGTCGTGCGCGTCTTCTTTGCTGCGCATCATGCGGGTTTCGCCGCTGTCCGGGTCGAACAGCACGGTGGCCTGTTCGATGCTGCCGCCGTCTTCCAAAGTGTCGATCTGCCAGCGCACCTCGTAGTCGATGGCCTGCTGCAAAAAGCGGAAGGAGTTGAGGTTCTTGATCTCGCGCCGAGTGCCCAACGGGCCGCCCGGGCGGCGCACCGAGACGTTGGCGTCACAGCGAAACGAGCCTTCCTGCATGTTGCCATCGCAAATGTCGATCCAGCGCACCAGCGCATGCAGCGCGCGCGCATAGGCCACGGCTTCGGCCGCGGAGCGCATGTCCGGCTCGGAGACGATCTCCAATAGCGGGGTACCGGCGCGGTTCAGATCGATGCCGCTCATGCCGTGGAAGTCTTCGTGCAGGCTCTTGCCTGCATCTTCCTCCAGGTGGGCACGGGTGATTCGGATGGTTTTTTCATACGCCTTGTCGCCCTCACCGACCCGGATGACGATTGCGCCGCCCTGCACCACCGGCCGTTCAAACTGACTGATCTGGTAGCCCTTGGGCAGATCCGGGTAGAAGTAGTTTTTGCGTGCGAACACGCTCTTGGGCGCCACCGTGGCGCCGATGGCCAAACCGAAGCGAATCGCCCGTTCCACCGCGCCGCGGTTGAGTACCGGCAGCACGCCGGGCAGTGCAATGTCCACCGCGCTGGCCTGGCGGTTGGGCTCGGCCCCGAAGGCGGTGCTGGCACCGGAGAAAATTTTGCTCACGGTATTGAGCTGGGCGTGGATTTCCAACCCGATGACGACTTCCCAATCTTGTCTGGACATGATGCGGACGATCCGATGAAAACGCTCAGGCAAAGGCCGGCGGGCGACGGTTGTGCCAGTCGGTGGCCTGCTGGAAACGGTGCGCGGCATTGAGCAGGCGATGCTCGGCAAAATAATTGCCAATCAGTTGCAGCCCTACCGGCAGCCCGTCGGCACCAAAGCCGGCCGGATGGGACAGGCCCGGCAGGCCGGCAAGGTTTACCGCAATGGTGTAGATGTCCGACAGGTACATCTGCACCGGATCGTCGCATTTTTCACCGATCGCCCAGGCGGTGGTCGGACTGGTGGGGCCGGCGATCAGGTGGCATTGGGTGAATGCGGCGCGGAAGTCTTCGGCGATCAGGCGGCGCAACTGTTGTGCCTTGAGGTAGTAGGCGTCGTAATAGCCGTGGGAGAGCACATAAGTGCCGACCAGAATACGGCGCTTGACTTCGGCGCCAAAGCCCTGGGCGCGGCTCTTTTGGTACATGTCGGTGAGATCGCCGTAGTCGGCAGCACGGTAGCCGTAGCGCACGCCGTCAAAGCGCGACAGGTTGCTGGAGGCTTCCGCCGGGGCGATCACGTAGTAAGCGGGAATGGCCAAGTGGGCGTTGGGCAGGCTGATCTCGACGGTCACCGCGCCGAGCTTGCGGTATTCGGCCAGCGCGGCATCCACCGCGGCGCGCACATCGTCGGCCATGCCGGGGCCGAAGAATTCCCTGGGCAGGCCGATGGTGAGCCCGGTCAGCGGCCGGTCCAAATCGCGGCAGTAGTCTTCGCTCGGGCGTTCCAGGCTGGTGGCGTCGCGCGGGTCGAAGCCGGCCATTGCGCTGAGCAGCGTCGCACAATCGGCTGCGCTGGCGCCAAAGGCGCCGGCCTGATCGAGCGACGAGGCGTAGGCCACCATGCCATAACGCGAGCACACCCCGTAAGTGGGTTTGATCCCAGTCACCCCGGTGAGTGCGGCGGGCTGGCGCACCGAACCGCCGGTGTCGCTGCCGGTGGCGATCGGTACCAGGCGCGCAGCCACGGCCGCAGCCGAACCGCCGGAGGAGCCGCCCGGCACGCGGTCGGTATGCCAGGGGTTGCGGGCCGGACCGAAGTACGAGTTTTCATTGCTCGACCCCATGGCGAATTCGTCCATGTTGGTCTTGCCCAGCATGACCGCGCCAGCGGCCTTGAGCAGGGCGACGATGTGGGCGTCGTAGGGGCTGATGAAGTTGGCCAGCATCTTCGAGCCGCAGGAGGTGAGCACGCCTTCGGTGCAGAACACATCCTTGTGCGCGAGCGGAATGCCAGTGAGCGGGCCGGCCGAGCCCGCGGCGATGCGCGCATCGGCCTGGCGGGCGGCGGCCAGCGCGCGGTCGCGGTCGACCGTGATGAAAGCGTTGAGTTGAGGGTTGGCGGAATCGATACGGTCCAGAAACAGCGTGGCCAGTTCGACCGCGGAGATGCGGCGCGTATCGAGCGCGCGGCGCAGTTCGGAAAGCGAGGCGTTGATCATGCGGGAATGCAGCTCGGGGCGGACGGGGGCACCTAAGGCGGGCTTATTCGATGACTTTGGGCACCAGGTAAAGACCGTTTTCGGTCAGTGGCGCGATACTTTGGAAGGCTTCACGGCGGTCGGGTTCGGTGACCGCATCGTCGCGCAGCCGGGCGGCGACATCCTGCGGATGACTCATCGGCTCCACACCGGTGGTGTCGACCGCCTGCATCTGTTCGATGAGGCCGAAAATGCCGTTGAGCTTGGCCAAGGTGGCCGTGGCCTCGGCATCGGTGAGTTCGATTCGCGCAAGCTGCGCGATTCGCCGGACCTGTTCGAGAGATAGCGACATGAGGAAACAAAACCTACTGAAGCTAAAAAGGTTTGTAGGTTATCATAACCGCCTTCAGGCCCGCTGGGCGGCTTGTTCGCGGCTTGTCCGGTCAGGCGAGCCGGCGACTGGCCTTTATGCCGTCGCCTCGGATCGGTGGGTTAGCCCGACGTTGCCGGCCTGCGCGCAAACCCACGTCGCCGCATAACGGCCCAATCACTGTACCGGTTTCGGACTCCATTCCATGTTTGGCTTTCTGCGTTCTTATTTTTCCAACGATCTAGCGATCGATCTGGGTACCGCCAACACGCTGATCTATGTGCGTGGTAAGGGCATCGTGCTCGATGAACCCTCGGTGGTGGCCATCCGCACCGAGGGCGGTCCCAACGCCAAGCGCACCATCCAGGCGGTCGGCCATGCGGCCAAGCAGATGCTTGGCAAGACACCGGGCAACATCACCGCCATCCGCCCGATGAAGGACGGTGTGATCGCCGACTTCGTGGTCACCGAGCAGATGATCAAGCAGTTCATCAAAAAGGTGCACGATTCGCGCTTGTTCTCTCCCAGTCCGCGCATCATCATCTGCGTGCCCTGCGGCTCCACCCAGGTCGAGCGCCGTGCGATCCGCGATGCCGCCCTGGCAGCCGGCGCAAGTCAGGTGTTCTTGATCGAAGAGCCGATGGCGGCGGCCATCGGCGCAGGGCTGCCGGTATCGGATGCCACCGGTTCGATGGTGGTCGACATCGGCGGCGGCACCACCGAAGTCGGCGTGATTTCGCTGGGCGGCATGGTGTATGCCGGCTCGGTACGGGTGGGCGGCGACAAGTTCGACGACGCCATCGTCAATTACATCCGGCGCAACTATGGCATGCTGATTGGCGACACCACCGCCGAAAACATCAAGAAGGAAATCGGCTCCGCCTTCCCCGGCTCGGAGGTGCGCGAGATGGAGGTCAAGGGCCGCAATCTGGCCGAAGGCATTCCACGCTCGTTCACCATCTCGTCCAATGAAATTCTTGAAGCGCTCAACGAGCCGCTCAATCAAATCGTCTCCGCGGTCAAGATCGCTCTGGAACAGACACCGCCGGAGCTGGGCGCCGATATTGCCGACCGTGGTATGGTGCTGACCGGCGGCGGCGCGCTGCTGCGTGATCTCGATCGTCTGCTGATGGAAGAGACCGGTCTGCCGGTCATCGTCGCCGACGAGCCGCTGACCTGCGTGGCACGCGGTTGTGGCATGGCCTTGGAGAAGATGGACAAGCTGGCGTCCATCTTCGCCTCCGAATAAAGCACTGGCTCAGCCCGCGGCGGTCGGCTAGTGCATTGGCGTCGTCGCAATCCGGACGCAAAACATGTCCCTGGTCGGTCATCAGGCGCCCCCGATTTTCCGGCGCGGGCCTTCGCCGCTGGTTCGTCTGATCCTGTTCGTCTCCATCTGTCTGGCGATGCTGGTGGCAGACATCAAATATCGCTATCTGGACGTGTTGCGTCAGGCCATTTCGGTGGTTACCTACCCCTTGCAGCGGGCGGCAGCCGCACCCGCCGATGTGGTGCGCAATGCCTCGCGATATTTCGCCACCCTGGTCGAAGTGCAGAAAGAAAACGCCGCGCTGCGGCGCGAGCTGCTCGATGCGGCGCAGTCACTGCTGCGTTTCGAGCACTTGCAGCGCGAAAACGAGGCGCTACGCGGCCTGCTCGAGATGTCCAGAAGGCTGCCGTTGACCAGTGTCAGTGCGGAAATCCTCTACGACGCGCCGGATCCGTTTGCCCGCAAGGTCATCCTTGACCGTGGCGCGCAACACGGTGTAAAGGCCGGTTTTCCGGTGGTCGATGCGCACGGCGTGATCGGCCAGGTCACCCGGGTTTATCCGGCGCAGGCCGAAGTCACTTTGCTGACTGACAAAAACCAGGCGATTGCCGTGGAAGTGGTCCGTAACGGCCTGCGCGGGGTGTTGTTTGGCACCGGGCAGGGGCAACTGGAAATGCGCTATGTGCTGGCCGGCGCCGACGTGTTGCCGGGCGATGTGCTGGTAACCTCCGGCCTGGATGGCGTGTTTCCCGCCGGCCTGCCGGTGGCCACGGTGTTGCATGTGGAGCGTGATGGTTCGGGTCAGGGCTTTTTCAGCATCGCCTGCGAACCGGCTGCCGGGGTGGAGCGCAGCATTCAGGTGCTGGTGGTCGGGCGCGCCGAAGCGCCCCCGCCGCGGCCCAGCGAACAGGACGCCGTCGATCCACCGGGGGGGCGCTGATGCAGCCGACCAACCGTTCCAGCCGCATCCTGCTGCCGGTCAAGCTATGGTTTGTGTGGCTCAGCCTGATCGTGGCCCTCGGCCTGCGCTACATACCCACCGGGCGCCTGCCGGGCGTGCCCGACTGGGTGGCTTTGGTGCTGGCCTTCTGGTGCATCCGCGAACCGCTCAAGGTGGGCATGGGCACCGCCTTCGTGCTGGGCCTGCTGGTGGATATCGGTCTGGGCGCGGCGATGGGCCAGCACGCATTGGCCTATGTGGTGCTGGCCCATCTGGCGGCCGGACTGTCGCGCCGGGTGCTGTGGTTTTCGCCGCTCGAACAGGCCCTACATGTGCTGCCGGTGCTGCTGTTGGCGCAGTTGTTGATGGTGCTGGTACGCCTGCTGGCCGGTGCGGAGTTTCCCGGCTGGTGGTATTTCGCCGCCAGTTTCAGCGCTGCGCTGTTGTGGTGGCCGCTTACCTTTTTGTTGCTGCTGCCGCAGTATCAACCGGTCGAACGCGATGAAAACCGGCCGATCTGAACGCTGCAGCCGATGACCGAGTTCCGTTCCCCGGACCAGGAAATGCTGCGCTTCCGCCGGCGGGTGGGGGTGGCGCTGGTGTTCGTGCTGAGCTGCTTTGCGCTGCTGGCCGGACGGTTTTACTACTTGCAAGTGGAGCGCCACGAATATTTCCACACCCGCGCCGAGGATAACCGCATCGCATTGCTGCCGGTGGTGCCCAACCGCGGCAACATCGTCGACCGCAACGGTAAGCTGCTGGCGCGCAATTACGCCGCTTACACGCTGGAGATCAATCCCTCGCAGGTGCGCAGACTGGACGAAACCATCGACGCGTTGTCGACAATCATCGACATCCAGCCGCGCGATCGTGCCCGCTTCCGCAAAATCCTGGAAGAGAGCCGCAATTTTGAAAGCGTGCCGATCCGCACCCGGCTCACCGACACCGAAGTGGCGCGCTTTGTCGCCGAACGCTATCGTTTTCCCGGCGTGGAAGTGCAGGCCCGCTTGTTCCGCGACTATCCGCTCGGGGCGGTGGCCTCGCACGTCATCGGCTACATTGGCCGCATCAACGACCGTGACCTGCAACGCATCGATGAGCGCGGCGAAACCGCCAATTACCGGGGCACCGATCATATCGGCAAAGCCGGCCTGGAACTGTCTTACGAGGCCGAGTTGCATGGCATCACCGGCTTTGAGCAGGTCGAAGTCAACGCGGGCGGCCGCGCGGTGCGTTTGCTGCACCGTCAGCCGGCCTTGCCGGGCAACGATCTGGAACTGACCCTGGATGTCGAGCTGCAGCAGGTGGCCGAACGTGCCTTTGGCGCACGCCGTGGGGCGCTGGTGGCCATCGAACCGGATACCGGCGGAGTGCTGGCGCTGGTGTCCATGCCCACCTTCGACCCCAATGCGTTCGTCGACGGCATCTCCCCCGCTGAATGGCGGGCGCTCAATGATTCGCCCGACCTGCCTTTGCTCAACCGCGCGATCTATTCCGCCTATCCGCCCGGTTCCACCTTCAAGCCCTTCATGGCCTTGGCCGGGCTGGCCGCAGGCAAGCGCACTATCGAGCAGCGTGTCCCCGATCCGGGCTATTTCATCTATGGCGGTCACCGCTTCATGGATCACAAGGCACGCGGCTCGGTGGATTTGCACCAATCCATCGTGGTTTCCAGTAACACCTATTACTATCAGTTGGCCAACGACCTGGGTATCGACGCGATTGCATCGTTCATGCGCCAGTTCGGGTTTGGTGAGCGCACCGGCATCGATGTGCCGGGCGAGGCCGAAGGCGTGCTGCCTTCGCCGGAATGGAAGCGGGCGCGCTTTCGTAAGCCCGAGCAGCAGCGCTGGTACGGCGGCGAGACCATTTCGGTGGGTATCGGTCAGGGTTATAACGCCTACACCCCGCTGCAACTGGCCCATGCGGTGGCGACCCTGGCCAACGGCGGGCGGGTGTTCCGCCCACATCTGGTCCGCCATGTGGTCGATGCACGCAACGGCACCCGGCGCGCGGTGGAGACCGAGCCGATTCGCCAGATTAAACTCGATCCGAAACATCTGGCGGCGGTACGCCGTGCGATGGTCGACGTCAACAAATCGGGTACCGGCGCGCGGGCCTTCGCCGGGGCGCCTTACGAGGTGGGCGGCAAGACCGGTACCGCGCAAGTGTTCTCCTTGCGCGGCCAGCGCTACGAGGAAGGCAAGGTGGCCGAGCGGCTGCGCGACCACTCGCTGTTCATCGCCTTTGCGCCAGCCGAGGCGCCGACCATTGCGCTGGCCGTGCTGGTGGAAAACGGCGGCTTCGGTTCGCAGTCAGCCGCGCCGATTGCGCGTCAGGTCATCGATTACTACTTGCTCGGCCGCAAACCGGACCAACCCGCGCCAGAGGATGCGGCTGGCGCTGAAAGCCAATGATGACCGCGCAGCGTTTCCACCCCGCCAATCTGATCCGCGCCCTGGTGCGTCCGCTCGACCCGGTCCTGCTGGTCATCGTACTCACCCTGCTGGCAGCCTCCTACCTGCTGATGATGTCTGCTTCGCCCGAGCGCGAACAGGCTCTGCTGGTCAATGCCGCGGTGGCGTTGGCAGCGATGTGGACGGCGGCGCGCTTGCCGCCGCAGCGCTTATTGACTTTGGCGCTGCCGCTTTATCTGCTCGGCGTGCTGCTATTGATCGGGGTGGCCGCATTCGGTGAGATTTCCAAAGGCGCGCAACGCTGGCTGGACCTTGGTGTTACCCGCATCCAGCCATCGGAGCTGATGAAGATCGCCATGCCGTTGATGCTGGCCTGGTATTTTCAACAACGCGAGGGCGTCGCCAACCTCAAGACCTTCATCGTTGCCGGAGTGTTGCTGGCGGTGCCGGTGGGCTTGATCGTCACCCAGCCGGATCTGGGCACCAGTTTGCTGGTGGCCGCCGCCGGCTTGTATGTAATTTACTTTGCCGGGTTGCCCTGGCGGCTGATCGTGCCCGCGGTGTTGGCCGGGGTGCTCGGCATGGGTGCCATCGTGGCCTTTGGCGACCAATTATGCCAGCCCGAGGTCGATTGGTTTGGCATGCGCGAATACCAGAAACAGCGAGTCTGCACCCTGCTAGACCCCACCCGCGATCCGCTCGGCAAAGGTTTTCATATCATCCAGTCGACCATCGCCATCGGCTCGGGCGGAGTTTTCGGCAAAGGCTGGATGAACGGTACACAAACGCATCTAGCCTTCATTCCCGAGCGCCACACCGATTTCATTTTCTCGGTGCTGGCCGAAGAGTTCGGTTTTGCCGGCGCGCTTGCTCTGCTGGCCGTCTACATCCTGCTGCTGGTGCGCGGCTACCAGATCGCTTTGCGCGCCCCTTCGCTCGCCACTCGGCTTTTGGCCGGCGCGATCACCACCATTTTCTTCACCTATGCGTTTGTCAATATGGGTATGGTCAGCGGCATTCTGCCGGTGGTGGGGGTGCCCTTGCCCTTCATCAGCTACGGCGGCACCGCCTTGGTGACACTATGCCTGGGCGTGGGTATCCTGATGAGCATCCACCGCCATCGGGTGAGTACCGCCGACTGATCCGCCGCCAAGATGTTGTTCAATACCGACTTTGCAGCCCTTCACGCTCATCGCTCCGCCGCTCTGCTGTCCGCTCTTGCGCTCAGCCTCGTCCTGAGCGCCTGCGGCAGCGCACCCCGTGCACCGGACACCACAACCATCGGCCGCCAGCCCGGCCCCCAGGCCAGCTCATCTGGGGGCGGCGGCTATTACAAAGACGACGGCCCGGGGGACAACCCGCCGGCCGACCTCGACCGTGTGCCCGATGCGGTCCCGCGTGTCGAGCCACTGCACCGCTTTGCCAACCGCCCGTATTACGTTTTTGGCCAGGAATACGTGCCGCTGACCTCGGTCCAGCCCTTCCGCCAGCGTGGCGTGGCCAGCTGGTACGGCCGCCGCTTTCACGGCAAGCCCACTTCGAGCGGCGAGCCCTACGATATGTATGCGATGACCGCGGCGCATCCAACCTTGCCGATCCCGAGCTATGTGCGGGTGACCAATCTTGCCAATGGCCGTTCGGTGGTGGTGCGGGTCAACGACCGTGGCCCCTTTTTGCGCGACCGTGTCATCGATTTGTCCTACGCCGCGGCGTACCGCTTGGGATACATCAACGCCGGCCACGCCAATGTGGAGGTGGAGCTCATCGTACCGGACGATGACGGCGGCGTGCAGGTGCGGGCTGCACCTGAACCGGCGACGGTGGCCGAGGCAGCGCTGACTTTGCCGGCTCGCATCGCTGCAGGGGCCGACGGTGGACAGGTCTTTTTGCAGCTCGGTGTGTTCGCCTCACGGCGCAACGCCGAAAACCTGCGTGGTCAAGTCGAGCGCGAACTGTCCGGACTGGCCAACCGTCTGCAGCTGCTGGCCGACGGCAGCCATTACCGTGTGCATTTGGGGCCGTGGGGCAGCGAGGGCGAGGCACGCGCCGTGGCCGAACAAGTTGTACGAGCGCTGAACCTGCAGCCTTTCGTGGTCGTCCGTTAACACTTTGAACCAACCCCGGCGTTGCCGGTCAGCCAGGGGCGTGTATCGTTTCGACCGCGCCGTTTTCCCCATCCTCCTACAGGTGTTATGCCCCCGATGCGTTTTGTTCTGTCCTTGCTGCTTGCCTTTGTTGCTTTTTCCGCCACTGCACAGAGCGTGCCCGCACCAGCGCTGGCCGCCAAGGCGTGGTTGCTGCTCGACCACGGCACCGGCCAGGTGCTTGCCGCGCATGAACCGGACACCCGTATCGAGCCGGCATCCTTGACCAAGCTGATGACCGCTTATGTGACCTTTGCGGCGCTCAAGGCCGGCACCATCACCATGGAACAGCAGGTAACCGTGTCCGACAGGGCTTGGCGTCAGGAAGGTTCGCGGATGTTCATCGAGCCCCGGCGCCCGGTCACTGTCGGTGAGTTAATTCGCGGCATGATCGTGCAGTCGGGCAACGATGCTTGCGTGGCGCTTGCCGAACTGCTGGCCGGCTCCGAGGAAGCCTTTGCCGAACTGATGAATCGCGAGGCGCGCCGCCTGGGTATGACCAACACCCATTTCACCAACGCCACCGGGTTGCCGGACCCGCAGCTCTACACCACGGTGCGTGATTTGTCGCGGCTGGCCTCGGCGATCGTGCGCGATTTTCCCGAGTACTATCCGCTTTATTCCGAAAAGGAATTTACCTACAACAAAATCACCCAGCCCAACCGCAACCGCTTGCTGTGGATGGATAGCACCGTCGACGGCATCAAAACCGGCCATACCAGCAGCGCCGGCTACTGCCTGGTGGCCTCCGCGCAGCGCGGACCGCGGCGCTTGATTTCGGTGGTAGTGGGTACCGATTCGGACACCATTCGTACTCAGGAATCGCTCAAGCTGCTCAACTTCGGTTTTCAGTTTTTCGACACCGTTCAGCTCTACGCCGCGGGGCAGGCGCTCAGCCAGTTCCGCATCTGGAAGGGCCAGGCCAAGGAGGTGCCGGTGGGTTTTGTGAGCAACTTCGTGATGTCGCTGCCCAAGGGCCAGGCCGAGAAGATCAGCGCTACGCTGACCAGCCAGCAACCCTTGGTGGCCCCGGTGCAAAAAGGCCAAACGGTCGGCACCATGCAGCTTGCGCTGGAGGGGCGGGTGCTGGGCGAGTACCCCGTGGTCGCCTTGCAGGACGTGCCGCTGGCCGGCTTTTTCGGCCGTTTGTGGGACGCCTTGCTGATGTGGATCAAAAATCTCTGAACCGGTCTGGCCGGTGTCGGCCAGGCACAACCCTGCGCGTGGAGGCACGCATGAGTATTTGTTATCTCGACGGTCAGTATCTGCCCCTGTCGCAGGCCCGTGTGTCACCGATGGACCGCGGTTTCCTGTTCGGCGACGGCGCTTATGAAGTCATCCCGGTGTATTCCCGGCAACCGTTCCGGCTGGAAGAGCACCTCAACCGTTTGAGCCACACGCTGGCAGCCATCGGATTGCCCAATCCTTACAGTGCCAGTGAATGGGCGGATATCGTGCGCGAGATCGTGGCGCGCAATGAGTGGCCGGATCAGTCGGTGTATCTGCAGATCACCCGTGGTGCGGACCACAAACGCAACCACGCCTTTCCGGCGGTGGTCCGGCCTACCGTGTTTTTGATGAGCGATGCGCTGGTCACGCCGCCTGCCGCCCAGCTCGAGAACGGCGTCGGCGCAGTGAGCGCGGCCGATTTCCGCTGGCTGCGCTGCGACCTCAAAACCATTGCGCTGCTGGCCAACTGCTTGCTGCGCCAGCAGGCGGTGGCCCAGGGCTGCGCCGAGACTATCCTGTTCCGCGACGGCTTCCTGACCGAAGGGGCGGCGTCGAATATCTTCATCGTCCGTGACGGCGTCATGCTCGCCCCGCCTAAGAGTCATCTGATGCTGCCCGGCATTACCTACGACGTGGTGCTCGAACTAGCCCAGCGCCATGGTCTGGCGCATGAAGTGCGCGAGATCCTCGAAGACGAAGTGCGCAACGCGGACGAGATCTGGATGACCTCGTCCACCAAGGAAGTGCTGCCGATCACCACCCTGGACGGCCGCCCGGTGGGCAGCGGCAAGCCGGGCGCGGTAGGTCGGCAAATGCATGCCTGGTATCAGGACTTCAAGAACACGGTGATGCGCGGTGGCTGAGAACACGCCCGACACCCCCCAGGGTCGCCAGACCCTGATCGAGTATCCCTGCGATTTCCCGATCAAGGCCATGGGCCTGCGGGTGGAAGGCTTTGCCCAAGCGGTGGTGGAAGTGGTGCAGCGCCATGCGCCCGATTTCGATCCGGGCAGCGTACAAATGCGCCCCTCGGCCAAAGGCAACTATCTGGCGGTGACCTGCACCTTCCGGGCGGTGTCGCAGCAGCAGGTCGATACCCTGTACCGCGAACTTACTGCCCACCCCATGGTCAAGGTGGTGCTATGAGCGCAGGCTGGGTGGTCAAGCGCCTTGGCCGGGTGGATTACCTCCCGGTCTGGGAAGCGATGCGCCGCTTTACCGCCACGCGCACCGAAACCACCGCAGACGAAATCTGGCTGCTGGAGCATCCGCCGGTCTACACCCTGGGCCAAGCCGGGCGCCCCGAGCATCTACTGCCTGCCGGGCGCGACGCCGGCATCCCGCTGGTCCACATCGATCGCGGCGGGCAGATTACCTACCACGGCCCCGGCCAATTAGTGACCTATCTGCTGATCGACCTGCCGCGCCGCCGGCTCAAGGTGCGCGCACTAGTCTATCTGATGGAACAGGCGCTGATCGACTGTCTGGCCGACTATGACATCGCCGCCGCGCGCAAGGCCGGCGCCCCCGGGGTGTACGTTGACGGCGCCAAGATCGCTGCGCTCGGCCTGCGGGTGAAAAACGGTTGCAGCTATCACGGGCTGGCGCTCAATGTGGATGTAGATCTCGCCCCGTTTAGCTGGATCAACCCGTGCGGCTATGAGGGGCTGGCCACCGCTCGTTTGCGCGATTTTGGCGTTGCGGACGATTTGGCCGCGGTGGGCGATCGCTTGCTCGGTCATTTGCAGCGGCTGTTGCCACCCATAGCCCCGGAGCAGCGTGTTGCGGACAGCCCCAGTGCCCAGGCTGCCCCATAAACCGGCACAATACCGTCACCCCTGCAGAGCATCGAGAAGCCAACATGGAAACCCCCGTGCGCAAGCAGCGCGGCGCTGACAAAACCGCCCGCATCCCGATCAAGATCGTCCCCGCCGAACGTCTGAAAAAACCCGAGTGGATCCGCATCAGGCTCGGCGCAGGCCAAGAGGCCGAACGTTTCAACCAAATCAAGGCCACGCTGCGCGACCACAAGCTGCATACCGTGTGCGAGGAGGCCTCCTGCCCAAACATCCATGAATGTTTCGGCAAGGGTACGGCCACCTTCATGATTATGGGCGACATCTGCACCCGGCGCTGTCCCTTCTGCGATGTCGGCCACGGCCGCCCCGCGCCGCTCGATGCCGACGAGCCGGCACAACTTGCCCGCACGATCGCCGCGATGGGCCTGAACTACGTGGTGATTACCTCGGTCGACCGCGACGACCTGCGCGACGGCGGGGCCCAACATTTTGTCGATTGCATTCGCGCCACCCGTGCCGCCTCGCCCCACACCAAGATCGAGGTGCTGGTGCCGGACTTTCGCGGGCGCATGGAGATTGCCCTGGAGATTTTCGACCAGGCTCCGCCGGATGTGATGAACCATAATCTGGAGACCGTGCCAAGGCTCTACAAGCAGGCCCGCCCCGGTTCCGACTACGCGCATTCGCTCGAGCTGCTCAAGGCATTCAAGGCCCGCCACCCCGAGGTGCCGACCAAGTCCGGCCTGATGGTCGGTTTGGGCGAAACCGACGAGGAAATCCTCGAGGTGATGCGCGACCTGCGCCGGCACGATGTCGATATGCTCACCATCGGCCAGTATTTGCAGCCTTCCGCCGGTCACCTGCCGGTGCTGCGCTACGTGCATCCGGACACCTTCAAGATGTTCGAGGCCGAAGCATTAAAAATGGGCTTCAAAAACGCCGCCTGCGGGCCGATGGTGCGTTCGTCTTATTGGGCCGACCAACAAGCCCACGGTGCCGGCGTGGTTTGACCGTTTGCACCGCGTCGGCCTCGGACGAGCCGCCATCGACAGCCTCTGCGAACTCCGGCGTCTCACAGGCATCGAACCGACAGCCCGCCCGTGCATGCGAGAGACGGGCGGCCGTGCGGTTTTCGAGCGGAGCGCTTCATGGAACGTCGGCTGTTTCTTGGCGGCCTTGCACTGTGTGCTGCCACACCGTGGCAGCTCTGGGCGCGGCCGCCGGGCTGGGGCGCCGTCGACACCGCGCGGCCGTGGTATGTGGCCGGCCGTGTGAACGCAATCCGGTGGACGCTGCCGAGCGTCGAGCTGCTGATTGCGCCCGATCCGACGCTGGCGTTGCCCGCTGAGCTGCGCACCGATCGGTTACCGGCCCAGCGCGCCCAGGTCGACGGCGCTGCTTTGTTGGCGCGTACCCAACCGGCCCCGTTGGTGGCCACCGAATGGACCTTGTTATTGGGCGCGGCCCGCCTGCTGCACGCCTGGCAGCTTACCCCCATTGAACCCGGCGAGCGGGTGGCGGCGGTGGGTTACCCGCTGCGTGCCCACCCGACGCCGCCGCTTTTGCGGGTCGAATATCTCTTCCATGCGGGCCGCGCCTATCCTCTGCGCTCGCCACCGGCGTAGCACCGTACTACGCTGCTTCGTCGAGCAGACGGTCGAGCAAGCGGTGCAGCTGTTCGAAATCGGGTTCGCCCAGGTATTTGTGTACGATGCGGCCGCGTTTGTCGATCAGATAACTGGTCGGGGTCAAGCGCACACCGTCGAACGCCTGCGCCACCTCGCCGCGGGTATCGAGCGCCACCGTGAACGGTAGTTGGCTACGCGCCACATAGGCTTTCACTTGCGCCGGGGGGTCGTAGTCCATGGCGACCGCGATGGTGCGGTAGCCGCGTGAGGCGAATTTTTCATGGGTTTGCACCAACGCCGGCATCTCTTTGATACAGCTGGTGCACGTGGTGGCCCAGAAATTCACCAGTACCACTTGCCCGCGCAGATCGGCAGTACGCAGGCGCTCACCTTGCAAGGTGGTAAAGGTCACCTCCGGTGCGGGCGGCTTGTGGCTGAACACCCAAAACCCTGCCAGGGCGAGAACGAACACCGTAATCGCGGCGATAATCTTGACCTTCATTTGTCCGTTATCCAGAAAGGCTGCGCGATGTTGCGGATTGTCCTGGCTTTCAGATGGCTTGTCACCTGTGCCCATCGTTGCCTTCGCGCCGGCGGGTAAAAACATCATGTCTGCACTCCTCAATGCGCCGCAACGTGAGGCGATCCGTTATCTGGATGGTCCGGCCTTGGTGCTCGCCGGTGCCGGCAGCGGCAAGACACGAGTGATCACCCATAAAATCGCCTATCTGATCGATACCTGCGGTTTCAATCCGGAACATATCGCGGCCATCACCTTCACCAACAAAGCAGCCAAAGAGATGCAGGAGCGGGTCGCTCATTTGATGGGTGGGCGGGCGCCGCGGGGGTTGACGGTGTGCACGTTTCACGCGCTGGGCGTGCGCATCATCCGCCAGGAGGCCGCGCACTGCGGGCTGAAGCCGCAGTTTTCCATTCTGGATGCAGCGGACACGGTGCAGATCGTTGCCGAGGCCGCCCGGGATGCCGACAAAGGCATCGCCAAGCAATTGCAGTGGCAGATTTCCGCATGGAAGAACGCCTTGGTCACACCTGCCGAGGCCGCACAGCGGGCGGACAACGAACTTGCCGCTGCGGCGGCTGCCGCATATCAGGAATACGAACGCATCCTGCGCGCCTATCAGGCGGTGGACTTCGACGATCTCATCGCCCTGCCGGTGCAGCTGTTCGAAAACCATGAAGAGGTGCGTCAGCGCTGGCAACAGCGGCTGCGTTATGTGCTGATCGATGAATATCAGGACACCAATCGTGCGCAGTACCGCCTGCTGCGCCAGCTTGCCGGCGAACGCGGCATGTTTACCGCGGTGGGCGATGACGACCAGGCCATCTATGCGTGGCGAGGCGCCGACGTGGACAACCTGAAGCAGCTGCAGCAGGACTATCCGCAGTTACGGGTGATCAAGCTGGAGCAAAACTACCGCTCGTCGCGTCGCATCCTGGAAGCGGCCAATACCTTGATCGCCAACAACCAAAAGCTGTTCGACAAGCGCCTGTGGTCCGAACACGGTCACGGTGAGCAGATTGCAGTACGCAGCTGTCGCGACCCCGAGGCCGAGGCCGAGTGGGTCGCGATGACCATCAATGCCCATAAATTCGCCGCCCGCACCCGCTTCAAGGACTATGCCATCCTGTACCGCAGCAATCATCAGGCGCGCCTCATCGAACAGGCGTTGCGCAGCGCCGGCATTCCCTACGTCATCTCGGGCGGGCAGAGCTTTTTCGACAAGGCCGAAATCCGCGATCTCTTCGCTTACCTGCGCTTATTACAAAACGAAGACGACGACCTCGCTTTCATACGCGCGATCACTACCCCGCGTCGCGGAATCGGCGCGGCAACGCTGGAAGCGCTCGGACGCTACGCCGGTGCGCGCCATGTCAGCCTGTTTGCCGCGGTGTTCGAAGCGGGGCTGGCCGAACACCTCGCCACCCGTCAGTTGGAGGCGGTACAGGAATTCGCCGCTTTCATCGGCCAACTCAAATGTCGCGTCCCGTGCGAGCCGGCCGGCCGCCTGCTCGAACACCTGGTCGAGGCCATCGGCTACGAAGCTTGGCTATTCGAGCACCTGGACAGCCGTGAGGCGGACGCCAAGTGGCGTAACGTCGCGGACTTTGTCGCTTGGCTGGGCCGCAAGGCTACCGAGGACGGCAAAAACCTGATCGAACTCGCGCAGACCATTGCGCTGATGTCCATGCTCGACAAGGACGACCCCGACTTTGACGGCGTGCAGCTGGCCACCTTGCACGCTTCCAAAGGACTGGAATTTCCCCATGTTTTTCTGGTGGGGGTGGAAGAGGGCCTGTTGCCGCACCAGGCCAGTATCGACGAAGACAAGGTGGAAGAAGAGCGGCGGCTGATGTATGTGGGCATTACCCGCGCACAGCGCACGCTCACGCTGAGCTGGTGTGAGCGGCGCAAGGCGGGCAAGGAATTCCGCCCTTGTGAGATCAGCCGCTTCGTGGCCGAGATGGGCGACGACCTCAAGATCAGCGATCGGCGCAGCAACCAACCGCTATCCAAGGAGGAAGGTAAAAACCGCGCGGCTGCGCTGCGGGCGATGCTCGAAGGGCGGGGTTGAGACCGCTTTCCGGTACAGCGCGGGTTTTGGGGAGTGTCATCGAAAAGGCAGCCCGCAGGCTGCCCTTCTCAAACCGTGCTAACCGCGTTCGCAGCTCATTCCACCGGCGGTTCGGTGAAGTTTGCACCCGCCGTGTTGGCCAGGTAAGCCACCGCACGCAGAATCTCTTTGTCGGTCAGGTCGGCCGCGCCACCCTTGGGCGGCATGTTACCCATGCCGTTGGTCACCGACGCAGCCAGCGCCTCCAGGCCCTTGCCCAAGCGTCCGGCCCAGTCGCCGGCCTCACCGGTCTTCGGCGCGCCCAGCGCACCGGCGGCATGACAGCTGGTGCAAACGCTCTTGTAGATCTGTTCGCCGGTGCGCGAACCCGGCGCGATTTTCTCCAACTTGAGTTCGACGCGGGCAACCGGGGCAATGGCCGATGCGGTCACTTCCGGGTCGACCGCAGGCGCTTTGCCACAGCCTGCCAGCAGTGAGACTGCGATCACGGCAACGGCTGGTAGTACGACTTTGACAGGCCGCTTGGCGGCACGAGCGACACGATGATCCGACATGCTGGGTCCTTTGACTGACGGGCGCAAAATACAAAGTATAACGGCCCTGTCGCCGCCTGTGGCACCGCATCAATGTCCGACGCGCTCGCAGGTGGTGGCTCTTTGGCTCAGGTGGCCGCCGGTGCGCTGCGTTGCCGTGCAATAGGTAAAACGGTCTAGTCCGCTCCTCGATGCTGCCAATTTCCCCATGCTGCTTGCGAGGCATAAAGTGGCAGCGACTCCTCAACCACTGGAGCGTTGTCATGAAAAACCTGCATCCGCATGAAATCTCGGATTCCCGCCGAAATTTCCTGCGCGGCATTCCGGTACTGACTGCCGCGGCCGCTGTTTTGCCGACACCGGTTCTGGCGGCCGAGGTCGGCCACCACTGGGCGATGCTGGTCGATGTACGCAAGTGCATCGGCTGTCAGGCCTGTACCGTATCGTGCATCCAGGAAAATGCGGTACCCGAGGGTAGCTTCCGCACCGTGGTGTCGACATACAGCGTAAAACTCTCCGACGCCGTCCAGCCCGCCGGCACTTACGTGCTGCCGCGCCTGTGTAATCACTGCGACGAACCGCCCTGCATTCCGGTGTGCCCGGTCGGTGCAACCAAGAAGCGTGCCGACGGCATCGTCATCGTTGATGGCGAGCGCTGCGTGGGCTGCGCCTACTGCGTGCAGGCCTGTCCCTACGACGCGCGCTTTATCAATCACGAGAGCAACACGGCCGACAAATGCACCTTCTGCGCGCATCGCGTGGATGCCGGCCTGCTGCCCGCCTGCGTGGAAACCTGCGTCGGCGGCGCGCGCATCTTCGGCGACCTCAACGACCCGGACGGCGAACTGCGCCGCCGCCTCGATGCTGCGAAGAGCGAGGTGAAGGTGCTCAAGCCCGAGCACGGCACCGAGCCGCGCGTGTTCTACATCGGCCTCGACGAACGCTTCCAGGGCAAGGTCGAAGGCCAGGGCACGCTGTGGCGGCCGCGCAAGGCCCACGCCTGAACGCTACAGGAGAGCGATCATGAGCACGGAAATCGTCGAAACCGTCAATGTCGCGCGCGAAGTCGCGTGGCTGCCGTGGGCGGTGCAGTACTTCTTCCTCATCGGTCTGTCATACGGCGCCTATCTGGTGTCCCTGCCGGGCCTGGTGTTCCGCCGTCCCGGCTGGGAGGGCATCTCGCGCTTGGCGCTATTGGCGGCGTTGGTGTGCGGGCTCACCGCGCCGGTCGCGCTGCTGGCCGACCTGCACCAGCCCGGCCGCTTCTGGCACTTCTACGCCTACTTTACCCCGAGTTCGTGGATGTCGTGGGGCGCCTTCTTCATCCCGGTGTACCTCGGCGGCCTGATCCTCTACGCCTGGCTGGCCTTCCGCCCTGCGCTCGCGCGCCACGCGGAAGAAGGCGGCAAGCTCGCCGGGCTGGCGCGCATGCTGGCCTACGGCGGGCATGAAAGCCGCAAGGCGCTGGTCGCTGCGGCCCTGCTCGCCTTTGTCGGCGCGGCGCTGGTGGCGCTCTATACCGGTGTGGAAGTGATGGTGGTGCGCGCCCGTCCGTTGTGGCACACCCCGCTGCTACCGGTGCAGTTTTTCGTCACTGCGCTCGCAGGCGGGCTGGGAGTGAGCCTGCTGTTCAACCGCTTCCTGCCCGGCGGCGGCGATCCCGCAGCAACCCGGCGGATGGCGCTGGCGCTGGCCGGGACCCAGGGCGTGGCGTTGATCGTGGGTGCGACATGGCTGGGGTTGGGCGTGAGCGGGGTATCGCCGGTCCATGCCCAGGCGCTTGCCGAGGTCGCCCCGTCGGTCAACTGGCAGTTAAGCGCCCTGTGGGCGGTGGCGGTCAGCGTGGCCACGCTGCTGCTGGCCTTGAAGTGGCCTGGCTCCGGGCTGCTGATCGGCCTGCTCGCGCTGCATTCAGCCTGGATGATGCGCTGGACGATCTTCATTGGCGGCCAGGAGGTGCCCAAGACCGGCGCGGGCTACTACAACTACCAGCTACCGCTCGGTCCAGACGGCTTGATGGGCATCGCCGGTACCGCGGGGTTGTGGATTTTCCTCTTCATCGTGCTGACCACGCTGTTGCCGCTCGATCGTATCGGCCGTGCCGACCGCTCTGGCGCCTGAACCGAACCTGGGGAACAAGATCATGAAAATCGAACGTCGAGAACTGATTGCCGCGGGCGGTCTGGCTGCATTCGCCGCCGGTTTCTCCCAGACCCTCGGCCGCATGGTGTCCGGTTTGACCGGCAGCGAGCCGCAGGCCCACAACATCCACGGGCGCTCCGCGGAACCGGAGTTCAGCATCGACCCTGCCAGCGGCCAGTTGAAGGTGAATCCGGCGCAGCAGGTCAGTTACACCTCCTGCCTAGGGTGCACCACCCAGTGCGGCGTGCGGGTCCGCATCGACAAGGCCAGCGGCCGGGTGCTACGCGTTGCGGGCAATCCCTACAACCCGTTGTCGACCGAGCCGCACCTTCCAATGGAGGTCTCGGTCAAAGAGAGCCTCATCGCTTTGTCGCGCTACCAGGACAAGGGGCTGGCCGGGCGCTCTACCGCCTGCGGTCGCGGTAACGCAGCGATGGATCAAATGAATTCGCCCTTCCGCGTGCTCACCCCCTTGAAGCGTGTCGGGCCGCGCAATTCCGGGCAGTGGCAGCCGATTTCCTTCGAACAGCTGGTCAAGGAAGTGGTAGAAGGCGGCGACCTGTTCGGCGAAGGCCATGTCGACGGCTTACGTGCGCTGCGCGATCTCACTGCGCTGATCGATCCTGAGGCACCGGAGCTTGGCCCCCGGGTCAATCAGGTAGCGGTGTGGAACAGCGTCAACGACGGCCGCGAGGCCTTTGCACGCCGGTTCTGGAACCAGGCCTACGGCACGTTGAATTTCATCGGTCATGGTTCTTATTGTGGCGGCGCCTACCGATCGGGCTCTGGGGCGTTATTCGGCGATCTCAAGAAAATGCCGCATGCCAAGCCGGACCTGGCCAACGCCGAATTCGTGCTTTTCATCGGCACCGCGCCGGGCAATGCCGGCAACCCGTTCAAGCGCACAGGCGCCCTGCTTGCCAAGGGACGCAGCCAAGGCAAGCTGGAGTACGTAGTGGTCGACCCGGTGCTTACTAACGCCGACAACCGTGCCGCCGGCGAACGCGCACGCTGGGTGCCGATCCGGCCGGGCACCGACGGCGCGCTGGTAATGGGCATGATGCGCTGGATGTTCGAGAACGGCCGGTTCAACGCCGCTTACCTCGCCAACCCCAATGCCCGCGTGGCGACTGCGGCGGGCGAGCCGTCCTTCACCAATGCATCCTGGCTGGTGATCGTCGAGCCCGGACACCCACGCGAAGGCCGCTTCCTGCGCGGCTCCGACATTGGCATGGCGATGGTAGCCGACGTCCGCTATACCGATGCGGACCCTTACTTGGTGTGGGGTACCGATGGGCGACCAATCCCGGCCGAGGCGGCAAACGGGCCGGTGCCGCTGGAATCCGCCGGCTCGGTGTCGGTGGGCGAGCGCGAGATCATGGTGCGCACCTCCTTTGAACTGCTGCGTGAATCGGCAATGAAGCTGAGTTTGTCTGAATACGCAGAGGCCTGTGGCGTGCCGGAGGCGGTCATCGTCGGCCTGGCCGAGGAATTCACCAGTCACGGCCGTCGCGCCAGTGCAGTCGCCCACGGTGGCATGATGACCGGCAACGGCTTCTACAACGCCTACGCGGTGGTTACGCTCAATGCGCTGATCGGAAACATAAACTGGAAGGGCGGTTTTGTGGCCAACGGTGGCGGTTTCAAGGATGCTGGCAAGGGGCCGCGCTACGATCTGGAAAGCTTTCCCGGTGCGATCAAGCCCAAGGGCACGCCGCTAGGGCGTAACGTGCCGTACGAGAAATCCGCCGAGTTCGCGAGCCGCAAGGCGGAAGGCAAGCCTTATCCGGCGCGCGATGCGTGGTTCCCCAACGCGCCGGGTCTTGCCACCGAGTGGTTCCCCGCCATGCTGCGCGGCTACCCATACCGGATCAAGGCACTGGTGCTGTGGAGCGCCAATCCGGTTTATGGCATCCCGGGTATTCGTCGGCTGATCGAACAGGACTTGGCCGACCCCAAGAAGCTGCCGCTGATCATTTCGGTCGACCCGTTGATCAACGAAAGCAACGCCTTTGCCGATTACATCGTACCCGATTCGCTGATGTATGAGAGCTGGGGCTGGGCATCGCCGTGGAATGGCGTACCGACCAAGGCCACCACCGCGCGTTGGCCGGTGGTCGAACCGAAGGCGGCGAAAACGGCGGATGGCCAACCGGTGTGCATGGAGACCTTCTTCATTGCCCTGGCCAAGGCGTTGGTGCTGCCGGGCTTTGGCTCGGAAGGGCTGGCGGACATGGACGGCAACCGGGTGCCGCTCGAACGCCCGGAACACTGGTATCTACGTGGCGGGGCCAATATCGCTTTTGCCGGTAAAACCCCTGTGGGCGATGCCAGCGACGAGGATCTCGCACTTTCCGGCGTGGACCGTCTGCGCCCCGTGCTCGAAGCGACGCTCAAGGAAGACGAATGGCGCAAAGTCGCCTTTCTCTACACCCGCGGTGGGCGCTACCAGCCGGCCAACCAGGCGCAAGACGAGGAAAACCCGGAATGGCAGGCCAACCGCTTCAAGTCGGTACTGTGGCTGTGGAACGACAACGTCGGCGGCGCACGCAACAGCCTCACCGGCAAGCGCTTTTCCGGCTGCGCGACCTGGCAGCCACCGGCCTTTGCCGATGGCACGCCGATGCGTGCGATACACCGAGAGGCCGACTGGCCGCTGTTGGCAGTCAGCTTCAAGTCCGCCTTGCAAAATTCCTATAGCATCGCCACTCGCATTACTTCGCTGCACCCGGATAATCCCGTCATTGTGCATCCGGACGATGCCGCCAAGCTCAGTCTAGTCAGTGGGGATCTGGTCAAGCTACAGTCTCCGGGCGGCGAATGCGTATGCCGGGTGATCGTGCATGAAGGTGTGATGCGCGGCGTGGTGGCTGTGGAGCATGGCTACGGCCATCGTGAGCTGGGCGCGCGTGCGCACCGCATGGGCGAGTACCGTCAGCCGCAGCGACCTGATCTGGCCGCAGGCATCAACATCAATGACATTGGGCTTGTCGATCCGGCTCGCGACGGGGAGGCGATTTGGGTGGATTCTGTGTCCGGCACTTCAGTGCGCAACGGGCTGCCGGTTCGTCTGGTTCGTCTGTGAGGAGGGCGGCACCGGTCATAGGTGCGGCCGGCCGGGTCAATCCAGTGCCGCTGGATCGGCGCGCAGCATCAGGCGCGCCAGTTCTGCGGCACTGCCTGTTTCGGTTTTCTCCATCACATGCTGACGGTGCACATGGACTGTCTTTTCGCTGATGTCTAGCGCCCGTGCCACCTGTTTGTTTGGCAGACCGCGCGCCACCAGCCTGGCCACTTGCAGCTCGCGTGGTGACAGGCGGCCAAGCCTAGCCTCCGCCTCGTCGCGCTGGGCAGCGCGTGATCGCTGCTCTGCACCGCGCCGAACCGCTGCCGCGACCGCGTCGAGCAAAGTCTGATCTTTGAATGGCTTCTGCAGAAAGTCGCAGGCGCCGTGCTTCATCGCTTGTACCGCCAGCTCGACGTCGCCATGACCCGTGATGAACACAATCGGAAGCAAGGTGCCGCTTGCGTTCAGGCGCTCTTGCAATTCCAACCCGCTCATCGAAGGCATGCGGATGTCGAGCACTAGGCAGCCAGCCGGGGGCGTCGCGTCGCTGCCGGCGGCCAGATACGCCTCGGCCGAAGCATGACTGACTACCCGCCAGCCCACGGATTCGAGCAAGAAAACCAGCGAGCGGCGGAACGCTTCGTCGTCATCGACAACATGGATCACACAATCATCAATTGGCAGCATGGTCGGGTTGTGCTTCGGTGGTCGGGTCTTCCGGCGCGGCCAGCGGCAGGCTAAGGATGAACTCGCAGCCTGGCCGCGAATCGGTACAATTGACCGTCAACCTGCCGCGGTGCGCTTCGGCGATGCTGCGGCAGATCGATAGACCCAGCCCCAGGCCATCGGGTTTGGTCGTGAAAAAGGGTTCGAACAGGCGCTCGCGTACCTCGGCGTTCAGCCCTGGTCCGTGGTCCCGTACCGCAATGCAAACGTGGCCGTCGCCGTCGGTGATCAGTACCGCAAGGCGGCGACGTTCCGGCGGCAGCGCGCGGCTGGCATCGTAGCCGTTCTTCAGCAGGTTCAGCAGCACCTGTTGGATTTGCAGCGGATCGACTTCCACGCGGACATTGGGCGGCAGTTCGTCTGTCAGGGTGACTTGCGGTGCCCTCGCCAGCATGCCGCGGAACAGCGCGATGGCATCCTCAGCCAAGGTCCGCGGTGCAAGTGGCTCACGTACGGTGGTGCGCTTGCGGGCAAAGCCGCGGATGCGCCCCAGAATATCCGCGGCACGTTCAGCCTGTATGGCAATCTCGTCAGCGGCCTCGCGCACCGCGCTGTCGGTCAGGCGGCCGTCGTCGGCGCGTCGCACCAGGCTCTGCGCGTAGTTGGCGATGGTCGCCAGCGGTTGGTTGAGTTCGTGCGCAAGCGTGCCGGACAGTTCGCCCAGCACCGACAGACGCGATAAGTGGTCGGCCTGCTCCTGGTGGGCGCGCATACGCCCTTCCAACTCGTCGCGTGCGGCCAGCGCAGTGCGCAGTTCCGCCGTGCGCAGATGCACCAGATGCTCGACCCGTACCGTATACAGGATCCACCCCACCAACAGCGAGGCAAAGCCCGCTACCCAGGGCCAGTAGCGCTCAGCGAGCATCATCAGCGTCGGTTCGGCGAGATAGGCGTAGGGACCGATCTGCAGCGCACGGAACATCTCGTGCACTGCTTGATAGTCGGCTGGCACGGCCCAGGCCATGCCGTCCCGCTCCGCGTTCATCGCCAGCAGCGCCAGCGCAACCTCCTTGGCCAGCTCCGGTGGCGTGCCGCGCAGGGTGGCGAGTGGCCAATCGGGATACAGCCTGGATGAGGTCGCGCAAGGAAAGTCCGCCTCGTCGCGCGCGCCCACCACGCGGAAGGTTTCGCGCCAGGTTGGACGGTTTTCCAGCAGGCAGGTGCGCACGATGCCCGCGTCCGCTTGACCCGCCTCCAGCGCGCGAAACACGTTGGTCATTGGCAGGCCGACGACCTTCAAGTCCGCCAGATCGTTTCCAGGGTCGATCCCCGACTCGGCCAGTTCCCGCCAAAGCACCTGGTAGCCGCCAAACCCTTCCGGGGTGACGATCGCTAGGCGTTTGCCGCGTAGATCGGCCAAGGTGTGCAGGTCATCACGGTTGGCCAGGGCTACCACGGTGGAGCCGATTGCCCGTGCGGGCGTATGTGCGGGTGGCGAATCCAGTGTAAGAATTCGGCTTGCGCCCAGGGCTGCCTCAAGCTCTACATAATGCCCTGGGTTGGTGATCAAAAAGTCGATATCGCCACGCGCGGCCGCTTCCCGCAGACTGCGGTGGTCGAGGCGGACCAGGCTGATTTGGCGATCAGGCATGGCCGCTTGAAGACGGCGTACCACAGGTGACCAGTCATCGTTTGCTGCTTCGACACCAAGAAAAGCAAGTACGCCGACACGCACCGCCGGCTGATCGGTCGGTGCAGAAAAGACTAGGCGAGCAAACAGTAAGAGAAGGGCGAAAATCCAAAGACGATTTGTCATCGCTGGATGACTCGAGGGTTGGATGCAGGTCCAGGGTAAGTGTCCTAGAAGATCATGGCTAACCTAGTGGCTAGCCCATCGCCCACATTTTGGCACGTCAATGTGTCAATGTTCTTCGCAGCATGGACTTTGCGCCAAAACCCGAGTAAGCTGCCGCCCTCGTTCCCGGTACGTCAGTGTCCGGGGCGTCGGTCAAAGCGCCCGTAGCTCAGCTGGATAGAGTACTGCCCTCCGAAGGCAGGGGTCGTGCGTTCGAATCGCGCCGGGCGCGCCAAAATAATGACTGGGTCAGATCCGTAAGGATCTGGCCCATTTGCTTTGGCGATAAAGCTGTTGCGGAGGGGGGTTCGAAGATGCTGGCCCTTCTATCGCTGCGGCCACTTTCTTTCTTGACCGGGCGATGGGTGGTCAATGGGCGTGGGCGCAGCGCAGGCTTTCTTCGGTGAGGTCGCTTTGCGCCATGCGCTCCAGGCCGTTCATGACCGCCAGTGAGGCTTGCTCCATGCCGGCGAGCGACTTGACCACGGTGGCCTCATCGCCGCTGCGATACGCCTTGAGTGCGGCCAGTGCCGCTTCATGTACTTTGATGTGGGGCGCTTCAATGTCCCGGTAGCCAGGCAAGGCCGAGAAACATGCTTTGCCTTCGCCTTCGTAATACCACTTGCCCAGGCGGCAGCTGCGATGGTCGGCAAAGCTGCCGAGGTCTTCGTCGGACAGGCCGAAAATCACTTGATAGACCCGGAATTTGTAGAGCAGGTGATCCATCTTGGCTAGTTCGCAAAAACCGCGCAGGGCGGAGGCGGTCACGGATTTTTCGATGCGGCCGGACATGTTCAGCAGTTGATGCATGGTGGCCGATGCGTCCTGGCCGTCGTGGCTGAAACTGCCTGCCCGTTCGGCCAGTACCGCCATCTGGTCGCGGCTGCTGGCGCTGTCGGCGCGGATTTGCTGGACCATGGTGGCAATTTCCGAGGTGGCACTGGCGGTGCGCTCGGCCAGTTTGCGCACTTCGTCGGCCACCACCGCAAAGCCTCTGCCGGCTTCGCCGGCGCGTGCGGCTTCGATTGCGGCGTTGAGCGCCAGAAGATTCGTTTGGTCGGCGATTTCTTTGATCAGTTGCAAGATGCCACCGACTTGCTGGGCGCGCTCATCCAGTTGACCGACACGGCCGGCAGCGTCCTTGGAGGCAACCGCCAGTTCGGCAAGATTGGCGGCAATGCGTTCGATCGAACTGCCGCTATGCTGCGACAGTGTCTGCGCTTCCAGCGCCCGCTCCCGCTCTTCCCGCATGGTGTTGGCCAGTGCCGCCAGCGAGGACTGGGTTTCTTTGAGCGATTGGGAAAAGGTGGCGAGGTTGGCCACCACGTCCTGTAAAAACCTGGCCTTCGCTTCACAGGCGTGGGCGCGCTGCTCGGCCTCGGCAATGCGCTGTTCGGCCACGGCCAACTGGCGTGTTTTCTCCTCCAGTGCCGCCCTGAGTTGGGCGATTTCGGCCGCCGAGTCGTTTTTGTTGCGGTTCCAGATCAACATGTCTCTTCCTCATTGTTGTTGTTTGGGGCCACGCGGGCCGGGGGCTGCACGCCAAGGAACTACCGTGGATGAGTCAATAACGTCAGCCGGCAGGAGAAATTGAGAGCAGGCTGTCGTCCCAGGCGGGGTGTTTGTCAAGGCCGATCAGATTGGCCACCGTGGCGGCAATGTTGGACAGTCCGGCGCCCTCGAGCGGTTTCAAACCCAGCTTGCCGCCACTGACGTTGTCATAAAGCGCCAGAGGTACCGGATTGAGGGTATGCGAAGTCTTGGCTTTGTATGAACCGTCCGGGTTGAGCGCCGGCTGCAAGGTTTTTTTATCGAGTTCGAACATTTCGTCCGCATTGCCGTGGTCGGCGGTAATCAGCGCCACGCCGCCGGCTGCGTCGATGGCGGGCAGCAGGCGCGACAGCGCCAAATCGACCGCCTCGATGGCCATGGTGGCGGCGCGGAAATGGCCGGAGTGGCCAACCATGTCGCCGTTGGCATAGTTGCAACGCAGCACCTTGTATTGGCCGCTACCGATCGCTGCAATCATCGCGTCGGTGATCTCGGCGGCTTTCATCCACGGACGTTGTTCGAAGGGGACGATGTCGCTGGGCACTTCCTGCCAGGTTTCGCCGGCGAACTTGCCTGAGCGGTTACCGTTCCAGAAATAGGTCACATGACCGAACTTCTGCGTCTCGGAGCAGGCAAACTGGGTAATGCCGCTTCTTGAGAACCACTCGCCCATGGTGTCGCGGATGGCCGGCGGATCGACCAGGAAGCGCTTGGGCAGCTTGAGGTCGCCGTCATACTGAAGCATGCCGGCGTAGGTGACTCGGGGCCTGCGCACGCGGTCGAATTTATCGAATTCGTCGCCTTCTTCGAAAGCGCGGGTGATCTCGATGGCGCGGTCGCCGCGAAAGTTGAAAAACACCACCGCATCGCCATCCTCGATGGTGCCTACCGGCGCGCCGTCACAGGCAATCACAAAGGGTGGTAAATCCTGGTCGATGGTACCGGGCGCGCGCGCGCGCAGCGCGCGCACCGCCGCCGATGCGCTGGCAAACTGCTCGCCGCGGCCCAGCACATGGGTGTGCCAGCCCAGTTCAACCATCTTCCAGTTGGCGTCATAGCGGTCCATGGTGATGACTTGGCGACCGCCGCCCGAGGCGATCTGTGCATCGAAACCGCCTGCCCGCAGCGCCTCGAGGAAGGCTTCGAAGGGCTCCAGGTAAAGAAGCGCACTGGTCTCGGGCACATCGCGGCCATCGAGCAGGGCGTGGATGCGCACCGCGCGCAGTCCTTCGTCACGCGCGCGCAGCACCAGGGCTTTGAGGTGGTCGATATGGCTGTGCACATTGCCGTCGGAAAACAGCCCGATCAAATGCAGCACGCCGCGCCCAGCCTGGGCACCGGCAACCACTTGCTGCCACGCCTGGCCGCGCCAGATCGCGCCCGATGCAATGGCCTCGGCCACCAACGCGGCGCCTTGGGCATAAACCTGTCCGGCACCGATGGCGTTGTGACCGACTTCCGAATTGCCCATGTCGTCGTCCGAAGGCATGCCCACCGCGGTGCCATGCGCGCGCAACCGGATAGTGGGGTAGTTGGCAAAGAGCGCATCCAGGGTCGGTTTGCGGGCGGCGGCGATTGCACTGCCGACTTCGGTTTTGGGCAGGCCGTAGCCGTCCATGATGACGATGACCACCGGGCCGGCGATGCCGGAGAAAGTCGGATGTTTGTTCAGCATGCGAAGGGCCTGCGTGGGAAAGGTAAAAGCCGGTAATTTTAGCGGATCGGCCGGCTCGATACCTGTAGATGCGCGGCGTTGAGCCGGGATGGGCGATGAAGTCTCTGCGGATGGCTACAAGCGGTTTGCAAGCGGCGTCAAGCCGCCGGCCGGGGTCACAGTAATTCAAAGAACACCAGCTCACCTGTTTTTTCGAGCGTCGAAAAGCCACAGCCCAGGCGCCCCGGGCCGTCGAGCTGGATTTCGCTAAGTTTGAGGCATTGTTGGCCGCGGCCGTCCAGAGTCACATAGGTGCCGTTGCGGCTTCGGTCGATGAGGTAAAAGCCAACACTGCGCCGTTCGATGCGGGCGTGTTGACGCGAGGCGCGACGGTCGTCGATGACCACATCGTTGCCGTGTTCGCGGCCGATCAGCAGGACCGGGTGCTGCTCGTCGACCAGCAGACGTTGGTTTCGAAAAATGATCTGTAACTGCTGCTGGGCGCGTTTGCCGGCCGGCGGCGGGCCGATGTGGTCGGGTTTGTGACCGAGCTCGAAGACCGGCCCGTCCAAGCCTTCCAGCATCTGGCTGCGCGACCCTTGCAGCCTGGCGAAATGACGAGCCGGCGCGGATAACTGCATGACCGCAGCGCTGCTGGCCAGCGCTTGGCCGGCTTGGGCGCTGGCTGCCAGGCGGCGGGCCACGGTCAGGCCGTCGCCTGCGGGCGGCTGGCTGGACTGCAACATGCCGTAGTGCACGCCGACGCGCGTCGCCAGTTGTATGCCGCTGATCGGCGGCAGGCTGGCCACCCGCTCCAGCATTTCGCAAGCGGCCAGCACGGCGGCATCGCAGTGCTCGAAACTGGCGCACAGGCTGTGCGGATCGCGGACAAGACGCGCACCGCCGTTAGATTCGATGACCCGGTCGATGCGGTTCAGACAACGATCCACCGCATGCCGCACCTCCTCTGCGTCCATACGTTCGCCCAGCCGGGCGATGTCGGCGATGTCGGCAACCAGGATGCAGATGGGGTTTGGCGCGATCATTGTCGGCGGGTCAGCAATACGCTGCCGATACGGGGCGGCGGCGGGACTTCATGATGAGCAAATGAATTGGGCCGCGCAAGAGCCTGATCGGCTGTGTCAGTCTGCGGCTGTGTCGAGATCCAGGATCGGTACGATATTTCCGCTGCGCGGCGGCAGGGGCATTGGGTCAAACGCGGTGTCGCCTTCGGCAACCACGGTATTGCGGTCCAGGCCCTGGAAGTCGAACAGGCGCTGGTCGGCCAGGTGAGAGGGCACCACGTTTTTGAGCGCGGTGGCCAGCGACTCGATACGGCCCGGATAGTCGCGCGCCCAACTTTGCAGCATCTGCTTGATCTGCTTGCGCTGGGCGTTTTCCTGCGAGCCGCATAGGTTGCACGGAATGATCGGGTACGCCATGGCGCGGGCAAAGCGCTCGATGTCGTGCTCGGCGCAGTAGGCCAGTGGGCGGATCACCACGTGCTGGCCGTCGTCGCTGACCAGCTTCGGGGGCATGGCTTTGATTTTGCCGCCGAAGAACATGTTGAGGAACAGGGTCTCCAGCATGTCGTCGCGGTGGTGGCCCAAGGCGATCTTGGTGGCGCCGATCTCGCGCGCCACCCGGTAGATGATGCCGCGCCGCAGACGCGAACACAGCGAACAGGTAGTCTTGCCCGCTGGAATCTTGTCCTTGACGATGGAATAGGTGTCCTCGGTGACGATGCGGTACTCGACGCCGATCGATTCGAAATAGGCCGGCAGTACCTCGGCCGGAAAGCCGGGTTGCTTCTGGTCCAGGTTCATCGCCACGAGGCGAAAATTCACCGGCGCACGCTCGCGCAGCGCCAGCAGGATGGATAGCAGCGAGTAAGAATCCTTGCCGCCGGACACGCACACCATCACGGTGTCGCCGTTCTCGATCATGTTAAAGTCGGCGATCGCTTCGCCCACACTGCGTTCCAGTTTTTTCTTCAGACGCAGGAAGGTGTTGGAGTAGCGCTTGTCCGCGGCGGCGGCAGAGGCAGTGGTGCTCACAATGGACGGCCCCCAGAGGAAAAAAGCCGGCGGATTATACGCTTACCGTATCGTCCCGGCGGACCTACAGACGGGCGCTGCGCCCGCCGTCGACCGCGATGATTTGCCCGGTCACGTAGGGCGCATCGAGCATCAGGAAGCGCACCATGCCGGCGATGTCGGCCGGCGTGCCTTCGCGCCCCAGCAGGGTGTGGCGCACGATCTGGGCGCGTTCCTCGGGCGGGAACTGCCCGTCCTCGGGCCACGCCACCGGGCCGGGAGAGACGCCGTTGACCCGCACCTGGGGCGCCAGCTCCAGCGCCAGCGCGCGGGTCAGGCCGAGCAGCCCGGCCTTGGCGGCGCAGTACAGCGGGTAGTGGCGCAGCGGGCGCTCGGCGTGAATGTCGACGATATTCACGATGGCGCCGCGGCGCTCACGCAGGGGAGCGGCGGCGGCCTGCGACAGGAATAACGGCCCCTTGAGGTTGGAGCCGATCAGATCATGCCAGGCGGCCAGATCGATCTGGCCGAGTGGGGTGGGAAAGAAGCTCGAGGCGTTATTGACCAAGCCGTCCAGCCGACCGGCCTGGGCCATGGTCTGCGCGATGACCGCCTCGGGCACCCCATCGGCCGCCAGATCGCCGGAAACCAGCCAGGCCGAGTCCGGGCGCGCAGCGTTGAGCGTGTCGGCCAGCGCTTGTGCCTCGCGCGCGGAGTTGCGGTAGTGCAGCACCACGTTGGCACCGGCTTCATGCACGTGGCGGGCGATCTGCGCGCCAACCCGGCGCGCGGCGCCGGTGATCAGGATCACGGGGGCGGTGTTCATCGGTTTGGTCCGGCAAGGATAATCGACATGTGGAACCTGCTGCGCAATGGGCGTTCCTGAAGATGATGCCTGCTGAGGCGGCAACCTGCCAACGGGCGGGTAGAATGCGGCCTTTTGCCCGCCGACTCCCCATCATGAATCTGCCTCAACCTTGCGCCGACGCGCTGGCGCAAAGCGCACGGCTCGTCGAGCTAATACGTGACGAGATGACCGCATCCGGCGGTTGGCTTTCGTTTGCACGCTATATGGCGCTCGCGCTCTATGCGCCGGGACTCGGTTACTACAGCGGCGGCGCAAAAAAGTTCGGTCCGGGCGGCGATTTCATTACTGCGCCGGAGCTCACCCCGCTGTTCGGTCAAGCATTGGCCGCGCAGGTGGAACAGATCATGCGTGCCTCGGCCGCGCAGGTCATCGAGGCCGGCGCCGGCACCGGCTTGCTGGCTGCCGACTTGCTCTTGGAACTCGAAGCCCGTGGCTGCCTGCCGGAGCGTTACGACATCCTGGAACTGTCCGGCGAGCTGCGCCAACGCCAGTTCGACACCTTGGCACAGAAGGTGCCGCATTTGGCTTCGCGGGTGCGTTGGCTGGAGAGCCTGCCGGAGCGCTTCAGCGGTGCGTTGGTGGCTAACGAGGTGCTCGATGTGATGCCGGTGCACTTGGTCGCGGCGCGCGCCGATGGGCTGTTCGAGCGCGGCGTGGCGTTGGGCGACGATGGCGCGCTGTGCTGGGCCGACCGGCCGGCGAGCGGGCAGGTGCTGGCGGCGGCGCAGGCGCTGGCCCTGCCACAGCCGGCCAAAGGCGAGTATGTCACCGAAATCTGCCTGGCAGCGCGGGCCTGGGTGGCCGAGTGGGCCAGACGTTTGCACAGCGGTGCGCTGCTGCTGATCGATTACGGCTATCCCCGTGAGGAGTACTACCTGCCGTCGCGCTCGAGCGGTACTTTGCTCTGTTACTACCGCCACCGTGCGCACGGCGACCCTTTTTTTTGGCCGGGCCTGAACGACATTACCAGCTTCGTTGATTTCACCGCGGTGGCCGAGGCGGCTTTCGATGCCGGGCTGGAGGTCTATGGCTATACCAGTCAGGCCCAGTTTCTGTTCAACTGCGGGGTGCTCGCATGCTTGGGTCGGCGCGGGCCGCAGGAGAGTGCGGACTATATCCGCGCCGCCCGTGCTGTGCAGCGCCTGACCGCGCCGCAGGAAATGGGTGAGCTATTCAAGGTGCTGGCCGTAGGCCGCGGCCTGACGCAGCCTTTGCTTGGTTTTGTCCGCGGCGACCGGCTGCACACGCTGTAAGGGGGTCAGGCGGCCGCCACTTCGCGCAGGCTGCATTTGGCCACACCGAAAGCGGTTTTGACCAGCAAGGGGTAAGAAGCGCCGCTATAGCGGCCGTATACGCCGATGTTGTAGCCCACTACATGACCGGCCACGCGGCCGATACGCACCCTTTTGCCGATGCGGTAGCCGGCTTGGATGGCGGCATGCACCGCCTGATCGACCCCGCCATGCAGGCGAGCCGAGCGCGTGTCCCGGCTACGATCGCCGGGCACCAAATCGAATGGCATGTTGTTCATGAGGCCCTCCGTCCTATCGAGGTGCTTGCCACATCCAGCGGCAGTGCCCCTGTGCGCGTGATGCCATCATGCCGCCGGTAGGCGGCGCGCGATTGTCCGAAAAACGCCGCAAAACCCCTGCGATTTCAAGTTTTACACGGCCACCACGGACGGCCCCCGCGCGGGCGTATAGGGCCTTACGCCTGGTAGCGGTATATCGCCGCCAGAAAGGCGTCGATATCTTCCGGAGGGAGAATACGCGCCACCGTTTCCGCGCTGCGTTCTTGCCCCTGCAGTGCCAGATCGGGCTGCGGCAACCAGCCTGCATCGAGCACTTCGTCACTGTAAGCCGCCTGATCGACGGATTTGATCCTGCCTGCGCTCATGTCCATGATGATCACCATGATGACCTCCGCAAAGCGCGCCGAATGGCCGCCCGTCAGCATTGTTTACGGCTGCAGACCTGGGTTCTTGAGCGGCGCGCGCTGCGCATTGGCGCACCCGGTGCGGGCGCACCTGTATGGATCATGGGAGCGTTCGCGGAAGGTCGCCAGTCGGCAATGACCTTGAATGCGGGCACAGGTCACACCGCCGGAGCAAAAGATCACAGGCCGCGCTCATCCAGCCAGTCGGCAAGCCTTTGAGCGACCCGCTCCCAGTCGCGTTCGAGCATCATGCCGTGGCCCAGATCGGGCAGGATCTCGGCCTGGCAGCCGTAGGTGGCGGCGGTCATCATCACCTGCGCCGGCGCAATCAGGTGGTCGTACTCGGCACCCAGTATCAGCATTGGCGGGCGGCGCATCAGGGTCGGGCGGGGCAGGTTGAATAGCGTCATATCCCAGATTGCGCGGTGTGACTCCGGCTGGCACATGCTGTAGTAGCGCAACAGATCGTCCCGCTCGACCGGCTGATGAAACAGCGCGTCGCGCAGGCTGTCGAGCTGCGGCGTGCCGCCGCCCATGATGCGGTTCAGATCCACCAGCAGGTTGGGTTTTTTGAACATCAGCTCAACCGCCGAGCCCATCAGCCCCTGCGGCGGCACCGAGGCCATCAACACCACGCCGGGCGCGTCGCCGCGTTCCAAGTATTTCTGCACCACCATGCCGCCCATCGAATGACCGATCAGTACCGGGGCCTGAGGCAGTTTGCCGATGACTTCGACCAGGTCATCGACATAGTCGTCGATGGACAGGGCATCGAGCGGGGCGTTGCTGCGGCTGCCGCCGTGGCCAGACAGCGACAGCGCATAGCTGGCCCATCCGCGCGCTGCGAACCAGGGCAGAAAGTGCTCGTCCCAGCACCAGGCGGCCGTGTAGGCGCCATGCACGAAGAGTAGTGGCGTGGGATGGGTGGGCGTGCCGGCAGGGGTGCGGCAGAGGACTTCGAGTTCGCCGAAACGCTTGGTATTCATCGCCCAATCTCCATGCCGCGCTGCACGGCGGGTCGCGCGGCGATGGTGTCGAACCAGCGCCTAACATTGGGAAAGGCGGCAAGCTCGATCCCCTGCCATGCGTGCCGCGCAAGCCACGGGTAGGTGGCAATATCGGCAATCGAATACTGGCCGCCGGCCAGCCATTCATGGTCGGCCAGGCGTTTGTCGAGCACGCCGTAAAGTCGCTCGGCCTCCCGGGTATAGCGCTCGATGGCGTAGGGAATGCGCTCGGGCGCGAAACGACGGAAATGATGCGCTTGGCCGAGCATCGGGCCGATGCTGCCCATTTGCATCATCAACCACTGCAGTGTCTCGAAGCGTGCGCGCGGCTCATTGGGCAGCAGGCGGCCGCTTTTTTCGGCCAAGTAGATCAGGATGGCGCCGGATTCGAACATCGCCAGCGGGGCGCCGCCCGGGCCGTCGTGGTCGACGATGGCCGGAATCTTGTTGTTCGGACTGATCTCGAGAAAGGCCGGGTCGAATTGCTCGCCGCGGGTGATATCCACCGTGCGGACTCGATAGGCCAGGCCAAGCTCTTCGAGCGCAATGGAGATTTTTTGGCCGTTCGGGGTGGCCCAGGTGTATAGCGTGATCATCGGTTGGTTCGCTCTCGTACAGTCAGCCGCCTTGCCAGCGACGCGCCAAGGCGGCATCGCGGATATCGTTTTCCTGCGCGCAAAATTGCTCGGCATCGGCCTCGAGCAGCAGCCAAGTGAGAAAGCGCCCCACGGTGTCCGGGCTGCTGAGCTGGCCGTTATCCTTGAGCTTGCGAAAAGTGTCCACCTCCGGGAAGGTGGCTTCGTCCAGCGCGCGGATTTCGGCCTGCATCGGAGTATCCACCACGCCGGGGCGGGCACTGCCGACCAGAATGTGACGGGCACGCAACTCTTCGCGCCAGCATTGATAGAGCATATGCAGTGCGCTCTTGGCGATGCAATAAGGCCCCCAACCGACCAGCGGCCGGTGCGCTGCGCCCGAAGACACATGCAAGATGCGTGCGCCGGCGGCCATCGACGGCAGCAGCGCCTGAGTGAGAAAAAGCGGCGCGGCAAGGTTGGTCTCCCAATGCTGGCGGAAGGCGGCACGCGCCACGCCGGCCAGTGGACCGGTCGGCCCGAGCACGGCTGCGTTGTGTACCAAGTAGTGCAGGGGGCGGTCGCCGAGCGCGGCGCGCACTGCGGCCGGTGCCTCCTCGGTGCTGAGGTCGACCGCCAGCGGCTCGACCTGGCCCGGATGGCGTGCGGCCAGCGCATCGAGCAGTGCAGCGCGCCGGCCGATGGCCAGCACGGTCATGCCGCGCGCCACCAGTTGCGCGGTGAGCGCGGCGCCAATGCCGCTGCCGGCGCCGGTGACGATAGCGATCGAATTCAATGAGCGGAATGGTTCGGTTTGGTGGCGCATAAATTATTGATTGCCTTTTGTTCCGAAGCCGCGCTGAGACCGCGAAGCGGGCTCAGTCGGCATGACGAAGGTGTTCGAGCAGGCGGCGGCCGGCGCGGCCGTCTGCCTGCCAGCCGAGCTGGCGTTGCAGGTCGGCGATGGCGCGCCGGGTGTTGGTGCCGAGCACACCGTCGACCTCGCCGATGTCGTAGCCGCGCGCGCGCAGCAGGCGCTGCAGTTCCCGGCGTTCGGCCCGCGACAGGCCCGGGTCGTCGGTCGGCCAAGGGGTGTAAAAGCCGGTCTCGCCGCCGCGCAGGCGGTCGGCCAGGTGGGCGATGGCCAGCGCGTAGCTTTCGGCGGCGTTGTAGCTGAACAAGGCGTCGAAATTACGCAAGGTGAGAAAGGCCGGACCGGTGGGACCGGCCGGCAGGATCAGTCCGGCGGCCTCGTCGCCTTCGGGCAGCGCGCGGCCGTCGGCGTGGGTGAGCCCGGCAGCGCGCCAGGTGTTCAGCGAACGCCGTGCGCGGCGTCCGGCGCCGGCGGGGTCGAAACCTTGCGGCAGGCGCACTTCGATACCCCATGGGCGGCCATGCTGCCAACCGGCGCGGGCCAGAAAGTTGGCGGTGGAGGCCAGTGCGTCGGGCACGCTGCCCACCAGGTCGCGGCGTCCGTCGCCATCGAAATCCACCGCCAGGCGCATGAAGGTCGACGGCATGAACTGGGTGTGGCCGAACGCCCCGGCCCAGGAGCCGGTGAGCTTGTCGGCGTCGATATGGCCTTGCTGGAGGATTTTCAGCGTGGTGAAGAACTCGCCGCGGAAGTAAGACTGACGGCGGCCGAAACAGGACAGGGTGGCGAGCGACTGCACCAGGGGGCGCTGGCCAAAGTTGCGCCCGTAGTTGCTTTCCACCCCCCATACCGCCACCACCACCGCGGGTTCCACCGCGTAGCGCGCTTCAACGGCAGCCAGGGTTTTCGCCCATTGCGCCAGCATAGCGCGCCCGTCGGCGACCCGTTCGTCGTCGACCAGCGCGGCGAGATAGTCCCAGATAGCGGTGGTGAACTCGGGCTGGGCGTCGAGCAGGTCGACGACCGTCATGTCCGGGGGTAGCGCGCGGGTGTGGGTGTCGAAGGTGGCGCTGTCGATGCCGTGGGCGGCTGCCTGCGTGCGCAGTTCGGCTAGGCAGCGGGTAAAGCCGGCGTCATCGGCCGCAGTGGGCAGCGAGCACGCGAAGGTGGCGGCCCATAGCGCGGCGCGCAGGGACAAACGGTCAGTAGCACTCATGCGGAGCATTGTAAGCGTTCTGCCCGCTGTGCTGACAAAGCGAACCACCGGGCCACTTTTCAGAATTGTGTGCACAACTGTACCGGTACGCATGAACGCGTTTGTCCTAGGCTGGCGGCTATCCCGGCTTTCTTCGACGCACACACAGTGGTCCGCCATGAACATTCGTTTTTCCCGCCGTACCCAGGCGCTGAGCAGTTCCGCGATCCGCGAGATCCTCAAGGTGACCGAGCGGCCCGAGGTCATTTCCTTTGCCGGCGGGCTGCCGTCGCCGGCAAGCTTTCCGGTCGATGCGATCGCGCGCGCCAGCGCACGGGTGTTCGCCCGCCAGGCGCAGACTGCGCTGCAGTACGGCCCTACCGAGGGTTACGGGCCGCTGCGCGAATGGATCGGCGCACGCCACAGGGTGGCGGCCGAGCGGGTGATCGTGACCACCGGCTCGCAGCAGGCGCTGGACCTTTTGGGCAAGGTGCTGATCGACCCCGGCAGTCCGGTGCTGGTGGAAACGCCCACCTATCTGGGTGCGCTGCAGGCTTTCTCGCTCTTTGAGCCGGTCTTTTGCGCGCTGCGCTCGGACGATGACGGCCCACTGCCCGAGGCCTTGGACGTCGGACTGGCGCAAGAGGCGCGTTTGCTCTATGCCCAGCCCAACTTTCAAAATCCCACCGGGCGGCGCATGCCGCTAGCGCGCCGTGCGGCACTGGTCGAGCGTGCGCGCGAACTGGGGGTGCTGCTGGTCGAAGACGACCCCTATGGCGAACTCGCCTACGACGGCCAACGTCTGCCCACGCTGTTGTCGATGAACCCGGACGGCGTGGTCTATCTGGGCAGTTTCTCCAAAGTGCTCGCCCCCGGGTTGCGCCTGGGCTATTTGATCGCCCCGCCAAAGCTGGCTCGCAAGCTGGTGCACGCCAAGCAGGCGGCCGATTTACACAGCCCCAGCCTGGCGCAGCTACTTGCCTTTGAGACGGTGCGCGATGGTTTGCTCGACCCGCACTTGGCAGCAGTACGCGAGCGTTATCGGGCGCAGTGTGAAGTGATGCTCGACGCGCTGGCCCGCCATATGCCGCCCGGCGTGCGCTGGAGTCGGCCCCGTGGCGGCATGTTCGTGTGGCTGACCCTGCCTGCGGGTGTCGATGCGGGCGAACTGTTGCCGCGCGCGATTGCGCGCAACGTGGCCTTTGTGCCCGGTGCGGCCTTCTATGCCGGTCCGGCAGCGGTCAATACGCTGCGCCTGGCTTTTGTGACCGTGCCGCCAGCGCGCATCGAGCAAGGCGTGGCGATCCTGGGCCAACTGTTTGCCGAGGCGCTGGCTCGGGCGGCTTGATCCGCACGCTTGTTGACATGAACTGCCCCGCGTCTCGAGGCTCCGCTACAATGCCGGATCGAATCGTCGGCGACCGGCCGGTGCAAGGTGCGTACGGCACGGTCACGGTATCACGACGCCTAACGGATCACGAAGGGAGCCAGGATGAACGCTACCGTCACCAAACTGCCCACCGAGCAGGAACTGCTTGCGGCCCCGCCCGAAGAATACATGTCACCGGCACAATTGGCCTTCTTCCGCCATCGGCTGCAGGAAGAAATGCGCCAATTGCTGGAAAACGCACATGAAACCACCACCCACCTGCAGGAAAACGAGGCCACGCCCGACCCATCCGACCGCGCCAGCGTGGAGGAGGAGCACACGTTGGAACTGCGAGTGCGCGACCGCGAGCGCAAGCTGTTGAAAAAAATCGAGGAAGCGCTCGCCCGCATCGACAGCGGCGAATATGGCTGGTGCGAGGAAACCGGCGAGCCGATCGGCATCGGCCGGCTGCTTGCCCGCCCCACTGCCACGCTTAGCCTGGAAGCTCAGGAGCGGCGTGAAAAACTGAAGAAGATGCATGGCGGCTGAGGTAGCGCCCGACGATGCGCTGCCGTCTGCGCACGACCGGCGCATCCCGGTTACCGTTCTGACCGGCTTTCTCGGGGCTGGCAAGACCACGGTGCTGAACTGGCTGCTCGCGCAGCCGGGTCTGGACAGCGCTGCGGTGTTGATCAACGAATTCGGCGAAGTCGGCGTCGACCATCTGTTGGTGGAAAAGGTCGACGACACCCTGGTGCTGCTCGACTCGGGCTGCATCTGCTGCAGCGTGCAGGGCGACCTGGTGCGCGCGCTCAAGAATCTTTTCATGCGCGCGCTGCGCCGCGAGATTCCCCCGGTCGGCCGCGTGCTGATCGAAACCACCGGTCTGGCCGACCCGGCCCCGGTGATCCATACCTTGATGGAAGAGCCGTTCATCGCCGAGCGCTACCGCTGCGACGGCGTGGTGACTGCGGTGGATACCACCCACGCACTGGATCAGCTCGGCGCCCAGCGCGAGGCGGTGCGCCAGGTGGCGATGGCCGACCGCCTGCTGCTCACCAAATGCGACCTGGCCGGTAATGACGCACTTACCGCGCTGGCCGCGCGGTTGGCCGAACTCAACCCCGGCGCACCGCAGATCGAGGTGCGCGGCGGCGTGCCAGCCACAGGCGGCGTCGATGCGCTGTTTGGCTGCGGCCTCTACAGCGCCGCCGGCAAACTGCCTGACGTGGCCGCTTGGCTGGGCGAGGAGCGCGCCCGCCGGCTGCAGGCCGAACGCGCCGCCCGCAACGCGCCACTGGCCTGGCGCGCCGGCGCGCCGCCGGCCCGCCCGGCCGCCGCGCCGGCGCGCCACGACGAAGGCGTATCGAGCTTCGTCATCCGCTTCGACCAACCCTTGCAGTGGTACGGATTTGCCGACGCGCTCGGTCTCATCCTGCAGGTCTATGGCGAGCGTATCCTGCGCGTCAAAGGCGTACTCGACGTGGCAGGCGAGCAGCTGCCGCGCGTGGTGCAGTGCGTGCAGCATGTTGCTTATCCGCCCACCAGCCTGCCGGCCTGGCCGGCCAGCGGGCCGCTGAGCGACCGGCGCAGCCGGCTGGTGTTCATCGTGCGCGATCTGTCCCAAAGCGAGGTCGAGGTCATCTTCGCCAGCCTTGCCGGGCAGGCGCCGTCGACCGAGGCTGCCCGATGAATCCGGTGCGCAGCCTGCTGCGCGGGCTGATCCGCGGCTACCAGCTCTTCATCAGCCCGCTGCTGGGGCCGCGCTGTCGCTTTTATCCGACTTGCTCTCACTACGCCCTCGAAGCGCTCGACACCCACGGCGTGCTCAAAGGCGTTTGGCTCGCCCTGCGCCGCATTCTGCGCTGTCACCCCTGGCACCCCGGCGGTTTCGACCCGGTGCCGCCGCGCTCGGGCAAACCATGCGATTGCGGCCGGATGCACCAACCGCCGCGCTAGGCGCGGCCGGTGTAGCCGGCCAGCGCTTCACAGCGGCGCACGCTTCGGGGATCATCACGGCATGTTTGCCGTTGCCTTCTCCAACCGCTTCGAGACCCTGCTCGAACTATTGCTCGCCCGTCTAGCCGCCGAGCGTCCCGGCCCTTTTGGCCGGCGCGAGCTGGTGGTGCCCAACAGCGCCATTCGTCGGCGTATCGAACTGGCGGTGGCCGAGCGCGAAGGTGTGGCCGCCCAGCTGCAATTCGACTTCCTTGCGCAATGGCTGTGGCAGCAGATCGGCCGTGTGGTGCCCGATGTCGGGGCGCGCTCGCCGTACGCGCCGGCGCTGCTCGCGTGGCGGATTTTCGGCTTGTTGAGCGAAGGGGGCGCGGACGACTGGGTGGCGGCGCATCCGCGCCTGGCCGCTTATCTGGCCGCAGCCGATGCCCGCATGCGCTATGAGTTGGCCGAACGTATCGCGCGGGTGTTCGATCATTACCTTACTTACCGGCCGCAGTGGCTAGCCGCCTGGATCGACGGCCGCAGCGCTCTGGAGCGCTGTGCGACCACTGCCGAACAGCGCGCCGACGAAGCCTGGCAGGCCGAGCTGTGGCGCCGCATTCAGGCGGCCATGCCGCAGCGCCGTGAGCATCCCGCGGCCGCCTTCCTGCGCGCCCTCACAGCGATGGAAGAAGCCGAACTTGCCGCTTTGGGCCTGCCGCGTTGCGTCCATGTGGTGGCTCTGCCAGCCTTGCCGCCGCTCTATCTCGATGTGCTGCGCGAGCTTGCCCGTGTGGTGGATGTGCAGCTCTATACGCTGAACCCGTGCCAGGAATACTGGTTTGACGTGGTGGACCCGCGCCGCTTGTCCTGGCTTGCCACTCGCCAGCGCGATCTGTTCGTCGATACCGGTAACCGTTTGCTGGCCGCCTGGGGGCGGCAGACCCAGGCGCATATCGACCTGCTGTTCGAGGGCGAGCACGCGGTCGAGGAAGAAGCGGTATTCATTGCCCACCCTGCGGACCATCTGCTGGCACGGGTGCACAACGCCATTTTGAATCTCACCGAACTTCAACCGGGCAGCGTGGTGCTGAACGATGCGGATCGCAGCATCGAGGTACACGTGTGCCATTCCCGCACCCGTGAACTGGAAGTATTGCACGACCGCCTGCTCGGCCTGTTCGCCGCCGATCCCACGCTGCGTCCGGACGATATCCTGGTGCTCACGCCCGAACTCGATACCACCGCGCCACTGATTGAGGCGGTGTTCGGTACGGCGCCAGCTGCCCGTCGCATTCCGTGGCGGATCACCGGTTTGGCTGTGACCCGCGAAAACCCGATCGCGCAGGTGCTCGACGCGCTGCTTGCGCTGGTGGCCAGCCGCTATCCAGCCAGCCGGGTGTTCGATTTGCTGCAGCAGCCGCCGGTGGCGGCGCGTTTCGGTCTTGACCTGGAGGCATTGGAAACGGCGCATCAGTGGCTGCACGAAGCCGGCTTTCGTTGGGGGTTGTGCGCCGAGGATGCGTTGCATACCACCGCCTATACCCTGGAAGAGGGGCTGCATCGTCTTTTTCTGGCCTGGGCGGCGGGCACGGCGGTCAGCGCCGCGCCTTTTGCCGGCCGGGTCGGGGCGGGCTGGCCGGAAGGCAGCGAGGGCCAGCTGCTCGGGCGCTTGTGGCGCTATGCCGAAGTCTTGCGCCTGCTGCGTGAGCAGCTGCTGCGCCCGCAGCAGGCGGCGGACTGGCAGCGCAGTCTCAACGCTGCACTCGATCACCTGGTGGCCGATGATGCCCGGTGGGCGGAGGCATTGCGCGAGGTTCGCGCCGCCATTGCCGGGCTGGTCGAAGACATCGGTGCCGCCAGACTGACTGCGGCGCTGCCGCTGGATGTGGTGCGGCCGGCACTGGCCGCGCGCTTGGACGACCCGGCACGCGGCGGCGTGCCCGGCGGTGCGGTCACCTTCTCGGCAATGGCGGCGCTACGCGGCTTGCCTTACCGGGTGGTGGCCATCATCGGCCTGGACCGCGACGTCTTTCCCGGCAACGATCGTACGGCGGAATTCGACCTGATGGCGGCTTTTCCGGCCAAAGGCGATCGCCAGCGCCGTGTGGATGATCGCAATCTGTTCCTCGACCTGCTGCTGGCCACGCGCGATGTGCTGCACTTGTCTTACACCGGCCGCAGTGTGCGTGACGGGGGCGAACTGCCCCCGTCGGTATTGGTCGATGAACTGCTCGATGTGCTCGCCGAAGCCTGCGCCGGCGACCCGGCCGATCCCGCCGCGCTCGCCGCCGCCCGCCGCCGTCTCACCGTGGTGCATCCCCTGCAGCCTTTTTCGGCCGACTACTTTCTGCCGAACGCAGCGCGGGATCGTCGCCTTGTGAGCTACCACGAAGACTACGCCACAGCGCTGGCCACGCGTCTGGGCGCGCTCAGTGCGCCGCCACGACTGGCTTTGCCCGCGGTGGGTGCGGATGAGGATGTAGCGCCGAGCGACGAGCATAGTGCGGCCCAAGCGCCCGCCGCGCCGTTTTTCACCGCACCTTTGCCCGCACCGGATGCCGCCTGGCGCACGCTGACGCTGACCCAGTTGATCCGCTTTTACCGCAATCCCAGCCGTTATCTGCTGCGCGAACGTCTGGGTGTGGACCTGCCAGAAAGCAAGGAGCCGCTGGCCGATGTCGAACCATTTGTGCCCGACTGGTCGGCCCGTCAAGCTCTGGCGGCCCGTCTGCTGCCGGTGCTGATGGAAACGGACCTGACCGCCGAGGCTTTGCTGGCACTCGCTCAAGCCGGCGCGGAGTATCCCGCCGGTGCGCTAGGCGAGGACGCGCTGCGGGCCGAACTGACCGCCCTGCAGACCTACACCGCCCGCCTGCGTGCAGCAACCCCAGGTGCGTGCCTGCCGGCGCATGAATCCCGCCTTGCGCACACGCTGGAAGGCGAAAGTTGGGAGCTACGCGCCGCCTTCACCGATCTGCGCCCCGGCGGCCGCGTCTATGCGCGCTTCGATGACACCCGCGCCGGTGACTATCTTGCCGCTTGGCTTGCGCATCTGGCGCTGTGCGCGCAGCCGCCGGACGGGGTGGAATGCGTCACCCGCGGGGTGTCGCGCGATGGCGACTTTGTCCTGCTCACCGTGCCGGCGGAAGAAGCGCGCACGCGCCTGGCCGAACTCATCGCCTACTACCGCGCCGGGTTGATGCGCCCGCTGCATTTCTACCCCAAATCGGCCTGGGCGTATGTGGAGGGAGGCCAAAACATCAGCGCGGCGCAGCGCACCTGGCACGGTGGGCAGGACGCGGCGTTTGGCGAAGCCAGCGACCCCGCGTACCGCTTGGCCCTGCGCGGGCTGGCCGAGCCGTTGGACGAGGAATTCTATGCCTTGGCCGACACGGTGTTTGCGCCGATGATGACCTATCTGGAAGATGCTCGGCGCGCCTAGCGGCGATCTGTTTCGGGCGATATCACGATACCCTGCCCTAACAGACGATATACTCGGCAAAAGGGCGGTATCTACCGAATGACATACCATGATTGGCGCCCGCACCATCGACCGACGCACTGCAAGCATGCTCCGAAAACCTTTTTTTGCCGCCGTGTTGGGGCTGGGGCTCGCTGCCCATGCGGTGGCCGATCATGCCTACCCGATTGGCGACGAAGCCTCCTTTTTCGAAGCGCTGCCTTTGGTGCTCACCGTCTCGCGCCTACCGCAGCCAATACAAGACACGCCCGGCGCGGTCACGGTGATCGACGCCGAGCAGATTGCCGCCAGCGGATACCGCGATCTGGCCCGGCTGCTGCGGCTGGTGCCTGGCATGCAGGTGGGTCAAGAGCGTGGCAATGACCAATGGGTCACCTACCACGGCCTGGGGGCCGATTATCCCAATCAGATGCAGGTGTTGATCGACGGCCGTTCGGTGTATTCGCCTTATTACTTTGGTGGTGCCGATTGGAACGCACTGCCGATTACCTTGGACGATATCGAGCGCATCGAGGTGGTGCGCGGCTCGGATTCGGCCGCCTATGGCGCCAATGCCTTTTTGGGCGTCGTCAATATCATCACCCGCCACACCGCCGCCGAGGGCGGCCATTCAGTGCGTGTGCAGCAAGGCAGCCACGGCATTGCCGACGCCAGCGCACGCCTGGTTTTGCGCGACGGTCCGCTGGGTTTGCGTCTGAGCGCCCATCGGCAACATGATCATGGCATGCCCGGCACCCACGACGGGCGCGACATACGGGTGCTCAACCTGCGCGGTGACTTACGCTTGAGCACACGAAGCGAGCTGACCCTGAACGCCGGTCTGAGCGAAGGCGAACGCGATATGGGCTACGCGGACGTGTTGTTCGACAGCAGCGGCATGCGTACTGCCCGCCATCTGGACCGCAGCCTGCACCTGCGCTGGCGGTTTAGCCCAGGTCCGGAGGAGGAATGGTCACTGTCCTATTACCACAACCGCGAGCGCACGGTGGATGAATGGTTCGTCGATTCGAGCCGCAACATCGGGCTGGTCACCGATCCGGCCGCCCGCGCCTATCTCTTGGATGCCAAGCGCATCCCGGTCGATAACAACCGCAGCAGTCGGCGCGACAACATCGAGCTTCAACATCGGCTGCGCACCCATGACAACCTGCAGGCGCTGTGGGGCGTGGAATGGCGGCGCGACTGGCTGGACGCCCCGTTCCTGTTCTATGGCAAACCCGCGCAAAGCCAGCGTGAGTGGCGGATCTTCACCAATCTGGAATGGCGTCTGGCGCCTGCCTGGCTGCTCAACGCCGGCGCCATGGCCGAACACATCGATGAGGATCGACTGCGCTTGGCACCGCGCCTGTTCCTGAACTGGCAGGCGGGTGGCGGTCGCACCTGGCGTGCCGGTTGGTCCCGTGCCTGGCGCCAGCCCACCTTGTTCGAGCGCGAAGCCGACGTGCGCATCGTGCACCGAGGCGAGGTGCTCAATTATCGTTTCCGGCCCAATCCAAACATCCAGCCGCAGCGTATCGATGCATTCGAAATCGGCTTTCTGGACGTGCTGCAAGACGGTACCGGTCTGTTCGACCTGCGGATTTTCCATGAGCGCATCCAGGACTTGATCTTGCGCAGCGCGGTCACGCAGACCGATCCACTATGGGTCGATGGGCTGCCGGTGACCGCTCCGCCGATCATCCAGCAGATTCTGGGCTCCACGCGCTGGCAAAACCACCCGCACCCGGTACGGCTCAACGGCCTGGAGTACCAGCTACGCTTGCGCCCGTGGGCCGAGGGCGAATTGATCTTCAACCACACCCTGATCCACGCATCGAGCAGCGAACGCGCGGTGCGCGACAGCGTGGCGCCCTACACCGCCGGGCTCACTTGGCTGCAACGCTGGGGTGCATGGTCGGGGTCGCTGAGCGTGCTGCGTATGGGGCCGATCGAGGCCGGCTCGGGTTATGTGCAAGGTTTCCGTTACCGGGTCCCGGCCTACACCACCGTGGATTTCAGCGTGGCGCGCAGCCTGCGGCTGGGCACTACACCGGTGGAACTGCGCCTGTCCGGCATCAACTTGGCTGGCCGCCATCAGGAACTGGTCCACCGCCCCTTGCAGTTTGTCCGCGGCGAAGAACCGGCCACCGAAGTCGGCAGACAGATTCATCTGAGCCTTCATGCAAGCTTTTGAGCGCCGCGCACATTGGACTTGAAGCGCGCCGTGGCAACCCCAGCTAGGATTACTGGGAACGGCCTGAATCGTTTCACGTCCAAGGCCCTGTCATCAACCAACGCGGAAAACAACCACGATGCGAAACCTGATCCTTGCCAGTAGCCTGGTGTTGGCGCTTTCGGCCTGCCTGCCCGAAGGCTTCACGGTCTCGTCCTCCCATGCCAGCGACACGGTCAGCGCACCGGCCGCCCCCCTCAGCCCCGGACGCTACGGCCTGCCCGATTTCGGCGATCTGGTGGAAAAAGTCGGCCCTGCGGTGGTCAACATCAGCGTGGTCACCCAAACCAACGCTCCGATGGCCGAAGGCAATCCGTTTGCCGACGACCCGTTCTACGATTTTCTGCGCCGCTTTGGCGTGCCGCTGCCCGGCATGCCGGGCCAGCCCGGCGCCGGCCCGAGGATCAGCCGTGGCATCGGCTCCGGCTTCATCGTCAGCCCGGACGGTTATGTGCTGACCAATGCCCATGTGGTCGGCGAAGGTGACAGCGATGTCACCGTCCGCCTGACCGACAAGCGCGAATTCAAAGCCAAGGTGGTGGGCACCGACCGGCGCACCGACATCGCCCTGCTGAAAATCGATGCCACTGGCCTGCCCACGGTGAAAATCGGCGATCCTGAACACGCACGCGTGGGCGAATGGGTGATGGCGGTCGGCTCGCCCTTCGGCTTCGACAACACCGTCACCGCCGGCATCATCTCCGCCAAAGCGCGTCGTCTGCCGGATGAAAACTACGTGCCCTTCATCCAGACCGATGTGGCGATCAACCCCGGCAACTCGGGCGGTCCGCTGTTCAACCTGGCCGGCGAAGTCATCGGCATCAACTCGCAGATTTACTCGCGATCCGGCGGCTTCATGGGGATTTCCTTCGCCATCCCGATCGATGTGGCGATGAACGTCAAGGATCAACTGGTCAAATTCGGTCGTGTGCAGCGCGGCAAACTGGGCGTCACCATCCAGGCAGTCAGCGGTGAGCTGGCCGAATCGTTCGGCCTGGACAAGCCCAAAGGCGCCTTGGTGTCCAGTGTGGAACCCGGCAGCGCGGCTGAAAAGGCGGGCATCCGCCCCGGTGACGTGGTGTTGGCCGTCGATGGCGTCGAAGTGGCCGACTCGGCCGATTTGCCGCGCCTGATCGGCGAAAAGCGCCCGGGCAGCAAAGTACGCCTGCAACTGTGGCGCGACGGCCGCAGCCGCGAAGTCAGTGCAGTACTCGGCGAGATGGGCGGGGAGACCCTGGCCGCCACCGAATCGACCGGCAGTGAAAACACCGGCGGCCGCTTGGGGCTGGCCGCGCGTGCACTCACGCCAAAAGAAGCCGATCAGCTCGGCATTGCCGGTGGCCTGGCGGTCGAGCAGGTCAACGGCCCCGCCGCCCGCGCCGGCCTACGCCCTGGCGATATCATCCTTGCGCTCAACAACCAACCGGTACGCACCGTCGACGAGTTCCGCAAACTGGTCGCCGCCGCCGGCAACCGCTTCGCCCTGCTGATCCAGCGCGGCGACGCCCGCTTGTTCGTGCCGGTACGTATTGGGTAATCCGCAACACAGTTCATCTCAAGTGCAAAACCCCGGCCTGAAGGCCGGGGTCTTTTGTAGGCTTAACAGGCCGTTGAAAAACTACTGCGGTGGGCCATCTGCGGCGTTGCGCGGTGCTCGCTTCCTCGCCTATCTATTTGATATGTCTCGGTCGCTGCGCTCCGTGCGCCTTGCATCTGGCCATCCTCGCTACGTTTTTCAACGGCCTGTTAAAGCGCGTTAAACCCGAAACCTTGAAACCGACTCCTGTAACCCGGCGGCCAGGCGCTCGAGTTCCCGGGCGGCTTGTACGGTATCTTCTATGGCGCGGTTGTTTTCTTTGGCCATCGAGGCAATCGCCTCGATGCTGGAGGTGACTTGTTCGCTGGCGCGGCGCTGTTCGGCGGTGGCGCTGGCGATGCGATCGAGTCCTTCGCCCACTTCGGTGACCGAGGCATTGGCGGCGTCGAGTACGCCGGATACCACATCTGCGGCCTTGCGGCTGGATTCCAGATGGGCCATGCCGCGCTGGATGGATTGTTGCACCGACTGCGACTGACGGGTGATTTGCTGAGTGATTTCATCGATTTCGCTGGCTGAACGGGCGGATTTTTCCGCCAGCTTGCGCACTTCATCGGCCACCACCGCAAAACCGCGGCCCTGTTCTCCGGCGCGCGCGGCCTCGATGGCCGCATTGAGCGCCAGCAGATTGGTCTGTTCGGCGATCTCGCGCACTTCCTGGGTCATGGTGGTGATCGACTGGGTGGAGTCGACGAAAGCCGCCACCGAATCGGCCATATGGCGCACAGCTTCCTGGACCTGACTGACTTCAGCGATCAATTGTTCCAGACTGTTTTTGCCTTCGTGCGAGCGCGCCAGACTTTCGCGCGAGCGGCTGCGCACTTCTTCTGTGCTGGTGGCAATGTGGGTGATATTGCCTAGCATTTCTTCGACCGCGCTGGCCGCATTGACCGATTGATCGTTCTGCCGATGGGAGCTTTCCGCTACCCGCGCGGCACTTTGCGACAGACTGCGCGCCGACTGGGCGACCGCCTCGGCTGACTGGCTGACCTGCTTCACCAGGCCGCCGATGGTGCTCATCATCTGGTTGAAAGTGTTGGCGGTGTGACCGATCTCGTCCTGACCGCGCACGTCCAGTCTACGGGTCAGGTCGCCTTCGCCGCGGGCGATGTCCGACAGGCTGTCGGTCAGGTTGGACAACGGCCGGGTGACGAAAGAGCGCACAAAAAGCACGACGAAGCCAAGTAGCGGCACCGAGACCAATACCGCAAAAATGAAAATTTTGTTGCGGAAGCTTTCGACCGCGGCATTCACCTTGTCGAGCGAAATACGCATGCTCACCGCCCCGAGCACGGTGCCTTCGGGTACCTGGTGGCAAACCAGGCAGTCCTTGCCCAGGTAGTTGGCCGAGGCCCGCGCCGGCAGCACCACGCGCAAATGTTCGCCGTATTGCTCGTCGCGCTCTACCCGCATGACCGCCTCACCGCTTTCGAGCGCGGCGTTTTCGGCCGCATCGGTGGGGCGTTCGGCGGCATGACCCGGACCATACAGGCGGGCGGTGGCTTCGCCGCGCAGCACTTTGAGGTCGCGCACCGCGGAAAGCTCTTTGATCTGATCCAGGAAGACATCGCGCTGATCCACCGTGCCGGTGATCATCATGCCGGTCAAGCCCGCCATGGTCATCTCATTGACAGTCATGGCAAAGTCTTTTGCCTGCTCGATGGCCGTTTCTTTGTTCACCTGAGTCTCCCAGATGATCATCGTGGTCCAGGTCAGGACCAACATCAGCCAGATTGCGGCGGTCAAGCGAAACCAAATGGGCATGTCGGCAAGGCGACGCATGATTTACTCCTGTTGCCGGCCGAGCGATCAGCCGGTCTTCAATGCCAGTTTGCCATGATCTACGGCCGCGGCCGCAAATCCTTTAGACTGGTGTGGCCATGCGGTTCGGTGTTTGCATCGGTTAACGAATATTCAAAAACACTGATACACTAACCCGCCTGAACCATTTTGCATGACCGGGATCGTAGCTGCGCCGGGCAAGCGCGCCGGTTGTGCGCGATCCCGGACAGTTTTCCAACCACAAACACATCGAGAGGTCATCCATGAAAAAACGCCTCGCTGGCGCGGTGCTTGGCATCGCGACCCTGTCGATTGCCACCGTATCGTTTGCCCAAATGAAAACCGAAGACGCGATTAAGTTCCGTCAAGCCGGTTACGCCTTCATGAGTTGGAACATGGGCAAGATCAAGGCCCAGGTGGTCGATGGTGAAGTACCGTTCAACAAGGAGCAGATCGTTGCCGCTGCCAACGTCATCGCCGCGGTGGCCAATTCGGGCATGGGGGCGCTTTATCCTCCCGGCAGCGACAAAGGCAGTGGCTTTCATGAAACCAAGGTGAAACCGGAGTTTTTCCAAAACATGCAGGAAGTCGGCAAGCTGGCCGGCAATTTCAACGCCGCCGCCAATGAACTGGCCGCCGCCGCGGCCACCGGCGACCAGGGCGCGATCAAGGCGGCCTTCGGTAAGGTTGGCGAGACCTGCAAAGCCTGTCACGACCAGTTCCGCGCCAAATAAACCGTAACCGGCTCACACCAACATGGCCGCCCGAGGGCGGCCATTTGCTTTTACCTCCGCGCGATTTGCGGTCGCGCAAAGAAAGTCTTACCAACTGGGCAAGGTGGCCGGATCGGGCGGCGGGGGCGGGGGCGGCAGCAGTCCGCCGGCGGCCACCCAGGCGGCCACGACACCGATTGCCAGTGCGATCAGAAAGTTGAGCAGACCCCCGCGACGGGGGGGATCTTCGACCGTGTCGTCTACTTCTTTCCAGCCAGTCAGCATCGGGCGCACCAGGTTGTCCTTTTTCGCATGCGCATAAAACAGCACGGCCCCGACATGCAGCGCCACCAGTGCCAGCAACCACCACAGCATGCTGGCATGAATGCCGGTAATCCAGTCGCTGGTGGATTTATCGACCAGGGTGCGCAAAGGCCCTTCGAAAGCGATGTCGTCGTTGGCAAACAGTCCGCTTATGGCCTGGAAACCAAACAGCGCAAGCAAGGCCAGTACCGATAACGCACCGAGCGGATTGTGACCGATGCCATGCCATTGGCCGCGCAGGTAGGCCGCGATGGCGCCGGGTCCACGCACAAAACTGCCAAAACGTGCGGTGTGCGACCCGAGAAATCCCCAAGCCAGGCGGAAAGCGATCAGGCCCACCAGGATCACGCCCAAGCGCTGATGGTGAACCATCATGTTGCCGCCATTGAGCCCGGTCAAGATGGCCCCGGCCACCACCGCCACCATGGACCAGTGAAACAAGCGGGTGGGTAAATCCCAGACGCGGATACGTTTGCGATTCATCGATACGATCCTCTTGTGCGTTGCGATCAATGCCTGATGGATCAGCGCTGCGCGCTTCGGTTCCCGGCGCGTGCGGCCAGGAATTCTCCCAGGTAGCGTCCGGTGTGCGAGCCTTCGGCGGCGACAATGACTTCAGGCGGACCTTCAGCCACCACCCTACCGCCGCCATCGCCGCCTTCCGGACCCATGTCCACGATCCAGTCCGCCTCGGCGATCAGGTCCAGATCATGCTCGATCACCCAGACCGTATGCCCGGCATCGACCAGACGCTGCAACACCTGGATGAGCTTTTCGACATCGGCCATGTGTAGGCCCACGGTAGGCTCATCGAGCACGTATACGGTGTGCTTGTCGGCCGGCAACAGGCGAGCGCCGCTGTTGGCCGAACCGGCGCCACGGCCGCGCACTTTGGCCAGCTCGGCAACCAGTTTGATGCGCTGCGCCTCGCCACCGGAAAGCGTTGGACTGGGCTGACCCAGCGTCAGGTAGCCAAGACCCACATCCTGCAAAAGCTGTAGCGGATGGGCAATGGCCGGATGCGCGGCAAAAAACGCCACCGCCTCATCGACCGGCATCGCCAGCACGTCGGCCACGGTTTTGTCACGCCAGCGTACCGTCAGCGTCTCAGGGTTGAAACGTGCTCCGCCGCAGACTTCGCAGGGGGTTTTCACATCGGGCAGAAAATTCATCTCCACGGTGATCTGCCCTTGGCCTTCGCAGGCCGGGCAGCGCCCGGCGCCGGTGTTGAAGGAAAAGCGCGAGGCGTTCCAGCCACGGGTACGGGCGTCGAAGGTGTCGGCAAACAGTTTGCGGATAGCGTCCCAGAAGCCGATATAGGTAGCGGGGCAGGAACGCGGGGTTTTGCCGATGGGTGTTTGGTCCACTTCCAATACGCGTCCGACCTGCTGCCAGCCGACGAGGGCTCGGCAAGCGATTGGCGCCGGGTTTTCTTGTTCAGCGGTACGGCCTTTGCGCGGCCCCGCCGGGTCGGCACGACCCAGCAGGCGCACCAGGTTGGCATGCAAAATGTCGCGCATCAAGGTGGATTTACCCGAACCGGACACCCCGGTCACCACCACCAGACGGCCGAGCGGCAAACGCACGCTCACCTCCTGCAAATTATGAAGCCGCGCGCCGATCACTTCGATGGCTGGATGATCGGGCGTCACCGCGCGACGCGCGCCCATCGGATGAACTAGCGGCGCACGCAGATAACGTCCGGTGGCCGACTCGGGCTCAGCCATCAGCGCCGCCAGGCGGCCTTGGGCCACCACGCGGCCGCCACGCACGCCGGCGCCGGGTCCCAGGTCGATGACATGGTCGGCCCGGCGGATGGTGTCCTCGTCGTGCTCGACCACCAACAGGGTGTTGCCGGCATCGCGCAGCGCTTCGAGCGTGTCGAGCAACATTTGGTTGTCGCGCGGGTGTAAGCCAATGGTCGGTTCATCCAGGATGTAACACACCCCGCGCAGATTGGAACCGAGTTGGGCGGCCAGGCGGATGCGCTGCGCCTCGCCCCCGGAGAGCGTGGGCGCGGCGCGCTCCAGCGCCAGGTAGCCCAAACCGACCCGACGCAGAAAATCGAGCCGACTGCGGATCTCGGCGACCAGATCGCGAGCGATCTCGGCTTCGCGTCCGGTCAGTTGGAGCTTGGCAAAAAACGCTGCGGCCTGCTCCACCGATAATGCGACCAGCCGATGCAGACCGTAGTCGCGGAAACGCACCGCGCGTGCCACCGGATTGAGGCGCGCGCCGCCGCAACTTGGGCAGGGCTGGTCGGTGACCGCCTCCAGTTCGCCAAAATCCAGCGCCTCCGGATCATCCACCTTGGTACTGAGCTTCAGACCGGTGCCATAGCAGTCCGGGCACCAGCCATGTTTGGCGTGGTAGGAGAACAGGCGCGGGTCGGGTTCCGGGAAGCTGGTCCCGCAACACGGACAGGCCCGCAGCGTGGAGAAGGTCACCGGACGGGCGCCGACTTGACGCCGTTCCAGCACCTTCACCACCCCTTTGCCGTGCGCCAGGGCTTCAGCAAGCTGGGCGCGCAGCACAGCTTCCTGCGCCGGGCCGACTACCAGCATACCGAGCGGCAAATCGATGTCGTGTGCCTTGTAGCGGTCCAGGCGCGGCCACTTGTTGGTGGGTAGATCTTCGCCATCGACCCGCAGCAGGGTGTAGCCCTTGCCCTTGGCCCAGCGCGCCAGTTCGGTGTAGAGGCCCTTGCGGTTTACCACCAGCGGGGCGAGCAACTCCACCGCGCGGCTGTCGAAGTCGCGCAGAATCTGCGCGGCGATGGCCTCGAAGGTTTGCGGGGTGACCGGCACATGGCAGCTTGGACAGTACTGGGTGCCCAGCTTGGTGTAGAGCAGGCGCAGAAAGGGGTGAATCTCGGTCAGCGTGGCCACCGTGCTCTTGCGCCCCCCACGGCTGGTGCGCTGTTCGATGGCCACCGTGGGCGGGATGCCGAACAGGCCGTCCACATCCGGCCGGCGGGCGGGTTGAACGAACTGGCGGGCATAGGCGTTGAGCGACTCCAGGTAGCGGCGCTGACCTTCGCTGAAAACGATATCGAAAGCCAGCGTGGATTTGCCCGAACCGGATAAGCCGGTGACCACGGTGAACCGATCGCGCGGAATCTGCAAACTGATATTTTTAAGGTTGTGTTCGCGGGCGTGACGGATGTCGATCGCCGGCGCGGCCGCTGTACGGTATTGCGCCGGCACTTCGGCCACCGCGGCGCATGCACGGGCGCGGGTGTCGGCCAGCGCCCTTGAATAGTCACGCAAGGCCGCCGCGGTGTGTGAAGCGGGGTGCTGGCGTATGCACTCGGGTGTGCCTTCGGCAACGATCTGCCCGCCCCGGTCGCCGCCTTCGGGGCCGAGATCGATGATCCAGTCGGCCGCAGCGATCACATCCAGATTGTGTTCGATGACCACCAGCGAATGGCCGGCGGCCAGCAAGGTATCGAAGGCGCCGAGCAGGGTGGCGACATCCTCGAAATGCAAACCGGTGGTGGGCTCGTCGAACAGAAAAAGCAATCCAGGCCCATCCGCTTTACCGGAATTGCGCCCAATGCCCTTTTTCTGCGCGGCTTCGGCCAGATGACCGGCCAGTTTGAGGCGCTGTGCCTCGCCGCCGGACAAGGTCGGCACCGGCTGCCCCAAGCGCAGGTAATCGAGTCCCACCGCCACCAGCGGCGCGAGCGCGGTATGCACTTTGGGCTGGTCGGCAAAAAAATCCAGCGCTTCACGCACGGTCAGATCCAGCACATCGGCCACTGACTTACCCCGCCATTGCAGTTCCAGCACCTGTGGGCGGTAACGGCGGCCGTCACAATCCGGGCAGCGCAGCCAGACGTCGGAGAGAAACTGCATCTCCACATGCTCGAAGCCCGAGCCGGAGCAGGTCGGACAACGCCCGCTGCCGGCGTTGAAGCTGAAAGTGCCGGGGGAATAGCCGCGTGCTTTGGCCTCCGGCAGCGCGGCAAACAGGTTGCGGATCGGGTCCCAGGCGCCGACATAGCTCACCGGATTGGAGCGCGAGCTTTTACCGATGGGCGACTGGTCCACCATTACCACGCCGCCAAGATGCTGTACGCCCTCCAAAGCGTCAAACGCACCGGGTGTCTGGCTGCCTTCACCGAAATGCTTGGCAAGCGCCGGATAGAGGATGTCCTGAATCAGCGTGGATTTGCCCGAACCGGACACCCCGGTCAAACACACCAGGCGTTGCAACGGAAAGGCGACGTCGATCCCCGCCAGGTTGTGTTGACGCGCGCCGCGCAGGATCAGGCGCGGGGTGCGCTCATCCACCTGCCGGGGGGCACGACTATCCAGCCGTTTGTGGCCGGCCAGCCAGGGACCGGTGACCGAATTGGGGTTTGCAGCGATAGTCGCCGGGCTGCCGCGTGCGACGATGTTGCCGCCGCGCTCGCCGGGGCCGGGGCCGATTTCCAGCAGCTCGTCGGCCGCCAGCATGACCTGCGGATCATGCTCGACCACCACCAGGGTGTTGCCGGCATCGCGCAGCCGGGTCATCACCCCGAGAATACGGCCGATATCCCGCGGATGCAGGCCGATGGAGGGCTCATCCAGTACAAATAAAGTATTGACCAGCGAAGCGCCCAGCGCGGTGGTCAGATTGATGCGCTGCACCTCGCCGCCGGAGAGCGTGCGCGATTGGCGGTCCAAAGTAAGATAACCAAGACCGACCTCGGTCAAATACCGCAAACGGCTGCGGATTTCACCCAGCACCAGCGCGGTGGCCTCCGTGGCGCCGGTGCGCACCGCACGGTCCGATCCGGCGAAGGCCTCCATCGCTGCGCGCAGCCGGTCGATGGGCAAGGCAAACAACTCATGAATGGCCAAGCCCTTGCCGTCGTCCAGCGGCAGCCGCCACAACAAGGCTTCCGGTTTGAGGCGGGCGCCACGGCAGGTCGGGCATTCGGTGTAGCTGCGGTAGCGCGATAACAACACCCGGATGTGCATCTTGTAGGCCTTGCTTTCCAGCCAGTCGAAGAAATGGCGCACGCCATACCATCGATGCGGCCAGGAGGCATCCCAGCCCTTCCACGCGGGATCGCCTTCCAGCACCCATTGGCGATGTTCTTCGGGCAGATCGCGAAAGGGCACGTCCATGGCCACGCCGTACTTTTTGGCCATTTTCGCCATATCCTCTTGGCATTCGCGGAAACTGGGGCTTTGCCAAGGTTTTACCGCACCTTCAGCCAAGGTTTTGCTGTCATCGGGGATCACCAGCGCGTAATCGACCCCAATCACCCGCCCAAAGCCGCGGCAGGTTTCGCATGCGCCGATCGGCGAATTGAAAGAAAACAACCCGGGGGTGGGTTCGGTGTAGTGGATGTCGCAGTCGGCGCAATGCAAATCGGCCGAGTAACGCCATTGGGCTTCGCCCTCTGCACTCTGGGCATAGACCGTCAAGCGCCCTTGACCATGACGCAGCGCGGTTTCCAGTGCCTCGATCAGTCGGCTGGGTTCAGCCTGCGAGATGCGCAATCGATCTTGGACCACATAAAGGGTACTGCCCTGGCGAGCATGAATGCGGCTGTAGCCTTGCCGCTCGAGCAGAGCAAGTACCTCCGCCTCGGAATAGTTTTCCGGCACGGTGACCGGAAAACCAATCACCAGGCGCGGATCGCCGGCCGCTGCGGCACGCTCACACAAGCGCTCGGCAATGCTCTGCGGGGTGTCGCGCACCACGGGTGCGCCGCAACCGCGGCAGTACAAATGGGCGGCACGGGCATAGAGCAGTTTGAAGTGGTCGGCCAGCTCGGTCATGGTGCCCACTGTGGAGCGCGAAGTGCGCACCGGATTGCTCTGGTCGATGGCAATCGCCGGCGGCACACCCTCGATGCGTTCGACCTGCGGCTTGTCTTGGCGGTCGAGAAACTGGCGTGCGTACGGTGAAAAAGTTTCGACGTAGCGACGTTGACCTTCAGCGTAAAGCGTGTCGAACACCAGCGATGATTTCCCCGAACCCGATACCCCGGTGACCACCAGCAAGCGATTGAGCGGAATATCCAAATCGAGCCGGCGCAGATTGTTCTGAGTGGCGCCGCGAATGCGGATGCAAGCGGATTTTTTGAGCATCGAAAAGCGGTCGTTTGCGTTTTGGGGTTTTGTGATCCGGGCCGCGCGCGGCTTACTCGGTAAGCGGTTCCGCTACCGGGGCGGCCGATTGACGCACCGCCTTGACCGCCTCGCGCGCGGCATCGATGATGCGCCGGGCTGCTTCCTCAGTGGCCTGCTTGGCATCGCGGTCGCGCAAAACCCGGGCGGCTTCATCATCAGCCTTGTCAGTCGCTGGATCGGGCAGCGCATGAACTGGCGGCCGGTGCGGGGTTGCGGCGTGCTCGGTTGCAGTCGCTGCAGACGAAAGTTGGCGCTCGACCACTGGCGCTGGCGGCTGAGTATCGAGCGCAGCCGGTTTGACTGTCTGCTGTGCGGGCGGGTTGGGATCGGAACAGGCCGCGTGGCTGAGCGCGATGATCGCCACGAAGCTTGCCGTAAGGGGTTTCATGCTCACTCCTGGGCTGTGGGGTGTTCTTGCGTCTGCGGGTCGATCTCAAACTACAGACTTTGGTTCCATTTTCAAGCGCGGACATCCCTGATCGGCCCAAAAAACAAGGCCCGCTTACGCGGGCCTGCGCGGATGCAGCGTGAGGGTCATTTCACCCGGTTTTTATACTCGTCGGTACGGGTGTCGATTTCGATTTTATCGCCAATTTCGACGAAGGCCGGCACCATCAATTCGAAGCCAGTGGCAATCTTGGCCGGCTTGAGCACTTTGCCGGAGGTGTCGCCTTTGACCGCGGGTTCGGTGTAAGTGACTTCACGCACCACCGAGTTCGGCAATTCCACTGAAATTGCCTTGCCGTTGTAGAACACCACCTCGCACGGCATGCCATCTTCCAGATACTTGAGTGCGTCGGTCATGTTTTCCGCTTCGACTTCGTACTGCTCGTAGTCGGCGTCCATGAACACATACATCGGATCGGCAAAGTAGGAATAGGTCACTTCCTTGCGATCGAGCTGGACGACTTCGAACTTGTCGTCGGCCTTGTACACCGATTCGGACGGTGCGCCGGTGAGCAGGTTCTTCAGCTTCATCTTCACGACCGCAGCGTTGCGGCCGGATTTGTTGTATTCGGTCTTTTGAACTACAAGCGGGTCGTTGCCGACCATGATTACGTTGCCGGAGCGCAGTTCCTGTGCGGTTTTCATGCTGTTCCCTAGGGTCTCTGAGATCGGTGTGGCCGCAGCAACGGCCACTGCAAGGTATTAAAAACTCAACATTTTAAAGCTTCTTTAAGGTAGTTCGCCAGCGTATCGGCAAGGTCGGGGATCTCGGAGAGTGTCTTCGCCCATCTTCTGGCATGCGCGCTCAGTGCGGGCAACGCTTCGGCAAAGGCCGGCCAGCAATCCGCGGGACTGGCAGGGTTCCCCTTTTCAGTGCCGCCCATTCCGTTCCACGCCTGCCAAAACGCTTGTAGCGGCTGCGCGGCGATCGGCTCCAGTCCGGCACAGTAACGCCGCAAGAAGGCCTCGAGCTTGACATGATGGGCATTGTCGGCCTGCCGATAACTCTGCCAGACGAGAGGGCACGCCGCCCATTGAGCACGCACGAAGGAGTCTTCGCCGCGCACAAAGTTCAGGTCGCAGGACCATAGCAAGCGGTCATAGCCGTCCTGATCGGTGAAAGGAATCACCCGCAGATCCAGCGCACCGCGCACCACCCGGTCACCAACGGTAAGTTGGGGCAGTTCGAGCGCTGCGGCAAGGTCGCAGACGATGCGGCCTTCCGGCACCAGCAGACACATCGGCCGCGGCCCGGCGCACCAGACCGCCAAAAGTTCAGCTAGCTGCGCATGGTCATAGGCAAACAAGGAAACCACCAAAGCGTCTGCCGCGGGAGCACCGCCATGAACGCTCAAAAATTCCTTGCGCGCATCAGGGTTGGCTTGAAACGTTGCGCGCGCTTCGATCAATCCCGGCCCGCGCGGCAATCCACCGCTGGCAGCATCGAAACCCGGCACGCAAAAGTATTTGGTAAGCGGCAGACGCGGATGGGGCGAAGCCATGCCATGCACCCCAGCCACCCAGTCTTCGGCGGATAGATATTCCAGATTGATCCACACCGGTTTGGGTCGATGTTCTGCCATGGCGGCAAGATGGGCGGCTGGCAACTCGCAGGCAAACGCCTCGACCACCAATCTGGCCGGTTCCACCGGCGCAAACGCAGCCTCCCAGCGGCGTAACTCGACGCCCGCGACCTTGATTCCATCGGTCTCGTCGGCTGCTTGCGGACAAAGACGCGCCAACGTCGCCCAATCGTCCACCCACAGCCGCACCGCAAGGCCACGACTGGCGAGATCGCGGGCCAGACGCCAACAGACGCCGATATCCCCAAAGTTATCCACAACCTGGCAGAAAATTTCGCAATCGGGCGCGGCCAAAGCTGAGGGATGGATCATGAGGTAGACAAGTGCTCGAATATGATGGGGAACGCTTGTGAGTAACCGAGGCCAATTGGCAAAGCGTGAATTCGGTCTACATTCGCTCCACAACCGTCCAGTGGGGTTACCAACTGTTTATCAAATGACTAACGTCCGGGTATAACAAGTCGATCGAAGACTTATCCACAGAATTTGGACAACTATTTACATCTTTGTCTTTTATATAAGACTTCAAAATAGAAAGAAAACCGGCGCTCTCGCAAAACATCCTGCCATCGGCCTTGCAGCGTGCACCATGACTCAGCCTGGCGTGTAGCGGAAGTCACTTGCCTATGGCGAAACAAACGCCCCCAGCGCAGCAACATCAGCATTGGTCAGCCAACGCCATTGGCCGCGCGCCAAATCGGACGGTAAAGCAAAGCCGCCGATTTTGCTGCGGTGCAGTCGTTCGACATGGTTTCCAGCCGCTGCCACCATGCGTTTGATCTGATGGTATTTGCCCTCGGTCACGGTCAAGCGTAAGGTATTTTCGGCCACGCGCTCACACGCCACGGCATGGACGGGCGTCGGTTCGCCATTCAGGTGCACGCCGCTCAGCAAAGCCTGGATTTGCGCATCGGTCACCGCCTCGGCAGTGCTCGCTTCATAGACCTTTGGTACGTTTTTCTTGCCAGAGCTCCAGCGATGAATGAATTGGCCGTCATCCGAGAGCAGCAACAACCCGGCGGTATCCTGATCCAACCGGCCAACACATTGCACACCACGTGCCACCAGTGGCGCGGGTAACAAAGCAAACACGCTGGGATGACATTGCGGCCGATGAGAGCACTCATAGCCGGCAGGTTTATTCAGCACCAGATAAGCCTTGTCACGGTAAGACCATGTTTGTTCATCGACGGTGAAAACAAGCTCTTCGGTGGACAATTCAGCGAACGGATCGTCAATGATGCGGCCGGCAAGGCGTACCCGGCCGTTGCGGATCATGCTGCGACAGGCCTTGCGCGAGCCGAAACCTTGGGAATGGAGTATGCGTTCGAGTCTCATGGCAGGATTGTAGAACGCGTCTCATCGTTTCCATGATCACGGTACACTGTCGGCCGCAATACAATGGAGCGCGCATGAGGTTTGAGCATTTGGTTCAGGTCAATGATCTTACCGATCCGGCACAACCGCGGCTGAGCCGTGAGGAAGTCTGGTTTGGTCTGCTATGCCGGGCCGAGGATCCGCGGCCTTTTCTTCCGGGGCTGGAACGTTGCGTGATCCGCGAGCGCGGCGAAAGCACTTTGGTGCGCGAGCTGCACTTTGGCGGCGCAGTGGTCGAAGACCGGGTCAGCTACCAAGCCTTGCAGTGGATGCGCTTTGAATCCGCACCCACGGCCGAGCATGCCGGCGGCAGTCTGACCATCGGTATCGAAGAGCCGCAACCCGGTGAAATTTTTTTGCGTTTTCAGTACGCAACCACCTTGCCTGAAACGGCGCACGAGGATGCGCAGGTGGCGCAGATCGTACGTTCGGCCTATCACGAATCCGATCTGGATACCGTGCGGGTCATTCGTATGATTGCCGCCGCCGGCCGACTTCAGTAACCAAAACCTTGATTGCTATCCCCCGCTTGTTGTGGTGTACCGCACAGGCGTTTCGTTTGCCAGCACCAGCCAGAATCGATAAGTCAATCTATGTGGTTCAAGAATCTACAGATCTATCGCCTGCCGGCGCCGTGGAACATTGGCCTGGAAGCGCTCGATGCGCAACTTGCGCGCCGGCGCTTTTTACCTTGCGCCAGCCAGGAGCCGCAGTCGCGCGGCTGGGTGTCGCCGATTGGTAGTGAGCAGTTGGTGCACTCGGTTGGCGGCCAGTGGTTGATTGCGCTCGGCATCGAGCAGCGGCTGTTGCCGGCCTCCGTTGTGCGTCAGGTGGCCGAGGAGCGGGCAGAGGAGATTGCCGCGCAACAGGGCTACAAACCCGGCCGCAAGCAGATGAAAGCACTGCGGGAGGCGGTGCAGCAGGAGCTGATGCCGCGCGCCTTTACCCGGCGGCGTAAGATGTATGCGTGGATCGACCCGGTGGACGGCTGGCTGGGGGTGGATGCGCCCAGCCAGACCCGCGCTGAAGATTTGCTCGAAGTGTTGCGCCAAACGTTGGATGCGCTACCGTTGTCGTTGGTGCGTACCGAACGCGGTCCGGTGGCAGCGATGGCCGATTGGCTGGCCGGCGGCGAGGCGCCGGGCAACTTCACCATCGACCAGGATGCCGAGCTGCGCTCGGTGGTTGATGAAAAAGCCGCGGTGCGCTATGTGCGCCATGCGCTGGACGGCGAAGATGTGCGTGCGCACTTGGCCGCTGGCAAACTGCCTACCCGGCTGGCGCTGACTTTCGACGACCGGGTGAGCTTTGTGTTGACCGAAAAAACCGAGATCAAGCGGCTGCAATTTCTTGACGTGGTACGCGAGCAGCTCGACGACAAGGAAACCGACGCCCAGGCACTGTTCGATGCAGGCTTCGCGTTGATGACCGGGGAGTTGCGCCTGCTGCTGCCGGCTTTGGTCGAAGCGCTGGGCGGCGAATTGAAGGCCGCGCTGCCGCCAGCGTCGGCAATGCCGGCGATGGCCTATGATCCGCCATTCTGATGCGCAGCAAGATGCGCTAGCATCATGGAATGAGTACTCCGATGATCTTTCAATGGTGGTACTGGCTGCTTGCCGGTCTTGGGCTGGTGTTGCTGGAGCTGGCGATTCCGGCCTTCTACATCATCTGGTTTGGTTTGGGCGCCATACTGGTCGGCCTGGTTGTGCTGATCGGCCCGCAGCTCGACCTGGCAGTGCAGATCGGCTTGTGGGTAATGGCCTCGGTGGCAATGGCGCTGCTGTGGTTCAGGGTTTTCCGTCGCTCACAAAACAAAACGCTGGCCGGTACCTCAAGTGGCGAAGCCATTGGCGAGGTCGGGCTTTTGGTTGGGTCGGTGGCGCCTTTCCAACGTGGCCGGGTGCGTTTTCAGCGCCCCATCTTGGGCTCGGATGAATGGACGTGCTTGGCCGACACCGAGATTGCCGCAGGAGAACGGGTGAAAGTGCTCAGCGTGGAAGGCAGTCTGGTCAAAGTGGGCAAGGTCTGAGTCTTTGGGGAGTGTTCATGTCGGAAGGATTGTTCATCGCTATCGCCATTTTGGTATTCGTGCTGGTGACGATTGCCAAGGGAGTGCGTCTGGTGGCTCAGGGCGAGGAGTGGATCGTCGAGCGTCTGGGCAAGTATCACGCTACGCTGCGCCCCGGGCTGAACATCCTCATTCCTTATCTGGACAGGGTGGCTTACAAGTTGGTCACCAAGGACATCATTCTCGATGTCCAGGAGCAGGAGGTCATTACCCGGGACAACGCGGTGATCCTGACCAACGCCATTGCCTTCGTCAAAGTGACCGATCCGGTCAAGGCGGTCTATGGGGTCACCGACTTTTCCGAGGCCATCCGCAACCTGATCATGACCACGCTGCGCTCGATCGTTGGCGAAATGGAGCTGGACGAGGCATTGTCTTCGCGCGACAAAATCAAGGCGCGGCTACGTGAGAGCATTGCCGACGAAGCGGTGGACTGGGGGTTAACTGTGAAGTCGGTGGAAATTCAGGATATCAAGCCTTCTGAGTCGATGCAGCGCGCCATGGAAATGCAGGCGGCCGCCGAGCGCGAGCGTAAAGCCGCGGTGACCAAGGCCGAAGGCGAAAAACAGGCGGCCATTCTGGAAGCCGAAGCGCGCCTGGAAGCGGCCAAGCGCGACGCCAATGCGCAGGTCATGCTGGCCGAGGCTTCGGCCGAGTCCATCCGCCGGGTGACCGCCAGCATTGGCGAACAGACTACGCCGATGCTTTATCTGCTAGGAGAAAAATACATTGCCGCGCTGGAAAAACTCGGCGATTCCGAGAATTCGCGCATCGTGGTGCTGCCTGCCGACCTGCAGGAGACCCTGCGCGGGCTGATCGGCAAGTTGGGCGGTCGCGCCTGAACGGCCGCCATTGCGAGCAGGGGCTGTGTTTTTTGCCGGTCGGCGGAATTTTCAGCTCAGCACCTGGCCGTGTTCGCGGGTGGCGTGGAAACCCACCTTCGGCCATTTTTCCATGGTGACCTCCAGGTTGTAACGGCTGCTGGCCAGATACACCGGGTTGCCGTCCACATCCTTGCCCATCCGCATCGCTTGTTCTCGTTCGAAGTTGCGTCGAGTGAGTTCATCCGGGAAGGTCAGCCAGCGAGCGGTGTAAATGTCGGCCGGCTCGAAGATCGCATCGACCTTGTATTCGTCCTTCAAACGTTGGGCGACCACTTCGAATTGCAGCATGCCGACCGCGCCCAGCAGCATGTTGCCGCCTTCCAGCTCAAAAACCTGAATCGCACCTTCCTCGCCCAGTTCTTGCAGACCTTTTTGCAACTGTTTGGATTTCAGCGGATCGCGCAGGCGCGCCGCGCGGAATAGTTCCGGCGAGAAATAGGGAATGCCTTTGAAGCCGAGCACTTCGCCCTCGGTCAAAGTGTCGCCGATCTGCAATTGGCCATGATTGTGAATGCCGATGATGTCGCCGGCCACACCGTCATCCTTCAACACCCGCTCGTTGGCCATGAAGGTGAGTGCATTGGCAAGCTTGATGTCGCGGCCGGCGCGCACATGTCTGACCTTCATGCCGGATTGATAACGCCCGGAGCAAATGCGGAAAAACGCGATGCGGTCGCGGTGTTTGGGATCCATATTGGCCTGGATCTTGAACACGAAACCGGAAAACTTTTCTTCGGCCGGGTGTACCCAACGGCTGCCGGCATCCCGCGGCTGTGGCGGTGGCGCCCAATCGATCAAAGCCTGCAGGATTTCTTGGACGCCGAAGTTATTGATACCGGAACCGAAAAAAACCGGTGTCTGTTTGCCGGCGAGAAATTCATCCAACATGAACGGATTGGAGGCACCCTGGATCAGTGCCACATCCTCGCGCAATGGGCCGACTTCCATCGGAAACAGCGCGTCCAGTTGGGGATTGGTCAGTCCCTGGATGACTTCCGCCTCGGTGCGTCGTTCTTCACCCGGTGTAAAGCGCAGCACACGGTCTTCTAGCAAGTGGTACACCCCGCGGAAGGCCTTGCCCATACCCAGCGGCCAGGTTACCGGGGCGCACTGGATCTTTAACACATCCTCGATTTCGGCGAGCAGATCGAAAGGCTCGCGCACTTCGCGGTCGAGCTTATTGACGAAGGTGATGATGGGGGTGTCGCGCAAGCGGCAGACTTCAAGTAGTTTAATAGTCTGCGCTTCCACGCCCTTGGCGGCGTCGATGACCATGACCGCGGCATCTACTGCGGTGAGCACACGATAGGTGTCTTCCGAAAAATCCTCGTGGCCCGGCGTGTCGAGCAGGTTGATGGTGTGGTCCTGATAGTCGAACTGCATCACCGAGCTGGTCACCGAGATGCCGCGTTGTTTTTCCACCTCCATCCAGTCCGAGGTGGCATGGCGCGCGCTTTTGCGCGCTTTGACGGTGCCGGCGAGCTGGATTGCGCCGCCAAAGAGCAGCAGCTTTTCGGTCAGTGTGGTTTTACCGGCGTCGGGGTGGGAAATGATGGCAAACGTGCGACGACGGGCAACGTCACGCATCAGCTCGGGCGGGTAGGGGGAAGGCGTGTCGGTCATCGGTGTGCGGACGGCGAAAAAAGCGAAACCGCCGGCTCGCTGGCACAGACCAGCCGGGCAGGCGGCAAAGTGTTAGCAATTCTAGCAAAAAATCAGTCGATTAGCGCTTTGAATGGTACCCACTCGGTGGTTTTGCGGATGCGCGCGGCAGCCTAAAGCGCTCACAATAGACAACTTTGCGTACAGATGCCGGCCGCGACCGGATCACACTATGAAACTCAAGCCCCAGCATATCCAACCCGTGATCATGGCGACCATCATGTCGTTCTTGATGACCGCGGTGATTACTCTCATCAACCTTGGCCTGCGTCCGGATTTTCTGGCTTTGTGGGCACGGGCCTTTGCGATCGCCTGGCCGTTGGCAGTGATGGCAGCCTACATTGCCCTGCCGATTGCTGCACGCCTGACGCAGCGCATTCTGGCAGCACTGGCGCGATGAACGGCCGGTAGGCGAACGGATGAACGATTTTCTGCACATCCTGGCGTTTTCGTTCTCAGTCACCGGGCCGATTTTCGTCATCCTTGGCGCGGGCGTGCTGCTGCTACGCATCGGCATGCTGACCGACGCCTTCGTCGATAGCGGGTCGCGGTTGGTATTCAATATCGCCCTGCCGGCGCTGCTGTTTATCAGCATCAGTCAGACCCATATCGGTGAGACGGCCAATTTTGTGCTGGTGGGCTACGGTATGGCGGCTACCTGTGTGGTGTTCCTGTTGCTGGAATGGTTGGCCGCACGTTTTATTGAACCGGCACGCGACCGTGGTGTGGTGGTCCAAGGTGCGTTCCGCTCCAATATGGGCATCATCGGCCTGGCCTACTGTGTGAATGCTTATGGCGAAGCCGGGTTGGTCGCCGCCTCCCTGTACCTGGGTTTGGTCACCATTTTGTTCAATGTGTTGTCGGTCATTACCTTGCAGCGCTCATTGCAGCGTGGAGGAGGCGGTATTGGGCGCATGCTGCGCGGCATCGCCACCAATCCGCTGATCATCGGTATCCTGGCCGGGTTGCTGGTGTCGGTAAGTGGGCTGGAACTGCCGCAAATCGTGTTGAAATCCGGGCAATACTTCGCCGACCTGACCCTGCCGCTAGCCCTGCTATGTACCGGGGCTGCGCTCAATTTCCGCAGCTTGCGCGACCAGTTGTCGAGCACATTGTTTGCCGCGGTCGCCAAGCTGGTGGCGATTCCGCTGCTGTTCGTGGCAGGCGGCGTGGCGATCGGTTTGCACGGCATCGAGCTGGGCGTGCTGCTCTTGATGTCCTCGGCACCAACCGCCGCGGCCAGCTATGTGATGGTGCGCGCGATGGGCGGCAATGCACCGCTGGCGGCCAACATCGTCGCACTGACCACAGTCGGTTCATTGCTCACCACCAGTGCCGGTATTACCCTGTTACGCGTCCTGGGCATGATCTGAGTGCGGGTCTGGCGTAGGTTGAGGCTATTGTCGGACTGCGCGAGCTTGCAGGCGTGATCGGTAAACCGATCAGGAGAGGAATTTTTCGCTCCGCCGGCACTCACAATCGTACTTTTCATCGCGTCGATGACGCAGCCAAACAAGGATCGACATGCCATCCAATTATCGCCGCCCATTTGGCTACGGGCGTGTTTTTGTTTCTTCCGGTAAGCCGCTCAGCCTGTGGCAGAAAATCGTTGCGGCTGTGGTTACTGGCGCCGTGTTCGTGTTGGCGTTGATGTTTTCAGTGGTGTTGTTTGCGGTGTTGCTCACCGTGGGCGCGGTGTTTTGGGGCTGGTTCATGTGGAAGACCCGGGCATTGCGCAGTCAAATGTACGAAATGCGTAATCGAGCGCCACGACGCGCAGCACCGGGCGGCGGTGTGGTGATCGAAGGCGAGGTGATTCGCGAAGTACGCGAAGAGCAAGAGGTGCACAAGCCACGCTGAACCCCCGCGCGCGGCCCAATGGCCGGCGCCGCGTGTTCAGACGTCGATGTTTTGGGCGTACAGGGCGTTGTTTTCGATGAAGGCGCGACGCGGCTCGACATCGTCGCCCATGAGCGTGGTGAAGATCTCGTCGGCGGCGATGGCGTCATCGATCTGAACACGCAACAGGCGACGTACCGCCGGGTCCATGGTGGTCTCCCACAACTGCTCCGGGTTCATTTCGCCCAGGCCCTTGTAGCGCTGTTTGGTCAGGCCGCGTTCGACTTCACTGAGCAGCCAGCCGATGGCATCGGCAAAGCGGGTGACCGGCTGGCGCTTATCCCCGCGGCGGATTTCGGCACCGGGGCCGATCAGGCCGGCAATGGCCTCCGAGGCGTTGCGGATGCTGCGGTAGTCACTGGAGACCAGGAAGTCTTCCTCTATCCAGCCAAACTTGCGGTTACCGTGATGCAGGCGTTCGATGACCAGGCGCCAGGCTTCGGTCTCATCATGGAACTCGGCGCGGATGCCAATGCCATCGGGCAGATGGGTGCGGATCCGGGCGGCGGAGGCTTGTGCGGCAGCTTGGTCGGCCAGGCTGACTTCGATGTTGTGCGCCAGCATCACCTGCAGCACTTCCGGGTCGATCAGGCCGGACAACCGCCGGGTGACCGCTTCGGCGAGCAGGTAGCTGCGTGCCAAGCCGCCCAGGGCTTCATCGGCAATCGGTTCGGCGCCTTCGCGCGGCAGCAGCGCAGCGCCGTCGAGGGCAAGCTTGAGCAGGTGGTTATTGAGCTCGTGGTCGTCTTTGATGTAGAGCTCGGTTTTGCCGTGCTTGATCTTGTAGAGCGGCGGTTGGGCGATGTAGATGTGGCCGCGCTCGACCAGTTCGGGCATTTGGCGGTAGAAGAAGGTGAGCAGCAGGGTGCGGATATGCGCCCCATCGACGTCGGCGTCGGTCATGATGATGATGCGGTGGTAACGTAGCTTTTCGGGCTTGTAATCGTCTTTGCCGATGCCGGTGCCGAGCGCGGTGATCAGTGTGGCGATCTCCTGGCTTTGCAATAGCTTGTCGAAGCGGGCTTTTTCAACGTTGAGAATCTTGCCCTTGAGCGGCAGGATCGCTTGAAACTTGCGGTCGCGGCCCTGCTTGGCCGAGCCGCCGGCCGAGTCGCCCTCCACCAGGTAGAGTTCGCACAGCGCAGGGTCTTTTTCCTGACAGTCGGCAAGTTTGCCGGGCAGACCAATACCGTCGAGCACGCCTTTACGGCGGGTCATCTCGCGCGCCTTGCGGGCGGCATCACGGGCTCGCGCGGCTTCGACGATCTTGTTGCAAATGGTTTTGGCGTCGATCGGGTTTTCCAACAGAAAGTCGGTCAGTTTTCCGGCCACCACTTCTTCGACTGCCGGACGTGCTTCGGAAGACACCAGCTTCATCTTGGTCTGGCTGGCGAATTTGGGGTCGGGCATCTTCACCGAGAGCACGCAGGCCAGACCTTCGCGCATATCGTCGCCGGTGATGTCGACCTTGGCCTTTTTGGCGATCTCGTTCTCTTCAATGTATTTGTTGATCACCCGGGTCATGGCGGCGCGCAGACCGGTGAGGTGGGTGCCGCCGTCGGACTGAGGGATGTTGTTGGTAAAGCACAGCACCTGTTCCTGGTAGCTGTCGTTCCATTGCATGGCGACTTCAACCGTCAGTTCGGCCTCGTGACCTGCGCCGGTGGGAATGCGGGTGCTGCCTTCGGCGTAAAACACCGTCGGGTGGAGCACGGTTTTGGTGCGGTTGATGAATTCCACGAAGCCGCGCACGCCACCGGCAAAGGCAAAATCTTCTTCCTTGCCGGTGCGCTGATCGATCAGGCGGATTTTGACGCCGTTGTTGAGAAAGGAAAGTTCGCGCAGGCGTTTGGCGAGGATTTCGTAGTGAAATTCGACGGTGCCAAAGATTTCCTCATCGGCAAGGAAATGCAGTTCGGTGCCGCGCTTGGTGGTCTCACCGGTGACGCGCAAAGGGGAGACTTGTACGCCGTCGACCACTTCGATGACGCGATCGACCGGCACCCCACGACGGAATTCCATGAAATGTTTTTTGCCATCGCGACGGATGGTCAGGCGCAGCCACTTGGATAGGGCGTTGACGCAGGACACGCCCACACCGTGCAGACCGCCTGAGACTTTGTAACTGTTCTGGTTGAATTTGCCACCGGCATGCAGCACGCACATGACGATTTCCGCTGCCGAGCGCTTGGGCTCGTGCTTGTCGTCCATTTTGATGCCGACCGGAATGCCGCGGCCGTTGTCGGCCACCGAGATGGAGTTGTCGGCGTGAATGGTGACCACGATTTCATCGCAGTGGCCGGCCAAGGCTTCGTCAATGGCGTTGTCGACCACTTCGAACACCATGTGATGCAAACCGGTGCCGTCCGAGGTGTCACCAATGTACATACCCGGGCGCTTGCGTACGGCTTCGAGCCCTTCGAGTTGCTGAATGCTGGACTCGTCATAGACGTTGGCAGAGGTCGTGGGCGTGTTGTGCTGTTCGGACATGGTCTTTTTTGGGTTTTACCAGAGAACGAGTGCTGCGCGGAGGTGGTTCAGCAGTGGGCTCGCCTGCATTGCCTGGTGCAGGAAGACGGGCCGCGGCCTTGCGGCCCAGGTGGTTTTTAGCGCGCTCAAATGCGCATCGGCATCACCACGTACTTGAAATGCTCGTTGCCAGGCAGGGTGATCAGCGCGCTGGAGGTGCCATCGTTGAAGCGCCACTCCACTTTTTCGGATGACAGGTTGTTCATCACGTCGAGCAGATAGGTGACGTTAAAGCCAATGTCCAGCGGCAGGTCGTGGTAATCGATTTCCAATTCTTCGACTGCCTCTTCCTGTTCGGTGTTGGTCGACACGATCTTCAGGCTGCCGTCGCCGATGACCAAACGCACACCGCGGAACTTGTCGGAGGTGAGAATGGCCGCCCGCTGCAGCGCGGCCAACAGCGACACCCGCTCAAAGGTGATCATGCGCGGGTGGTTTTGCGGAATCACGCGCTCGTAGTCGGGGAACTTGCCGTCGATCAGCTTGGAGATCAGTTCGATGGCACCGAAGCGGAATACCACCTGATTGCCAGCGAGCTGGACTTCCAGCGGATCGTCGCTGTCGGCAAGCTGACGGGACAGTTCGAGCACGGTTTTGCGCGGCAAAATGGCTTCGGTACGTTGTTCGACCGGTTGTTCCAGTGTGCTGGCGGCATAGGCCAAACGGTGGCCGTCGGTGGCCACCATACGCAGCTCGCCGCCATCTGCGATCACCAGCAAGCCGTTGAGATAGTAGCGAATGTCCTGCTGCGCCATGGCGTAAGCCACCTGGGCGAGCTGGCGTTTGAAGGTACGCTGGCTGAGGGTCAGGCGCACGGTGTCGCCGTCGGCCAGGCTCATACGCGGATAGTCGGCCGCCGGCAGGGTCTGCAGCGCAAAGCGGCTTTTGCCGGCCTTTACGGTCAGACGCTTGTCGTCGAGCAGTATCGACACCATGGCCGAGTCCGGCAGGGCGCGCAGAATGTCCTGCAACTTGCGTGCTCCGACGGTAATGGCAGCATCCGTTCCGTCTTGGTGTCCGGCAGTGGTGGTGCGGATCTGAATTTCGATGTCGGTGGCCAGCAGGGTCAGGGTATCGCCCTGTTTTTCGATCAGCACGTTCGACAGAATCGGCAGGGTGTGGCGCTTTTCGACGATGCCGGCCACCGATTGCAGCGGGGCCAACAGGGCGTCGCGGGTGGTGTTGAGCAGGAGCATGGCGTCTTTTTGTAGAAAGGTTGATCGGAGGGCTTAACCGCGCAAAACCTGGGTCAGCACATGAACGTCATGATTGAGTTGCGCATCGCTCAAGCGCAGCTCGGCGATGGTGCGGTACGCATGAAGCACCGTAGTATGGTCGCGTCCGCCGAAAGCTTCGCCGATGGCCGGCAGCGACATCGGGGTGAGCTCCTTGGCCAACCACATCGCCACCTGACGCGGACGCGCGACCACCCGGGTGCGATTTTTCGAATGCATGTCGGCGACCTTGATCTTGTAGTAGTCGGCCACGGTTTTCTGGATGTGCTCGATGGTGAGTTGCCGGTTGTGGGCGTTGAGCAGATCTTTCAACGCTTCCTTGGCCACTTCCAGTGAGATAGCGCGCCCGTTGAAGCGCGCGAAGGCCACGACCTTGTTCAACGCACCCTCGAGCTCGCGCACATTGGAACGCAGATTTTTGGCGATCAGAAAGGCGACATCGTCGTCGACCGTAACACGCAGCGCCTCGGCCTTTTTCTTCAGGATGGCAACCCGCATCTCCAACTCGGGAGGCTCGATTTGCACCGTGAGGCCCCAGTCGAAGCGCGAGATCAGGCGGTCTTCGAGGCCTTGCACGTCCTTGGGATAGGTGTCACAAGTGATGACGATCTGTTTCTTGGCCTCGGTGAGCGCGTTGAAGGCGTGGAAGAACTCTTCCTGGGTGCGGTTCTTGCGGTTGAAGAACTGGATGTCGTCGATCAGCAAGAGGTCGAGTGAGCGATAGTAGCGCTTGAAGGCGTCGTGGCTGTTTTGCTGCAGCGCGCGCACCATGTCTGCGTAGTAATCCTCGGCATGCACATAGCGCACCATGGCGCGCGGATTGTGGCGCAGCACCGCGTTACCGATGGCGTGGATCAGGTGGGTCTTGCCCAGGCCCACGCCGCCATAGACGAACAGCGGGTTGTAGGAGGTGCCGGGGTTTTGCGCCACCTGCATCGCCGCTGCGCGGGCCAGATCGTTGGCGCGGCCGGTGACCAGGGTATCGAAGGTGAAGTCGGGATTCAGCCGGGTTCTTTCGTAAGCCAGGTCGGCGGCCGAGATGTCCGGTTCGGGTTCCGGCTGGGGACTGACCACTACGGGTGCCGCGGCAGCGGTGGCACCGACCGGGGTGGGCATGTTGGCGGCCGAGATCGATCCGGTTGCCGGTTTTGCCGAAACCGCCGGACGCGGGCTGCCGGCTGGCGGCAGGGTGAGTTCGATCGACGGGTCGCAACCGTAGAACTCGGCGGCCAGCTCGACGATGCGACGCAGGTAGCGTTCGCGCACCCATTGCAGCACGAAACGGTTGGGTGCCTGCAAAGCGATGCGGGGTTCGTCTGCGGTGTGCGTTTCTCGGGCCGAAAGTGCCTTGATCCAGGTGTTGTACTGCTGGGCGGGCAATTCCTGCTCGAGACGCGACAGGCAGAAGGACCAGAAGTCTTGGCTCAC